>JAEEOO010000013.1 GCA_016284315.1 Lachnospiraceae bacterium | reverse complement strand
CTTGAACTTATGGAAGAGGAAGATATCCTCGAGGCAGGAATCAGGATCATTGCGCAGCCCCCGGGAAAGAAACTTCAGAATATGATGCAGCTCTCCGGTGGTGAGAAGGCACTTTCCGCAATTGCTCTTATGTTTGCTATTCAGAATCTCAAGCCTTCACCTTTCTGTCTTCTTGACGAGATCGAGGCGGCTCTTGACGATTCAAACGTAGGACGTTTTGCAAAGTACCTTCATAAGCTTACAAAGCATACCCAGTTCATCGTTATTACCCACAGACGCGGAACCATGGAGAACGTGGACCGTCTCTACGGTATAACCATGCAGGAGAAGGGTGTGTCAACACTTGTTTCCGTTAACCTTATTGAGAAAGACCTGGATGCATAATGGAAGACAATACAAATTTTGAAAATGAAGTAACCGGCGTTTCCGAAGACAATACTGACGGAGAAAAAAAGCATGGATTCTTTGCAAGACTTAAAGAAGGCCTTACCAAGACCAGAGACAGCTTTGTTAAGAATCTGAACAATGCTTTTACTGCTTCGGAGATTGATGATGATTTCTTTGAAGAACTTGAAGAGATATTGATAATGGCTGATATCGGTGTTAAAGCTACCGAGAACATTATTGATAACCTTAAGGAAAGAATTAAAAAAGATCATTTAAAGAAAACAGAAGAATGCCGTGAGATCTTAAAGGAAAGCATTAAGCAGCAGATGGCTGTCGGCGAGACAGAGTATAAGTTCGAGAACGAGAAGTCCATTGTTATGGTCATCGGTGTTAATGGTGTTGGAAAGACAACAACCGTTGGCAAGCTTGCTTCCAAATTTAAGGCTTCCGGCAGAAAGGTTTTGATCGCAGCCGCAGATACATTCAGAGCTGCAGCGGGCGAACAACTTGAAGTTTGGGCCAAGAGAGCTGACGTTCCCATAGTTGGAAGCGTTAACGGCGCGGACCCTGCCAGTGTTGTATTTGACGCGGTAAGCGCATGCAAGGCAAGAGGAACTGATATCCTTCTTATTGACACCGCAGGAAGACTTCATAATAAAAAGAATCTTATGGAGGAACTCCGTAAGATGGATAAGATCATCTCAAGAGAATTCCCGGATGCTCACAGAGAGAACCTCATAGTTCTCGACGGCACAACAGGTCAGAACGCCCTCGTTCAGGCCAAAGAATTCTCTGAAGTCGCACCTATCACCGGCATCGTCCTCACCAAGATGGACGGCACCGCCAAGGGTGGCATCGCAGTCGCAATCCAGTCCGAACTCGGCATCCCCGTCAAGTACATCGGTGTCGGCGAGAAGATCGAAGACTTGCAAAAGTTCGATGCTAACGACTTCGTCGATGCAATCTTTTCATAAACTAATTTTAAGCAGGCGAGAGTTTGTTGTAGTCACTTTTAGCAATGTGTCTGAGGCCGGCACTTAGCGAATTCGAAGAATGAGCTTAGTACCGCTGCTTCGAAGACCTATATGCCCGAGCATCTTGCATAGCAAGTGCGGGGCGCGCAGCGTGAGAAGCGGTGCTAAAAGTGACTATGACAAACTAGGCGCCGTAACTAGGAGGATTATTATGGAAAAACAAATGTTAACATTAGAAGCTTTCGAAGAAGCTTCAGAAATCGTACAAAAAGTCACCTCCGAAACCAAACTCATCTACTCCGAATACTTCAGTGCCAAGTACGGCAATAAGGTTTACTTCAAACCCGAAAACATGCAGTACACCGGAGCATATAAGCTTCGTGGTGCATATTATAAGATGAGCCTTATGGCAGAAGAGGAAAGAGCAAAGGGAGTTATCACTGCATCAGCAGGTAACCATGCGCAGGGCGTTGCCTATGCAGCTAAAGCTTTTGGAGCAAAGGCTACTATTGTCATGCCTACCACAACACCTCTTATCAAGGTTAACAGAACCAAAGGTTACGGCGCGGAAGTAATCCTTTACGGAGATGTTTATGATGAGGCATGCGCTAAGGCTTATGAACTTGCCGAAGACCACGGATATACTTTCCTTCATCCTTTTGATGACCTTACAGTAGCAACAGGTCAGGGTACTATCGCAATGGAGATCGTTAAGGAACTCCCTCTTGTTGATTATATCCTTGTACCCATTGGCGGTGGCGGACTTGCAACCGGTGTTTCTACTCTTGCTAAACTTCTTAATCCCAAGATCAAGGTTATCGGTGTTGAGCCTACCGGCGCTGCATGCATGAAGGAATCCATTAAGGCAGGAAAGGTAGTTACTTTACCCGGGGTTAACACAATAGCCGATGGCACTGCTGTAAAAACTCCCGGAAGTAAGATTTTCCCGTTCCTAAAAGACAATCTTGATGATATAATAACGGTAGATGACGCCGATCTTGTAGTTTCCTTCCTTGATATGGTTGAGAACCATAAGATGGTTGTTGAAAATTCGGGACTTCTTACAGTTGCGGCTCTTAAGCAGCTGGATGTTAAGGATAAGAGAATAGTTTCCATCCTTAGCGGCGGAAATATGGATGTTATAACAATGTCATCTGTCGTTCAGCAGGGACTAATATTAAGAGACAGAATCTTTACCGTTTCTGTTCTTTTGCCGGATAAGCCCGGAGAATTATCAAGAGTTGCAGGAGTTATTGCCAAAGTCAGTGGTAATGTTATAAAATTGGAGCATAACCAGTTTGTTTCAATCAACAGGAACGCTGCCGTTGAACTTCGTATTACTCTTGAAGCCTTTGGAACAGAGCACAAGAATGAGATCATTCAGGCTCTTGAAAAAGAAGGCTACAAACCTAAGTTAGTTTCCACAAGTATTTAATTTTAAATTTGCATTAGTTTTACAGGCTTTATTGTACTACCCCTTGTAACTGATTATTTACGATCTACGGTTTTGATTTAAAAGCTTTAAGCATTTGATCTTAGTATTTCGACTTACATTATTTGCATAGGAGGTTTGTTCTATGAAGAGTATTAAAACCAAGATGCTTATTATCCTTCTCCCGTTATTTGCAGCTACACTTGCGCTTATGACCATCTTTTCAATCAATGAAAGTAGGTCCATCATAAGCAAACAGGCTACAACAATAGCGGGAGAAACTCTTACTGCGGCCATGAATCAGATGGACGGTGAGCTTGGAGTTATCCGTTCAACTGCCAAAACTCTTGGTAGCTCAGTAAGTGCTGTTTATATAAAAGGCAGCGATTCCATGTATGAGAGCATTTTCAGCCAGATCATTCGTGATAATGATATGGTATCCGGCGCCGGTGTTTGGTTTGAGCCCTTTAAAGGAAATGCTTCCAGCAAGTATTACGGTCCTTATTACTATAGAGATGGTGATGAGATCGTTACTACATGGGAGTACAGTAACGCTGATTATGATTATCTCAGTCAAGAGTATTATTTAAATGCTGTGAATTGCACCGATGGTGAGCCAATTATGACTGACCCTTATTATGATGACGTATCAAAAACGGTTATGTCTACATGCTCGGCTCCTATCTATAATTATAATGGCGATTTTATCGGATGTATTACTGTAGATATCCAGCTCGGTACCATTGAAGAGATCACGGCAGCTATCAGTATGGGTAAGACCGGTAATGCAATGCTGACTACTTCAAGCGGTGTGTATCTCTATGATATTGATACCACCAAGTCTCAAAACGGAGATAACATTCTTGAAGATTCAAATGCTTCACTTGCTAAATTGGGACAGACTGTTTTAGCAACTGAGAAGGGCTCGGGAGAGTATTATAAAGGCTCCGATAAGTATGAAGTTTTCTTTGATACAGTTCCCGAAGTTGGATGGAAACTGATGCTCCAGATACAGGAGCCGGAACTTTATGAGCAGGTTTCAAAGCTTATGAAGATCCTTGTTGTGACCCTTGTAATAGCATTAATTGCCGGCGCTGTTGTAATCTTCCTTGTAATCCATTCAATCACAAGACAGCTTGCTAAGGTTAGCGTATTTGCAGGAGTCCTTGCAGAAGGAGACTTTACTGTTGAACCTATGAACATCAAGTCGAAAGACGAGGTTGGTAGAGTCGGTAGAGCTCTGAATAATATGTTTACCAGTAATAAGACAATTATTCAGGGTATTGCTAAAGAATCAAATGATGTTAATGACGTATCTACTACTCTTGGTGCTATGTCTCAGCAGCTTGCTGCCGAGTTTGAGAAGATTCGTGAGAACATGGCGGTTGTTAATGACGCTATGATGCAGACAGGTGCAGCTACTCAACAGGTTAGCGCCTCTGTAGCAGACGTTAATGAATCTGTAAAAGGTCTTGCTGAAGAAACCGAGCAGACCAATACAGAGGTTAAGAGAATCTCTGCACGTGCAAAGGAAATTCAGGAAAAGAGCAGCCAGGCACATGATGAGGCTATAAGAATTGCAGGTCTCAGAAGGGTTGAACTTGAAAAAGCCAATGCCAAGGTTGAAGTTGTTAACGAGATTGATACTCTTGCTTCAACAATTTCCGAGATCGCAGAGCAGATCAACCTCCTTTCACTTAATGCTTCTATTGAGGCAGCAAGAGCAGGTGAGGCCGGAAGAGGATTCGCCGTAGTTGCTACCGAAATCAATAAACTAGCGTCCGAGACTGCAGAAGCTGTTGAGAAGATTAAGGGAACCACAAATGAGATTCAGCAGGCATTCCTAGAAATGTCCGAAGGATCCAATAAGCTCCTTTCCTTTGTTACCGAGACAGTTACTCCCGACTACGACAACTTTGTTGAGGTTGGTGAGCAGTATGGCTCAGATGCTGAACTCTTCGGCAAGCTAGCATCTCAGATTGAGGAGATGACAGGTATGATCAGCAACTCTATGGCTGAAGTAAATGATGCGGTATCCAGCATTGCTGAATCCACTCAGGATACTTCAAGTAAGAGCGCTGAGATTAACGATTCAGTTGAAAGCGTATCCGGTGCCGTTGAGCAGGTTGCTGATATGGCTCAGCAGCAGCAGAAGACAGCCAACAACCTTATTGAAATTGTTAATAAGTTCAAATTACAATAATTTAAGAGTATTTTTACAAGTGTAAAGAAAAAATACTTGACACCATGGCGCACATGTAGTATTTTACTATATGTGCGCTTTTAGTATGCACTTTTTGAATGCTTCTTAAGGAGAGGCGAATATGGACGAGCTATTTGAAAAGTCTTTATTATATGATTTTTACGGCGAACTTCTCACGGAGCATCAAAAGAGTGTTTATGAAAGATTTGTCTTTGATGACATGTCGCTGGCTGAAGTAGCCGACGAAGAAGGTATCTCAAGACAGGGTGTTCACGATCTTGTTAAAAGATGTGATAAGATCCTACAGGGATATGAGGAAAAGCTTCATCTTGTAAAGAAGTTTGTTTCCATTAAGAAAAAAGCCACAGAGATTGATAAACTTACAAGCGAGGCCGACCCTGATAAACGCAGTGAAGCGCTTATAGCCATTAAGAAACTGGCGGGCGGTATTATAGAGGAATTATAATTGGCATTCGAAAGTTTAACAGACAAACTTCAAAATGTATTTAAGAAGCTTCGCAGCAAAGGTAAACTTACCGAAGAAGATGTACAGCTTGCTCTTAAAGAAGTTAAGATGGCTCTTCTTGAGGCGGACGTAAACTTTAAAGTTGTTAAACAGTTTACCAAATCTGTTGAAGAGAAAGCCATCGGAAGTGATGTGCTGAACGGCCTTAATCCTGCGCAGACAGTCATCAAGCTTGTTAATGATGAACTCACCGCTACTATGGGAAACGAGACCGGCGAAGTTACTTTTCAGCCCGGTAAAGCCATTACAGTTATCATGATGGCAGGTCTTCAGGGTGCCGGTAAAACCACAGCCACCGCTAAGATGGCAAAGAGATTTAAGAACAAAGGCAAGAAGAGTCTTCTTGTTGCCTGCGATATTTACAGACCCGCAGCTATTGATCAGTTAAAGATAAATGCTGAGGCAGTAGAGGTTGATTTCTTCTCACTGGGAAGCGATGTTAAACCTCCTCAGATCGCTAAGGCTGCTCTTGAGTATGCCGAAAAGAACGGTCATAACGTTGTTATCCTTGATACGGCAGGACGTCTTCATGTTGATGAGGACATGATGTCTGAACTTCAGGAAATCAAGAAAACCGTTAATGTTCACCAGACCATACTCGTTGTTGACGCAATGACAGGTCAGGATGCAGTTAATGTAGCGAAGGAATTTGATGAGAAAGTCGGAATCGACGGAGTCATTCTTTCAAAGCTTGACGGCGATACAAGAGGCGGTGCGGCCCTTTCAATCAAGGCTGTTACCGGAAAGCCTATTTTCTATTGTGGAATGGGTGAGAAGCTTGATGATCTCGAGCAGTTCCATCCCGACAGAATAGCAAGCAGGATCCTTGGAATGGGTGATGTGCTTTCACTGATCGAAAAAGCTCAGGAAAGCATTGATATAGATGAAGACAAGAGCCGCGATATGGCGAAGCGCATGAAGAAAGGTCAGTTTGATTTTGAGGACTACCTTGAAAGCATGAAGCAGATGAGAAACATGGGTGGTCTTGCCGGAATCATGGGAATGCTTCCCGGAATGGGTGTTAAAGCTTCCGACCTTGAGGGTATGGTTGATGAAAAAAAACTTGCTCACATGGAAGCAATCGTTCTTTCAATGACCCCTCAGGAGAGAAGAAATCCCAAAGTCCTTAATCCCAGAAGAAAATTCAGGATCGCGCAGGGCGCCGGAGTTGATGTTGCTGAAGTTAATCGTTTCATTAAACAGTTTGAGCAGAGTCAGAAAATGATGAAGCAGATGGGCGGTAACAAACACGGACGCGGAATGTTCGGAGGCCTCGGCGGTTTCGGAGGATTCGGTGGAGGACGAAGACCTTTCTAAGGTCATTAACCATTGGTAGTCAGAGTAAAAAATAAACTCTTAAACTATATATACATTTTAAATTAATTTTATGGAGGAAACAAAAATGTCAGTTAAGATCAGATTAAGAAGAATGGGCCAGAAGAAGGCTCCCATCTACAGAGTAATCGTTGCAGATTCTCGCGCACCCAGAGACGGTAGATTCATCGAGGAGATTGGTACTTACAATCCTTCTACCGATCCTTCATCTTTCAACATCGACGAGGAAGCTGCTAAGAAGTGGCTTGCTAACGGTGCTCAGCCTACCGAAGTTGTTGCTAAGCTCTTCAAGGTTGCAGGAATCGAGAAGTAATTTAAGCCAACAAAAATTTGTCAGAGGAGACTTGCAATGAAGGAATTAGTAGAAGTTATGGCCAAGGCTCTTGTAGACAATCCGGACAAAGTTGTTGTCACCGAGAGGGCAGAGGGAAGAACTACCGTTGTTGAGCTTCGCGTGGATCCTTCCGATATGGGAAAGGTAATTGGCAAGCAGGGAAGAATAGCTAAGTCTATCCGCGCCGTTGTCAAGGCTGCATCTACCAGAGATAATACAAGAGTAGAAGTTGAAATAGTGGAATAATCAGAGGCTATGGAAGACTTTTTTAAGATTGGTATAATCACTTCATCTCACGGCGTACGCGGTGAGATGAAGGTATATCCTACGACTGATGACTCAAGGCGCTTTAAACGCTTAAAGGAAGTATTTGTTGAAGGCAAAACAGGTCTTGATAAATTCGAGGTTGAAAGTGCCAGAGTCACCACCGATAAGGTCCTTCTTAAACTGAAGGGTATAGATACACCTGAAGAGGCTGTAAAGTTTCGTCAGAGGGGTATTTTTGTAGACCGTGAACATGCTGTCAGACTTTCAAAAGACGAGTATTTCATTGCGGATCTCATCGATATCAAAGTTATTGATGAGAATGATAATGAACTCGGAGTTCTGACAGATGTTATGCCCACGGGCGCAAATGATGTTTATCAGATCAAGATGAACGACGGAAGAGAACTTCTTCTTCCTGCCATCAAGGAGTGCGTTCTTGATGTTAATGTAGAAGAAGGTTTTATGCGCGTTCATGTTCTGGATGGACTTCTTGATTAGTTTTTATAAGGAGTTGTCTTGTGAAAGATAATTCACTGAGAAATACAGCATTTGACGTGCTGAGAGTATTATCTGCCTTAAGTATCATTGTTATGCATCTTACTTCAGGCGATGTCTTTACTCGTGAATTGGGGAGCGCGTCATGGACTTGGTCCACAGTGCTTAATAGTATATCGCATTTTGGAGTACCGGTTTTTGTTATGATAAGCGGTGCTCTTTTTATGCGCCCCGATAAGGAACTTGATATTAAGAGACTTTGGAAACATAATATTTTAAGGCTTTTTATAGTCTGGATAGTTTGGTGCATCGTTTACGGTACATATAATTTTATTGGTTATGACCACACCGTTAAGATGTTTTTGTGGAGCTGCGTTAATTCCAGTAATCACCTTTGGTTCTTACCTATGATCATTGGAATATATATGATCACTCCGATACTTGTAAGATGGATCCAAAATGCGGATGTAAAAGAAGTAAAACTATTTATTCTCTTATTCTTTGTATTCCAGATCTTATGCGAGACTGTTAATGCATTTAGTTTCTTTGAGATAGTTACAATAGCTCTTGAATATAGAAATATTCAGCTTGTATGCAGCTATGTGGGATATTTTGTTTTAGGATATTATTTGGTTCATATCGGGCTTACCAAAGCGGTAAAGAGAGCTGTTTACATACTTGGAATTATATCTTTTTTCCTGGAAATATTCTTTACTTTTTTATTTTCAATCAAGAGAGGCTACGGTATCACTTCATTTGTTGACAGCTATACCGTTTATACATTTTTCTATTCATTAGCAATTTTTCAGCTTGCTTTGGATAGTTTTGGGAAGAAAGAACTTTCCGGTTTTAGTGGAAAACTTCTTTCAAATGTTTCAAAGGACACTTTAGGTCTATATGTTTCACATATTCTTGTGATCGTTTTACTTAATTTTGTCCCCAAATTCGTTGCAGGATGGCACTTTATCATCGCTGATCTGTTTTATATCTTGGCTGTATTTATAGTAGGTATAGCCGGAAGTGCAGTAGTCAGAAGGATTCCGTTTATCGGAAGATACATTTGCTAATCGTTTTTACTTGAAATAGGTGTATTTATGAAAATAAACGTTTTGACATTATTTCCTGACTTTATAGAACAGGGATTACATACCAGCATCTTGGGAAGGGCCTGTGAAAAAGGCCTTTTGTCTTGTAATGTTGTAAATATCAGAGATTATTCCAATGACAAGAACGGAAGAGTTGATGATTATACCTATGGCGGCGGAGCAGGTATGCTTATGCAGGCCCAGCCGGTATATGATGCCTATAAGGCTGTTGAAAATGCTTCTTTAAAAAACAATTGTGAAGGTGAAAATCATAGGATCAGAACTATTTATGTAACACCCCAGGGAAAGCCTTTTACACAGAAAGATGCATTAAATCTTGCAAAAGAGGACGAACTTGTCTTCCTTTGCGGTCATTATGAAGGAATTGATGAAAGAGTTTTGGAAGAAATCGTTACCGACAGATACTCTATCGGAGATTATGTATTAACCGGCGGAGAACTCCCTGCTCTTGTTATGATAGATGCGGTTTCAAGACTTATTCCCGGTGTCCTTGGTAATGAGGTTTCTGCGGATATAGAGTCTTTTTATGGGGATCTTCTTGAATATCCTCAGTACACAAGGCCTGAAGTTTGGAACGGAATGAGCGTACCCGGGGTTCTTCTTAAGGGAAATCCCAAGGAAGTAAATGCCTGGAGAAAAGAAAAGGCCGAGGAACTGACTGAGAAAGTTCGCCCCGATCTTTTTGAAAAATATAAGCAGCGTGAGCATTATATTAAAGAACTCCTTAAGGACAAGCGTAACAATATTCAGATGCTTGAGAGTTTAAGACGCGGTACCGGTGAGATCATTAATACAGATCCTTTGGTCATCTATATGGCTTGCGACGATCTGGTAATGGTTGACATAAATCGCAAAATGGATGTGGATGAGTTCCTTTCGCTTCTCCCTGATGGTGTTCACAGTATTGTTGTAGGCCAAGAGTTTGGTGATATCTTAAAAGACGTTGAAGGCATTCACAAGTCATGTGATGTATATAATTACGTTTATACAGAGAATGTCCATAGGAAGATCGTAAATAAGGATATTAGGCTTTTGACGGAAGAATATGCCGATTATGTTGGTACACATTATGAACTTGCCGGATACGATTATGCGGTGGAAAAAGTTCGCGAAGGCATTGTTTACGGAATATTTGTAGACAATGAAATTGCCGGATTTATCGGTACCCACGGAGAAGGCAGCATCGGAATGCTTTATATCGACGAAAGGTTCAGAAGAAGAGGACTTGCCGCCGATCTTGAAAGCTTTATGTTCAACAGGGATCTTGAGGCCGGAAGAACACCATACGGACAGGTGATCATTGATAACGTAAATTCCATAAAACTTCAGGAAAAGATGGGAGTTTACGGTGGAGATAAGATACTTACATGGCTTCACTTGTAAAAAATCTTATAAAACAGTATAAAAACACTTGCATTTTAAAGTGGTTTATAGTATATTAATGTAGTTGTGTTAACAAAGATGGTCCTCTGTTACCGGACAGGTATTAAGAACATCCATTGTATGGAAGGAGCTTAAAATGAGCGACATTATTAAAGAAATCGAAGCCGAGCAGTTAAAGGCACAGATCGATGATTTTGCAGTAGGAGATACCGTTAAGGTTTACGGCAAGATCAAAGAGGGTAACCGTGAAAGAATCCAGGTTTTTGAAGGAACTGTTCTTAAGCGTCAGGGCGGAAGCAACAGAGAGACCTTCACCGTTAGAAAGTCATCAAACGGTGTTGGCGTAGAGAAGACTTGGCCCCTTCACTCTCCCAACGTAGAGAAGATCGAAGTTGTAAGAAGAGGTAAGGTTAGACGTGCTAAGCTTAACTACCTTCGTGACCGTATCGGTAAGAAGGCAAAGGTTAAGGAAATCGTTAAATAATTCTTTTTCTTTGTTATCAAAGGCAATTCTTCGTTATGAAGGGTTGCCTTTTTTATGTTGTTTTAAACGTGAATTTTTAAGGATTCTTAATACGTTTCATTAGATAACAAGCGTTTACTTAAAATGGGCTTTCGTGGTATAATAAATCAAGTATGGCTAAGCATTCGGACGGTTTGTCCTTCTACAAAAGAAAAAAGAAAATAAGTTATAAACAGGTACATGAAGTACTGGGTTGGATCTTTAGTGTTTTGATAACAATTTTCCTGGCGGCAGCGCTTGTAATGCTGTTTGGAATGAGGGTATCGATGGTTGGAGCATCGATGGAGCCGGAGATTGAATCAGAACAGAAACTCCTTATAGACAGATTCAGTTATGTTTTGGGAAAACCGAAAGTAGGACATATAGTTATCTTTCTTCCCAACGGTAATGAGAATTCATATTACTACACCAAACGTGTTGTTGCAGTTCCCGGAGATACGGTCCAGATAAAGGACGGAAGATTGTATGTGAACGGCGAGCAATCAAAAGTTCATTCCGGATATATCGCAGAAGCAGGTATTGCTGATAATGAGATCGTCCTCGAGGGAAATGAATATTTCCTACTTGGTGACAAGACCTCCGAAAGCGAAGACAGCAGATTTTCCGGAATAGGTCCTGTACCCACCGAAGATATTAAAGGACATGTTTGGTTTAAACTGCCGCAGGGCGGAAAGAAAATGGGGTTAGTTAAATGAGTTATGAATGGTACCCGGGTCATATGACCAAAGCGGTGCGTATGATGAAAGAAGAAATATCCCTGGTTGACCTTGTGATAGAACTTCTTGATGCAAGAGCACCCTTAAGCAGCCGAAATCCGGATATTGACGAACTTGGAAAAAACAAGTTTAGGCTTGTTATATTGAATAAATCAGATCTTGCAGACAAGGCGTCCACAGATAAGTGGAAGTCATACTTTAAGAACAAGGGTATAACCGTTGTCACTATGGATGCGAGAAACAGAGGT
>JAEEOO010000012.1 GCA_016284315.1 Lachnospiraceae bacterium | reverse complement strand
TGATCACGGTACTGCCCTAAAAACAGTTCGGTCTGTGATGTGTATTTTTTCTTATTGATGGGCTCGTAGTCATGCATTACGATTCCGGGGCTCTTGATGATGAGGTCGTATTCGCTCTCGATTATGTCCTCGATCTTTCCCTCGAAAACTGTAAGTGACTTGGGCTCACAATATTCCTTAATGTACTTCTCTGATGCTTTTCCTTCTCTCCCGTATCCCCAAATAAGAACTCTCTTATCTTTAATGGTATCTTTGATCAAATTGTTCATTTCTACGTCCTAACTCTTTTTCTCCATCAAATTCTTTAACGCTTTCTTATAACCATCGGGTACGCTATTTTCATCGTTCCACTCTGCAAGCATCTCGTCTATGTCGTATGTGATCTTAGAAATCTGCTCACTGTATCTGTCAGTAAGAAGGCTCTTTCCTCCCCTGTCCTTAAATCTCTTAAGGCATGCCAAAACTTCACGTCTTGTTCCAACACATTCAAAGGGCTTGTTCTCCTCAATTCCCGCAAGTTCTCTGAAGTCAAGATCAAGACTTTCTTTATCAAGAAGTTTTTCGCCAAAAATATTAACAAGATCCTCTTCCTTTATGAAAGGCGAAAGGATGATGTAAACAAATAAACACTTAGGGCAATTACAGCACCAAATGCCCTGTTTGCTTCCTCTGTTACAGCTTCTGAATACCTTATGGTACTGCTTGGCATCGGCAAAAAGCCATGCGATCTGAAGCTCGGTAAGAGGTCTTAACAAACTGAAATAATGGATGTCCGAATCGGTAAGGCTCTTAAAATACTCCTCAAAGTCCTTTTCAAATTCAAATGATTTTGAATACTGATGATTAACAAATGAATCCTTAACCGTTGACTCGTTGGCACTGTTTTCGTTTGACAGAGTGATGTTCTGTCTTCCTGTCAAATACGCGGAAATGACTGCAGAAAAGGCAACTACTGCAGAGAAAGGAATATGACCGTTCATGTATCCCTTTTCATTCATCTCAAGGATCTTTTTATCAAGGATCCTCTTTACCGCGTAATCCCCTGCTTTATAATCGCAGACATCGATAACGTTTTTTGTGGTCTCATTTCCGTTGATGGAATATGTAATAATGGGCTGTCCTTTTAATACCTCAAGGCTGACTACGGAATCCTTTCCGCCACCAATTGGCACAAGAGCGCCCTCATATTTTCTGTTGTCGTGATAAGTCTTTAAAGCTTCTTCCTTGACTTCAAACTTAACAAGTTCTTCCGGCTCGATATATTCGATACCGTTGATATAAAGGAATTCTCCCAGTCCGTTACGATATAATTTCTGCCACCATTTTTGCTGCCACTCATTCAGACTTCCGCAGGAAATCTTTGCGGTCTTGGGGCAGGTGATCTTGTAATAGCTGATGGTCTCAACCATACCGAGGTTAAAGATCATTTGATCTAAGATCTCGTCTTTTAAAAGTTCCTCTTCGGAAAAAGGACAAAGCTCTGTAATGGGGAACTTCCACTTTGATACAAAACTTTCAAGTCCCTCTATCTCAAAGAAAAATTTGCAGACAAGGTAACCGTCTTCGATAGACTTTTCATAATTTTTATAATCAAAGAATTTAAACTTTTCTCTTAATTCTCTAAACTGCTCTCCGGCCATTTTAACCTCAAATTCTAATCTATTGATTCAGATCTGATCCGTTATTTATAAGACTTACTTTCCTTTGAACTGATTTGACGATTCATCGTATCTGTATCCCGCTCTGTCGAGGATATCACTGATTTCTGATACGCTCTCATCAAGGTCATCGCAAAGGTCTTCAAGATTAGAATATCTGTCTCTTAATTTCATATTCACCATGCTTAAAAGCATGTTTGGTTCCTTAGGTAACATAGTCTAAACCTCTTATACTGCGAACTGACTGTTGTAAAGGTTTGCATAGAAGCCACCTTTTGCAAGAAGGCTCTCGTGGTTGCCCTGCTCGATGATGTTTCCATCCTTCATAACAAGGATCACATCCGCTTCCTTAATAGTAGAAAGTCTGTGAGCAACGATAAAGCTTGTTCTTCCCTGCATCATCTTTGCAAAGGCTTTCTGGATCCTGATCTCGGTACGTGTATCAATAGAGCTTGTAGCTTCGTCAAGAATAAGCATGGGAGGAAGGCAAAGCATAACTCTGGTAATGCAAAGAAGCTGCTTCTGTCCCTGACTCAGCATTCCGCCGTCTTCTCCGATAACGGTATCATAACCATTGGGTAGACGTTTGATAAAGCTGTGGGAGTGAGCTGCCTTAGCCGCAGCTATGATCTCCTCATCCGTAGCATCGGGCTTACCCATGCAGATGTTTTCTCTTATGGTACCTGCTTTTAGCCATGTATCCTGAAGCACCATTCCGTAGCTTCCGCGAAGGCTGTCTCTTGTAACATTCCTGATGTCGTTACCCTCAACCTTAATAGCTCCATCACGTACATCATAGAATCTCATGAGGAGGTTGATAACCGTTGTCTTACCGCATCCGGTAGGACCAACGATGGCAACTCTCTGACCGGGCTTAACATCAAGACTGAAGTCTCTGATAAGAGGCTTATCTTCAACATATCTGAACTCTACGTTCTCAAGGCTTACGTTTCCACTAACGTTCTCAATAACAGTTGCGTCCTCTGCATCGGGAATCTGAGGCTCAGCTTCGATAAATGCAAAGATCCTTGATGCGCAGACAATAGCATTCTGAAGTTCAGTGATAACACTTGAGATCTCGTTAAAAGGTTTGGTGTACTGGTTTGCGTATGTAAGGAAGCAGGATAATTCACCAACGGTTAACGCTGCCACATTACCGTCTCCAAATCCTTTGATAACAAAGAATCCACCAACAACCGCAACTCCTGCATAAACAAGGGAGTTTACAAATCTTGTGCTGGGGTTTACAAGGGATGAGTAAAATACTGCTTTAAGTGAGCTGTCGTGAAGTCTTTTGTTGATCTCGTTAAACTGTTCCTTAACAGCCTCTTCTCTTGCAAATATCTTGACTACCTTCTGATTTCCGATCATCTCATCGATAAGAGCGGTCTGCTCCGCACGGATCTTTGACTGACTCTGGAAGTAGTCATGGGTATGTGTTGCAATAAACTTTGCCACGAAGAATGAAAGTGGCGTAATAACAATAACAACGATGGAAACAATGGGACTTGTCTTTATCATGAAGCCAAGGGTTCCGAGGATCGTAAGGATTCCGGTAAAGAACTTGGTAAAGCCCATCAAAAGTCCATCCGCAAATGTATCTACATCCGCTACGATACGACTTACGATATCTCCGTTTGACTGCCGGTCAAGGTATGACAAAGGCAATTTGTGGAGATGATTCATTGCATCGTTTCTGATGTCCTCTACGATATGATATGTGATGTGGTTGTTAATGGTATTCATGACCCACTGGGAAACCGCAGTGATAAGGATCACTATTCCCATTCTGATCATGATCTTAAAGAGCGCATCAAAATCAACCGTTCCCGCACCGTAGATGAAAAGGTCAACGGCTTTTCCAATGAGGACGGGGATGTAGAGGGTGCTCACAACTATCGTCGCTGCGAGGAGTAGTGAAAGTATCAGCAGCGGAATGTGATGCGATATATACTTGAAAATTTTTCCAATTGTATGTTTTACAAAACTATTCTTATTTTCCATGATATTAGTCCTAGTGACGGCGCCTATTTCTCATACTGAGAATAATAGATTTCCTGATATACCTCGCAAGACTCAAGGAGTTCCTCGTTGGTTCCGATGCCGGCGATACGGCCGTCATCAAGAACGATTATCTTGTCTGCATTCTTAATTGAGGATGCGCGCTGGGATACGATGAATACCGTGGTATCCTTGATCTCAGCGAGCGCCTTTCTGAGGGCCGCATCCGTTGCATAGTCAAGTGCTGATGCAGAGTCATCAAGGATCAGGATCTCGGGATTCTTAACAAGGGCCCGGGCAATAGTAAGTCTCTGCTTCTGACCGCCTGAGAAGTTCTTTCCGCCCTGCTCAACAACAGCGTCAAGTTCTCCCTCTTTTCCTTTAACTACCTCTGTAGCCTGGGCTATATTAAGAGCATTCCAAAGCTGCTCGTCTGTTGCATTTTCATTACCCCAGAGAAGGTTGCTTCTGATGGTTCCTTTAAAAAGAACTGCCTTCTGAGGAACAACGCCAACCTTACTTCTAAGCTCGGCTCCGTCGTAGCTTGCTGCATCTTTTCCGTCAATATAAATCTTACCGTCGGTTGCAGGATAGAATCCGGGGATCATGTTAACAAGTGAAGTCTTACCTGAACCTGTACCGCCGATGATACCAATGGTTTCGCCCTTCTTAACGGTAAAATTCATATCACTTAAGGTTTCATCTCCTGCTCCCTCATATTTAAGTGAAGCATGGTCGAATACGATGTAATCACCATTGGTTATTGCACTTGTCTCTTTATCGTCAAGTGCCTTAACAGCTTCACTTCCGTTATCGGTCTTAAGAACAGATGCAACTCTGTCACCGCAGGCAATAGCTTTTGTTATAAGAACGATAAGGTCCGCAAACTTAATGAGTTCAACAAGGATCTGGCTCATATAGTTTACGATGGCAACAACCTGACCTTGGGTAAGATCACCAACGTTTACCTTAACGCCGCCGATGTAAATAAGAGCGATAATGGCTCCGTTAACGATCACATATGTAAGAGGATTTGTAAGAGCTGAGAACCTTGCTACATGGGTCTGAGCTTTGGTGAGGATCCTATTATCAAATTCAAAATCCTTTAATTCCTTGTTTTCAAGTCTGAAGGCACGAATAACTCTTACACCGGTAAGATTCTCTCTTGTATGTCCGAGAACCTTATCAAGGTTTCCCTGCACTCTCTTGTAAAGAGGCATGGTAAGGAGCATGATTCCGTAAATGATCACAGAAAGGACCGGAATGGCAACAACAAATACAAGAGCAGCCTTTGTATCAATGGTAAATGCCATGATCATTGCTCCGAAGACAACGATGGGCGACCTAAGGAAAAGTCTCAGCACCATGTTAACTCCGTTCTGGAGCTGGTTGATGTCACTGGTCATTCTTGTGATAAGAGTAGAAGTTCCGATCTTGTCAATTCTTGTAAAATCGAAAGTCTGGATATGTGAGAAAACCGCCTCTCTTAATTCCGTTGAAAAACCGACTGCTGCTTTTGCTGCAAAAAACTGAGCTGTGATAGCTGCTACCATGCCAACAAGGGCAAGTCCGATAAGAACAAGTCCCATTCTAACGATCATGGGACGGTCTCCGCTTGGGATACCAACATCGATAATTCTTGATATCACAAGAGGCACAAAAAGCTCGAAGGTGGCTTCGAGCAATTTAAACAACGGTGCGATCACCGATTCTTTTCTGTAATTACGTAAATACTTTAATAATGATCTCATTTTATAATTTACTTTCTTTTGCACACACAAAGGAAGCAGTCATATACTCTCTTTTCATTCCACTCGTATTTAGCGAGTTCGCCTTTATTTAATTCAAGAACATCGGTATCAAGATAAGGTCTTACTCCGTCTCCGGTGCATTTGCCAAGAGCTTCCTTTCTTGTCCATAAGCGATAGAACATATCGCCCGTACTGTCAGCCTTTACCGATGCGTGTTCTCTCTTTGAATAGAATCTTTTCGCAAGATCCTTTTCTTTCTGCTTTCTTTTATCCTGTATGTCTATTCCAACTTCCTTGTCGGAAATTGCAATAGCAACATAAGATCCCGCATGGGAAATATTAAAATAGGGAAGATCCTTATCTTTAAAATAGGGCTTCCCCTGGTCACCAATGGTGAATTCAAAATCATTGATGGGACCGAGGAGTGAAAGGGGACTTTCTGCATTTATCTCTACATAAGAATTATCCCTAACTCCGCTTAGCCATTCGCTCATGGCGTATTGAAGAAGCAGTCCCGCGCCGAGAGCAGCGGCTCTGGCTTTATTGTTTTTTACGCGCTTAGTTTCAGTCGCCCTGTGAGAATCAACCATTCCCACAAGGCGGCCAAACATATCGTCGCTTATATCTGTAAGCTCCGGAATATCATATTTTAAAAGATATACCATAAGCATTTTGCAGATTTATTCCTCTTCTTTTTTAGGCATTACAATTGCGATATGTACATCATCAAGCTGTTTCTGAGTAACTGCTGAAGGAGAATCCATCATAACGTCCTGTGCGTTCTTGTTCATAGGGAAGGTAATAACTTCACGGATGGACTCTTCTCCGGTAAGGAGCATGATCATACGGTCTACTCCGGGAGCAGCTCCTGCATGAGGCGGTGCTCCGTAAGTGAAGGCATTGTACATAGCGGGGAACTTAGCCTTAACATCATCTTCTCCGAGACGAACAAGCTCGAATGCCTTTACCATGATCTCGGGATCGTGGTTTCTAACGGCTCCTGATGCTGACTCATAACCATTGATTACAAGGTCATACTGATTAGCCATGATCTCAAGGGGATCAAACTCTCCCTTTGCTGCCTTCTCAAGGACTTCAAGTCCGCCAACTGGCATTGAGAAAGGATTGTGGCAGAACTCAAGCTCTCCTGATTCCTCACCGATCTCGTACATAGGGAAGTCAACGATCCAGCAGAACTGGTACTGTTCCTTATCCATATGCTCGGGGCAAAGAACACCAAGCTTTGTTCTCAAAACGCCTGCGGTCTTAAGAGCCTCGCCCTTAGAGCCTGCTGCGATACCAACGAAGCATCCATTGGTTAATCCAAGTTTTGAGATAACTTCGTCCTTAATGGGCTGAACGAATTTTGAAATACCGCCGACGATCTCACCGTTCTCATCTACTCTGAACCAGTAGGTCTTCTTAGCGGTCTGTACTTCAACATCAGCGATAAGCTGGTCGATCTGCTTTCTTGTAGCATTGAAGCCGGTAACAACTACTGCTTCGATACGGTCTGCCTTAAAGGGATCGAATTCGATTCCACCAAGAACATCGGTTACGTCCTTAAGCTCAAGGTCGATACGAAGATCGGGCTTATCTGTTCCGTACTTCTCCATTGACTCTCTGAAAGGAATTCTCTTAAAGGGAGCCGGAGTGATGCGATCGTAGATTCCGTACTTTTCAAATACAGGTACGAGAACCTTTTCAAGTACTCCGAGAACATCGTCCTGAGTAGCAAATGCCATCTCCATATCCATCTGATAGAACTCACCGGGAGTACGGTCTCCTCTTGCATCCTCATCTCTGAAGCAGGGTGCAATCTGGAAATAACGATCGAATCCTGAAGTCATAAGGAGCTGCTTAAACTGCTGAGGAGCCTGGGGAAGTGCATAGAACTTTCCGGGATGCTTTCTTGCAGGTACAAGGAAGTCTCTTGCTCCTTCAGGGCTTGATGCGGTAAGGATGGGAGTAGTGATCTCAAGGAATCCTTCCTCGGTCATGGCTCTTCTAAGTTCTGAAACAACCCGGCTTCTAAGAACGATATTCTTCTTAACCTCAGGGTTTCTAAGGTCAAGATAGCGATACTTGAGTCTTGCATTCTCGTCTGCTTCTCTTGAGTGATTGATCTCGAAAGGAAGCTCTGCATGTCTGCACTTTCCGAGAACGGTGATCTTATCGGGAACAACTTCGATGTCGCCGGTAGCGATCTTGGGGTTCTTGTTTGAACGTTCTCTTACAACACCTTCTACACAAACGGTGGACTCGGTGTTGAGTTCAAGGAATGCATTCATCATTTCTTCTGTCTCGGGAACGATCTGGGTAGTGCCGTAGAAGTCACGAAGGATAACGAATCCTAAGTTCTTGCTGACACGGCGGATGTTCTCATACCATCCGACAAGGACAACCTTTTTTCCTGCATCGGACAGTCTTAATTCATTACAATTATGGGTTCTGGACTGTACCATTTTCTCCTCCAAATTCACTGCGTTTCTTCGCAGAATTAGTAACTAATATGATCAAATATTCTCTCGAGAATATTTGCGTGCCGGAGCGCTCAAATAAGAAATGGAATATTTCTTATTTGAAAAACTCTTCGAAATCTTCATAGCCCTGAGCGTTAAGCTGCTCTTTCTGGAACTTCTTGTTCTTGTTCATGCGAACAACCAAGACTTGCTTTCCATCCTCACGGGCTTTCTGAGCTTTTGCAATGATCTCGCAAAGCTTCTCACCGCCGATTCCTTTTTCGATAAGGTATGCAACCTTTCCTGCTTCTCCGGGAACCTTGAATCCGCTCTCGGTAAGAAGAAGGACGATCCTTTCAAATCCGATGGAGAATCCGCAGGCGGGAACATCGTTACCGGTGAACTTTCCAACCATCTTGTCGTATCTTCCGCCGCCTCCGCAGCTTCCGCCAAACTCAGGGATCGCGATCTCAAAAATAGTTCCTGTATAATATCCCATTCCGCGAACAAGGGTGGGATCAAATACCATCTTAAACTCTGCCTGCTTGGTACTCTCAACGGAATCAATGATCTCGATGAGATTTTCTCTGATCTCAGCATCAAGGAAATCACCGAGTACATCAGCGATCTTTCTGATTCCTTCAGAAGTCGTGTCGTTGTTCTCAAAAAGCTTTAAGTACTTATCGACACTGTCCTCTGCAAAACCGTTCTCAAGAAGCTCTGCCTTTACACCATCAAGACCGATCTTGTCCATCTTATCAAGGGTGATGAAAACGCTGTCGTAAGAATCCTCGCTGAATCCGGCATAAGCAGCCATAGCCTTAAGGATGCGTCTCTCATTGATCCTGATCTCGAAGTTCTTGAATCCAAGCTTTCCAAGAGTTGTTGTTGTAGCAAGGATAAGTTCGATCTCAGCAAGGTTTGAAGGCTCTCCGAGGATATCGATATCGCACTGCATGAACTGACGATAACGTCCTCTCTGAGGTCTGTCCGCACGCCATACATTTCCCATCTGAAGGGCTTTGAAAGGAGTGGGAAGATTAGCTGAGTTATTTGAATAATATCTGACAAGAGGAACGGTGAGGTCATATCTTAATCCGCCGTCAACCACTTCCTCTTCGGTAGCAGCGTTGGCTACATCAAGCTTCTCTCCTCTTTTTAAGATCTTGAAGATAAGTTTTTCGTTATCTCCGCCCTGCTTGCTGGTAAGGTTTCCGATGTTCTCGACACAGGGTGTCTCGATCCTCGTAAAACCAAACTTAGCATAGGTTTCGCTGATAACATTCTGAACATACTCTCTGATCCTCATTTCCTCAGGAAGAATGTCTCTCATACCCGTAGTGGGCTTCTTATTTAATGCCATAAAATTCCACCTTTAAAACCAAATTTTGTCAATAAATTACTGCTCAATCAAACTAATATTCTACCATAAAATCCGTTGAATAGGAATAGAAAGGGGTAAAAACTATTTGGTTTATGATTTTCACAGTATTTTTTTACTTTTTTACGCACTATTTAGGTAGAAATGCCTTGTAAATCTATATTAAAATGATGAAGTAAACGATAAATTATGTCAATAATCATAAAGACAAATATACCGGAGGCAGCTATGAAAGACTTATACAATAATCCCAAAAAACTCGGTTTCGGCCTTATGAGACTTCCCCTTGTAGACCCCGCTGTGGGAAATGTTATCGATATTGAACAGACCAAGAAGATGGTTGACATGTACTTAGAGCGCGGTTTTACCTACTTTGATACCGCATGGATGTATCACGGCGGAGCCAGCGAAACAGCTATCAAGGAGGCTCTTGTAGATCGTTATCCCAGAGATTCCTATACTCTCACCACCAAGCTTCATGCCGGTTTCTTCGATACCAAGGAAGGCCGCAATGAAATCTTCAACAAGCAGCTTGAAAAGACAGGCGTAGAGTACTTCGATTTCTACCTTATCCACGATATCGAGAGAGGTAACTACGAAAAGTACACAAACCTTGAC
This sequence comes from Lachnospiraceae bacterium, assembly GCA_016284315.1. Lineage (GTDB taxonomy): Bacteria > Bacillota > Clostridia > Lachnospirales > Lachnospiraceae > AC2028. The sequence goes on along the minus strand of JAEEOO010000012.1, from coordinate 68,091 downwards.
TGCTTTAATTGGATTCAGGAAAAGAAAGCAGCCGGACTCGTTAAGCATATCGGCTTCTCTTTCCACTCCGATGCCGAAATGCTTGAGAAGGTTCTTTCAGAGCATCCCGAGTTTGAATTCGTTCAGCTTCAGATCAATTATCTTGACTGGGAAAGCGACAATGTTCAGTCAAGAAAGTGCTATGAAGTAGCTGAAAAGCATGGTAAAAAAGTCATTATCATGGAGCCTGTAAAGGGCGGCGCTCTTGCTACTCTTCCCGATTACATCACCGAAGAAATGCGTGCTACCCATCCCGATTGGACCATTGCCTCATGGGCAGTCAAATTCGCAGCAAGCCACAAGAACGTATTTATGGTATTAAGCGGAATGAGCAACCTTCAGCAGATGGATAATAACTCTTCCTACATGCAGGACTTCGCTCCTCTTACCGAAGAAGAACAAGCTATCTGCTTACGTGCAGCCGAAAAGATCAGATCCGACATTGCCGTTCCCTGCACCGCATGTTCATACTGCACCGACGGTTGCCCTATGAAGATCGCAATTCCCAAATACTTCGCTCTCTTAAATGAAGAGAAAAAGATCATCAAGCAGTGGGGATGGAAATCCGGAAAAGATGATTATGCAGAGCTTACCAAGACCTTCGGTAAAGCCAGTGAGTGTATAGGATGCGGCCAGTGCGAAGGCATCTGCCCCCAGCACCTTCCCATCATCGAGCACTTAAAGACAGTTGCGGAAACATTTGAAAACTGATCATATCTATAACAAGCAAAAGCCGTTACTTTTCAGGTGGCGGCTTTTAAAATGCAAAAAGACCGAGGTCTCAAGTTGAAACCTCGGTCCTATATTTATCTTCCGTTCGCAAGTGCGCAAAGCTCATCCAGCATCTTGGGAAGTTCGGTTCCCATGTTTGCGTTGGTGAACTGACATGTTCCGACTTTTCTGTGTCCGCCACCGCCATACTTGAGCATAAGGCTTCCGACGTTAACATTTGAAGTCTTGTTGAGGATGCTGTAACCAACGGCTGCGCTGCATCCTTCACCGCCCTTACCGCTTACGATCCAAGCTGAAATGTTCTGCTCGGGATACATAGAGTAAATCATGAAGCGGTTACCTGTATAGATAGGATCAACACCGCGAAGGTCTGAAATGATAACATTTCCTTCGGTATGGGTGTGAGCCTTGACCATCTCTTTGAATTTCTCGGTCTGCTCCATATAAACATCAATACGCTCTTTTACATCGGGCATATTGAGGATTTCTTCCGTGGTGTTCTTTGAGCAAGCCACAAGAAGTTTTTCCATGAGCTGGTAGTTGGAAACTGTGAACTGTCTCCAACGTCCGAGTCCGGTTCTGGGATCCATAAGGAATCCGATGAGGATCCATCCCTTGGGATTCATAACCTCATCAATTGTAAGGTTTCCTGAGTCGACTTTATCAACGGCTTCCATGATATCGTCGTACTGAGGGAACTTTTCTTTACCTCCGTAATATTCGTAAATGATCCTTGCGCATGAAGGTGTTACGCGGCTCTCGCCCTTGTACTTTCCTTCAAGCTGCTGACGCTCAAACTCACTTGAGTGATGATCGAACCAAAGTCCGCAACCCTCAACATAGGGAACGTTAGCAAGGCAATCATTTTCGTCGATCTCCACGATTCCATCCTGAAGATCCTTGGGATGAGCAAACTTCCAATGATCGATAACTCCCGCTTCAAGGAGCAATGCTCCGCACACCAATCCATCAAAATCCGAACGCGTTACAAGTCTCACTGTGTCTCTCCTTTCGCATATACCGCAAAGAAAAACGATATACCCCTGTAATATTACGATTATTGATTTATTTTACCACACATAGAAACTATATTCCACACAAAATTAATGCTATATCAAGATATTTTCTCATCACTTACATTTTTTCTCTGAATAGTACTTACAATTCCCGATGCTGTGAAATACCGGATTTCACGATCATTTAATCTCGAATCTTCTCTTTCCTGCTGTCTTTGCTTTATAAAGGACTTTATCAGCCTCAGAATAAAGAGCTTTGAAAGTCTTCTTCTCAACTTTATTAGACGGAACTGCACCGATTGACAAGCTTGTTACATCTTTATATCCGATTGACTCAACGGTTCTTTCAAAATCACCCGAAAGTTTAGTAAGCTTCTCGGCAATCTCCTTCTCATCCACGATACCCCTTAAGAATCCGCAGAATTCGTCTCCGCCTATTCTGCCGCTGTATAAAACCTCATCCGTAAATCCGGCCATAACTGTAGCCAGAGCCATAAGGATCGCGTCACCACATTGATGACCGTTGTTGTCGTTAACACTCTTAAAGTTGTCCATGTCGATCATGATCATGGTTCCGCTAAGACCTGCATCAATATCTTTTTCAACAAGTTTCTGGAAATAGTTCCTGTTGTATAGGCCTGTCAAAGCATCTCTGATAGCCAGTTCATGGATCTTCTCAACAGTCTTGTAATGTTCTGTACTGTCAATGACCCAGAGCATGTGTCCCTGCGTACATTCTCTTTCGGTAAGAGCCTCCTGAACAAAGTCATAAACTCTGTCTCCTACGTCGATTGTGTGCTTTTCATCCCTGAAAACCGGTCCAAGGATCTCGTGATCTATAAGAGATCTGCCTGTAGGGAGCTTACCAAAAATACCTTCGATCTGCTTGTTCTGATACTTGAGTACATAGTTTGTATCAACAACAAGGATTCCCTCAAGGCTATGATCAAGGGCGTTGGTTCCCGCGATAATAACCGAATCAAGGAAGCCCATCTTGTATACGCTGATGTACATGCAGGATGATGCGAGGATTATTCCAAGTCCCGGGATCTCATATCCATGTGTTATACCGGTAAGTTTGATTGCAAAGGGCAGCCAGCAGAAAATAACCGAAACAAGTACATATAAAAGTCTGCTTTTCTCTACTTTGGTTCCATTCTGATACTTTAATATACAGAACACACATGAAACCACGGATATCGAGAATATATACACGATCGACAAATAAAAGCCTATGCCGTATACCAGATAAGGCTTGCTGAAAGGTCCCGAGAAATCAACACCGATCTCTTTATAGAACAGTCCGGTGGTCCTTGTTTTTACCAGTAGATACAAGAAGATCAATGAAACTACAGCACATATCGCGTATACAAACTTTGGCGCCCTTTTTCCTGTAAGAACGCTGATAAAGAAGATCTGTGCGGTAAAAAGAATATATTCTCCGAGATATTCAACAATACATGCAAAATGTACTCCCTCTGCTGTATTTGAAAGGATTTCAAGCATAAAACCCAGGATATAGATTATTACGCCAAATTCAACGATCAGTAAGGATGCTTGTCCTCTTGACGGCTTTCCGTATGCGGTAAGAAACGTAATGACAAGGACTATCACAAGGCTGACAACATGAAGGGTCAAATATAAGCTCCATACCGTGATCACACCGGAAACAAAGTATTTTCCTAAAGAAAGGATCAAAAAATGTCCGGGGTAGAAAAGATAGAAGAAATATCTTCCACCGAAATTCTTTCCTTTTTCTCCGTTATACAAACGCAAAAGCGGAAGCGCCAGCATAAAGCCAAGGAGATAGCTCTTGTCCCACCAAACCCAATCATAGTGGCTGAAGTGGAATCGGCTGTTTAATACTATAGCGATCATTAGGAATATTACAGTTGAAACATCCGCAATGATAAACCAGAAAGCTTTTTGTTTGAAAGTCTTTCCATAATAAAAAGCAAGTATAAAGAGCATGGGGGTTATTACCCATCCTCCGATGATCGCAGAAGTAGCAAAAAGGGCTATGGCAATAAGCACTTTCCCCCATTTGGGAAGTCTTTTACATTCAAGAACCGTAAGGAGGATAAGTCCCAGCATCAGGTCAAAGATTATATTCTGCCTGAATCCATATTCTTCATGGAAGAAAATATAAAATGGAATAATAGAAATTATGGCAAAAACAGCCATGCGGTGAATGTATTTCTTAATGTCGGAGGTTTTCCTGTATCCTTCTGCAATAAAGAAACACATGATAGGAACAGTAAGTCGTCCGCAGACATGCAAAAACTGCCCGAGAGGTGAATAGAAATCCACGAAGCCCCAGGCAAAATGGTCTATGACCATAGATATTATGGCTATGATCTTAAGTTGTGTTCTGTTTAATCCAAATCCTTTTTTCATTCAGCTACAACCTTTTTCTCAAACCCTCTGATCCTTCTGACAAGACTGATCAAAAGCGGAATGACCATTATGGTCCAAACAATAGGTTCCGCTATGATAATGCCCCAGTATTTAAGAATGGGTGCCAAAGTAAATGCGATCACTACTTTTCCCAAGAGTTCAAGACTACTGGATATAACGGGGCTGATGTGGTCTCCCATTCCCTGCAGTGTATTTCTTGATAAAGTGACCATAGCGGCAATGATATAAAACGATGTATCAAATCTCTGATACAAAACCGCATTGTGAATGATATAGGGATCCTCCACCGCTGTAATAAGCTTTATAAGCGTTGGACAAATAGTCCAGCTCATAGTCTGGACGATAACGATCCATATAGCGTTGATAAGTACCGCGAGTAAAAGTCCCTTCTTTATCCTATCAATCTTCTTTGCTCCGTAATTCTGGCCGGAGAAGGTTGCCATAGTGGTTCCGAATACACTGAAAGGCATCATATAAAGATTGGTAAGCTTTCTAGCCCCCATATGAGCTACGATAATTGGATCTTCCAACTTGTTGATAGCTGTCTGAAGTGAAAGGGTACCGAAGGCAACAAGGCTGGACATAAGGCCCATGGAAAATCCACCGGATAAAAGCATCTTGGTAAGATCTTTGCTTGGCTTGAAATCCGCGATTCCAAATCTAAGCATTGGATATCTTATAAGAGCATATATAAAGCATAACACAGCTGAGACAAATTGTGAAATAACAGTTGCGAAAGCTGCTCCTCTGACACCTTTATCAAGAACTCCCACAAAGAGGAGGTCCAGTCCCACATTCATGGATGCTGAGAGTATAAGGAAAATAAGGGGTGTATAGGCATCTCCTATTGCTCTCAGGCTTGAAGCCATTACATTATATAGGCAGGCAAATACCAGGCCATAAATGATAACAGTGATATAAGCCGCTGCGTTTTCTTTATTTTCGGGAGCTACATTAAGCCATTTGAAAATAAGGTCAAGTCCAAAGAAACTGGCAATACCGATAATAACAGAAATTCCGATTCCAAATTCAAGAGACAGCGCAAAAGATCTACGTACGCTGTTTTCATCCTTCATACCGAAGAATCTGGCGGTGATGACCGCAAAGCCGTTGGCAAGACCAAATACAAATCCGACGATAAGGTCGCTCAAAGTACTGACACTTCCAACAGCAGCAAGGGCAGTTTCTCCAAGGATCTGACCTATTATCCTGGTATCAGCCAGATTGTAAGCCAAATTAAACAAGTTGCCGATAAAAACCGGCAATGCAAACTGGAGAAGAACTTTTAAAATTTTTCCCTTGGTCAAATCTTTCATATGATCTATATACTACTTTCCGCTGATGGCGCCATACATCTCAGGTCTTCTGTCCCTAAAAAGGCCCCAGTTAAGGCGGGCATTATTTATCTCATCAAGATCGAATTCGTGAACAAGGACCTCATCCCCTTCACGACCTGCGGATTCAACTACCTCACCAAGTTCATCGGTGATAAAAGATGAACCGTAGAAATTAAGAGAAGACTTCTGGCCTCCATTTTCTTTTGAAGGCTCAACAGTCTCAAGTCCGTACCTGTTGGCAGCGATAACAGGAACAACATTTGCAGCGGAATGCCCCTGCATGGTCCTACGCCAGTGAGGCATACTGTCACCCTCTAAGATAGGCTCTGAGCCAATTGCAGTGGGATAAAATAACAGCTGTGCTCCGTTTATAACTAGGCATCTCGCAGTCTCAGGGAACCACTGATCCCAACAGATTCCGACGCCGATGCAGCCATACTTTGTATTCCAAACCTTAAAGCCGGTATCACCGGGAGTAAAGTAAAACTTCTCCTGATAGAAATGGTCATCGGGAATATGAGTCTTTCTGTATACCCCGAGATTGGTTCCGTCAGCATCGATGACAGCAACAGAATTATAGAGTACATTAACATCCTTTTCATAGAAGCTGACTATGATAACTACGCCCAGTTCTTTAGCGATCTTGATAAAATGATTTACCGCATCATTATCTTCAACACTCTTTGCAAAATCATAATATTCATAAACTCTTTCCTGACAGAAATACTGTCTCTCGAAAAGCTCGGGAAGAAGGATGATATTTGCTCCCTTGGATGCAGCTTCTCTAACAAGCTTTTCTGCATGAGCAATATTCTCACTAACTACTCTTGTGCAATTAAACTGAACCGCGCTAACCTTAATCTTATTCATTAAATACCCCTTGTTATTTTAAAGAAGAATTGCTGTATTTACTATGTGCCATTAACCCTTTGCGGGGATCTGCTGAGTAATGCAATGAATGTTACCACCACCGACTATTATATCTCGCGCCGGAATAGGAATAACCTTCCTGTCCTTACACAGCTCACTCAGTATCTTAACAGCTCGCTTATCGCTCTCCTCATTCTCTCCTCCAAACTGAGGAAGAAGGATTGCTTTATTGGTGAAGTAGAAATTAACATAGCTTGCTGCCAGTCTCTCTCCCACTTCTCTTGTGTCCTCGCCTTCTTCAAAAACATATCCCATAAGATCATCTTCAAGGACAGTTACCGGATGATCCGGTATAGGAAGCTTATGAACAATGATGCCTTCCTTTTCGAGAGTCTCAAGGCAGGCAAGGGACATCTCATATTGAGGATCATTATTATCATCTGTCCACGCAAGGACAACTTCGTTTTTGTTTATAAAAGAACACATGTTATCCACATGTTCATTGGTCTCGTCATTATAGATTCCACGAGGAAGCCAGACTATTTTATCTGCCCCAAGATAGTCCTTGAGTTTCTCCTCGATCTCTTTCTTGGAAAGCTTAGGATTTCTTCCGGGACTTAAAAGGCAGCTTTCCGTTGCCATTATCGTTCCGCATCCGTCTGAATGAATGGAACCGCCTTCAAGCACAAAAGGCTCTGCGTCATAAACATCGTATCCGGTCTTTTCACAGATGGATTTAGCAAGAGCATTGTCCTTTTCATAATGAGCATAAAGCCCGTCATAGTCACCGCCCCAGGCATTGAAACTCCAATTAACCGCTCTTACCTCCCCGGTACTTCTGTTTTTTACAAAAGTAGGGGCTGTGTCTCTTGCCCAGGCATCGTCGGTAGGTATCTCAAGGAACTCAACATTAGCTGTTCCCTCAAGAAGTTCCGCAGCTTTTTCCTTGGTGTTCCCGGAAACCACAACATAAATCTTTTCAGAAGCAGCTACATTCTTGATGATCCCGGCAAAAACCTTTTGGGCTTCCTTGGCTTCATAGGGCCATGAACCGGGTCTTTCGGGAAAGATCATGATAGTGGCATCATGCTTTTCATATTCTGCCGGCATAACAAAGCCGTCTTTTTTTGGTGTTGAATCTATTATCATAATATCTCGTCCGGCTATAGACTATGAAAGCCTCATCTTAAAATCTTCATATCCGAAGCTTTTAATTACTTCATATTTTCCGTCTGCATGAAGAACGGCAATGTCAGGAAGAGGCATACCGTTAAAAGTATTGTTCTTTACCATGGAGTAGATTGCCATGTCTTCAAAGACAAGCACATCTCCAACAGACAGCTGCTCGTCAAAGGAATAATCACCGATTATATCTCCCGCAAGGCAGGTGCAGGATGAAAGCCTGTAGGTGTATTTCTTTTCACCTTCCTTACCGCTTCCGAAAAGAGGAGGTCTGTAAGGCATCTCGAGAACATCGGGCATATGGCACGCCGCCGAAGCATCAAGGATTGCTATCTCAATGTCATTCTTAACAATATCCATAACGGTTGTTACTAAATATCCTGCGTTAAGAGCTATGGCCTCTCCGGGCTCCAAATATACTTCAACTCCGTACTTTGCTTTGAATTCCTTAACAAGCTTGATAAGTAATTCCACATCATAATCATCTCTCGTGATATGATGTCCGCCGCCAAAGTTAACCCACTTGAGTCTGCTTAAATACTTTCCAAACTTTTCTTCAAATGCCTTTAAGGTGATCTCAAGAGCATCGGCACCCTGCTCACAAAGAGTATGGAAGTGAAGTCCGTCGATATAGTCAAGAACGCTCTCGTCAAAATCGCAAAGCCTTACTCCAAGTCTTGAACCGGAAGCGCAGGGATCATAAATGGCTGTCTCCTGAGTTGAGCACTCGGGATTTACCCTGAGTCCTATGCTCTTTCCCTTGCATGCATCTTTATGCTTCTTAAGCTGAGCAATTGAATTAAAAACGATATGATCGGAAACCTTAACGATCTCTTCCATATCCTTTTCTTTAAAAGCGGGAGCAAAACAGTGAACCTCGCCTTTAAATTCTTCTCTTCCAAGCTTAGCCTCATAAAGGCCGCTGGCTGTAGTACCGTCAAGATACTTTTCAATTACCGGGTACATGCTGAACATTGAAAAAGCTTTCTGAGCAAGAAGGATCTTGCAACCTGCTTCCTCCCGAACCCTCTTTAAGATCTCAAGGTTACTGATCAGCTTAGCCTCATCTGCCACATATGCAGGAGTATTAACTTGTCTGAATACCTCTTTGTTTACACTAATCATCTGAATTACGGTTAATAATATCTCTTGTTATTTATTCTACAGTAGCAGGATTTTCATCTACTACCCAGGGAAGTCCATACTTGTTGAGAGCTTCCATATAAGGATCGGGATCGAACTCTTCTACATTGAATACGCCGGGTTTATTCCATGTTCCGCTTGCAACCATTGCGGTACCGATCATAGCGGGAACACCTGTGGTATAGCTGATAGCCTGAGCTCCGGTCTCCTTGTAGCACTCCTGGTGATCACATACATTGTAGATGTAGATGGTCTTCTCTTTTCCGTCCTTCTTACCGGTAAAGATACATCCGATGTTGGTCTTTCCTACAGTTCTTGGACCAAGGGTAGCAGGATCGGGAAGAAGTGCTTTAAGGAACTTAATGGGAACGATCTCATGTCCTTCAAACATTACGGGATCGGTTCTAAGCATTCCAACATTCTCAAGACACTTCATGTGAGTAAGATAGCTCTGTCCGAAGGTCATGAAGAAACGGATCCTCTTGATTCCGGGGATGTTCTTTGCAAGAGACTCGATCTCCTCGTGGTGAAGAAGATACATATCCTTCTCGCCAACCTGATCAAAATTATATACTCTCTTGATCTCCATGGGCTTAGTCTCTACCCAATGACCGTCCTCCCAGTATGAACCGTTAGCGGATACTTCACGAAGGTTGATCTCAGGGTTAAAGTTTGTAGCAAAAGGATATCCGTGGTCACCGCCGTTGCAGTCAAGGATATCGATGTAATTGATCTCATCAAAATAATGCTTTAAAGCATAAGCTGAATATACCTGGGTTACGCCGGGATCGAATCCGGTTCCGAGAAGTGCTGTAAGGCCTGCCTTCTTAAACTTCTCATCGTATGCCCACTGCCAGCTGTAATCAAAGTATGCGGTGAAGCCTTTCTCCTTGCATCTTGCCTCGTAGATCTTTCTCCACTCGGGATCCTCGGTGTCCTCAGCCTCATAGTTTGCGGTGTCGATATAGTTTGCACCGGCCTCAAGGCAGGCATCCATGATGGTAAGATCCTGATAAGGAAGTGCTACGTTAAGAACAGTGTGAGGATTGAACTCCTTCATAAGTTTTACAAGGCTTTCCTTTGAATCCGCATCAACGGTAGCAGTTGTTATTTTTGCTGAAGTCTTGTCCTTAAGCTTAGCTGCAAGAGCATCACACTTGGATACTGTTCTGCTTGCAAGCAGGATCTCTGTAAAGATAGGGTTCTCGCAACATTTGTAAATTGCAACGGTAGCAACGCCGCCGCATCCGATTATCATAAGTTTCATTTCAAATTCCTCCAATTTTACCTTACTTGTTTTCTTTATATCTACCCTCTTCTTCTTCAAGAAGGTCCTCCACGTACTTGGGAAGCATGAATGCGCCCCTGTGAAGATTTGTGGTGTAATACCATGTTTCGATCTTTCGGTCGTTCCATCTCTTCTCGTCAAAATCCTTTAAAGGATGGTACTTCTTGCTGGCAAAGCCAAAAAGCCAATATCCCGAAGAGCATGTGGGGATATGTGCCTGATAAACACGGCTTATGGGAAAACTCTTAAAAGCCTTTCTGTGCATGGCTCTGCAGTTCTCCTCGTCCTCGTCAAAAAAGGGACTTCCGTGCTGATATACCATGATTCCGTCTTCCTTAAGAGCCTTGAAGCAGGATCCGTAAAACTCCTTTGTGAAAAGTCCTGCGGCATGTCCTAAGGGATCCGTGGAATCATTGATTATAAGGTCATATTCGTCGGACTTTCCGCGAAGGAATCTAAGTCCGTCCCTGTTGTGAAGCTTTACTCTGGGGTCTTCAAGACCGCAGGCGTTCTCGGGGAAGAAATCCTTGCAAACGCTGACAAAAAGCTCGTCCGCCTCAACAACATCTATCTCTTCTATCTCGTCATAGTAGCTGAGCTCCTTGGCAACTCCGCCGTCTCCTCCACCGATGACAAGGACCTTTTTAACGTGGGGATGAACAGCCATGGGGACATGTACGATCATCTCGTCATATATAAACTCGTCCTTTTCGGAAAAGATCATATTACCGTCGGAAGTAATGAACCTTCCGTATTCAGCCGAATCAAAAACATCAAGCCTCTGCAGATCACTTGAGCCGGAAAACAGCTGTTTATCAACTCTGACCGACATCTTTACATTGTCGGTATGCTTTTCGGAAAACCAAAATTCCATCTATAAAAATCCTCCGAGCAAGAAAATTGCTTATTTAAGAACATTCAATCTTTCCAAAGTGCCGTCTTCGGGGCCTTGCATTGAGCAGCCCTTTTCCTTGGCATAAAGAGTGTAGTCGATGATCTCCTGTGTCACCATCTCACCGGGTGAAAGGATGGGAATTCCCGGAGGATAGCACATAACGAACTCTCCGCAGATCCTTCCCGCTGTCTCCCTGATTGGAACAAGTTCCTTTTCGGCATAGAATGCTTTCTGAGGAGTTGCGGCAACGATGGGTGTAATGTACTCAGCGTTGTGCTGCTTGGTAGCCGGTTTTGAATACAGTCTCTTGATATCTTCAAGGGCTCCCACAAGTCTCTCGATATCCTGCATACGATCGCCGATGGAAATATAAGCGAGAATGTTTCCGATATCACCAAACTCGATCTGGATATCATATTCATCTCTAAGGAGATCGTAAACCTCAATTCCGGTAAGACCGATGTCTCTGGTATATACGGAAAGCTTTGTTACGTCATAATCGTAAATGCTTCCGCCGTTAACAAGCTCTTTTCCGTAGGCATAATAGCCGCCGATGGAATTGATCTCGCTTCTTGCATATTCAGCCATTGCCCTTACTTTTTCAAAGGACTCCCTTCCTCTCAAAGCAAGGTTTCTTCTTGAAATATCAAGGCTTGATAAAAGAAGGTAGCTTGCACTGGTGGTCTGGGTAAGATTTATTATCTGCTCAACGTAGCGGGTATTGACGTTATCTCCCAAAAGAAGGAGTGAACTCTGTGTAAGGCTTCCGCCGGATTTGTGCATACTGATAGCCGCCATGTCAGCCCCCGCTTCCATTGCGGAAACAGGAAGGTTCTCATTAAAGTAAAGGTGAGTACCGTGGGCTTCATCAACAAGGACCATCATATTATGCTCATGAGCAAGCTTAACGATTCCCTTAAGATCGGAGCAAATACCGTAATATGTCGGGTTGTTTACAAAGATCGCCTTTGCATCGGGATTCTTAAGTACAGCCTCTTCTACAAGAGAAAGTTCCATACCAAGAGCGATTCCGATATGATTGTCCACCTCGGGATTGACATATACGGGCTCCGCACCGCAAAGAACAAGGGCATTGATAACACTCCTATGCACATTGCGGGGGAGGATGATCTTATCTCCCGCTTTGCAGGCTGTAAGGACCATGCTCTGAACGGCACTGGTTGTTCCGCCAACCATAAAATATGCATGAGCCGCACCAAAGGCCTCGGCAGCCAGATTCTCTGCATCAAGGATAACAGATACGGGATGGCAAAGATTATCAAGGGGCTTCATAGAGTTAACGTCAAGTCCGACGCATCTCTCTCCCAGAAGCTCAACAAGCTCCGGGTTACCTCTTCCTCTCTTATGACCGGGCACATCGAAAGGTACAACTCGCTGTTTTCTAAATCTTTCAAGCGCTTCATAAACCGGCGCTGATTTTTGTTTTTCCAAATCCATGAAAATAAACCTCGTCAAGCTAAAATTACACAGTATTTTTATTATAACAAAAATATCCTTCAGATGAACAGTCAAAGTCCCAAAAAATATGGGTTTTAACGGATTTCCTATATACAAAATTACTTGCCAGTGTGTAACAAAACATTTATACTTAAATTTATGATAAATAACATCCCTTATGAATACATTCGAAGTCTACATTTTCCTGTATATTCGGTCATAGTGGTTTCGGCTATTCTGGTCGGGATCGTTGTGGCTTGCACCATCATGTACAGGCTTGACCTTCGAAGAAAAACAATCATATATACCGCCCTTCTGACCTTTGTATGCATAATGGTTTTCGGGCTTTCTATGGGCATCACTGTTTCCGGAGATATTAGAAGCATCGGCTTTACCGGAGCCGGCGGAGGAATCGGCGTTTTGGTAGGTGCTACCGCTTCCCTCTTCATTCACAGGGATCACGAAGCGGAAATGTTTGCCTCATGGATAATCACCGCTCCCCTTATGTACGGTATTTCCAAGACTGCATGCCATGTCAGCGGATGCTGCGTAGGTATTAAATACGACGGCTTCGGCGCCATCAGCTATGAAGGCGAAAATTTTTCAAGATTCCCGGTACAGGCAACAGAGGCTGCTTTGTTCACCTTGATATTCCTGATTGGGCTTGCCATAATGCTGTTTTCAAACAAGCCTCTTATGACCTCAACCATTACGCTCATTCTTTCAATAGCAGCAAAGTTCTCCATGGACTATTTAAGGGCGTCTCATTATGAGTCAAAATACGCTCTCTCCGAGAATCAGATCCTTGCCCTTGTATGCGGTTTTATCGGTATTGGAATTATAATCTTGATAGACAGATTTTTGAAAAAGCAGAGAGGAAAGATCAATGGACAGTAACCAGTTTAACAATGAAAATCAAAATCAGGCTCAGAACCCTTATGTTCAGACTGTGAACGTAGGTGGTGAACCTCAAGCACCTGTACCACCACAGGTTCCGCCTCAGCAGCCTGTTTACCAACAGCCCATGTATCAGCAGCCCATGTACTATCAGCCCGCTCCTGTAGCTGAAGACCCTGCTGCTAAGTCAAGACTTGCGAAAAAGCTTTGCGTCATCTCACTTATCCTTTATGGTGCAGCACCGGCTGTGTTCTCTACAATAGCATGGATGAGCGACTCCGGATTGTTTAACTACTTCGATGATGCCATCGTTGGAGTTTCATCGCTTTTATCTTCCGCAGCTTACATCGCAGCCTGGGTTCTTATGATAATCGCAAGAGTTACCGATAAAAAGTGCGTTTTCGCCAAAGTCCTTATGTGGGTTTACATCGGTATGCTCATCTTAGCAGTCGTAACCGTTATTATCCTCATCATTGCCTGCGTTGAAGCAATGCGCTCCTGCGGCGACTCCTTAAGCAACTGCGACATTCTCCTTCTCCCCTGGGCAATCCGCTAATGTCCCCCGGGTGTCCACCGGGGACGGGGTTAAGTGGACATTTTTGACCACCAGGGACGAGGTTAAGTGGACAAAACTAGGCTTTATGCCCGCCGACCTGGTTATTACGTTCAATAGTTGTGGCACCTTCCAGAAGGTTGGTGCCTTTTATTATGGCATTTTTGCCGTAGCGCTTCTTGATGTTAATCTCGGCGAGAGCAAGGGCTCTTTCCTTTTCCTCACGTTCCTCGTCCTTCTTTTTCTGTTCAGACTCGGTTTCAAAGTCTTCAAAAAGGCTTAACTGATGGACTTCCGACTCTTCAGGTACATCCTCTCTCCTCAAGAGATTGCATGCAGCGATGGTCACTCTTCTAACCATCAGTTTCTCATCAGTGATCTCATCATAAAGCTTCATAACCGAGTCAACGATCTTGGTCAATGAGTCGCTATATCCATGAAGGTTCGCAGTTCCATGAGCATACTTTGGTGTCAGCCTTCCGTATCTGTCCACCGAAATTTCACCTTTAAACGATGCCGCTTCCTTAGCATCAGCAAAGCTCTCATAGCCAAGTGTTAGAGTCAACCTATCAGTCTTAACCCCCTTCTTTACAAGATCAACTGCCAAAAGGTCAGTCATTTCACGAACAATAATGGCGGCCTCGTCATAGGCATAAGGGCGCATCAAAACCTGCCCTGAACTAATACTGTTTGTTGTAGGTTTATAATTCTTGATCTCTTCAATTGTGCAGGGCTCCCATCCCCAGGCATGGTCAATAAGTATCTCCGCTTTAACGCCAAACTCCCTGTAAAGCGTATCTTCGCAGCTTTCAGAAAACTTTGCCACATCGCCCATGGTAAAGAGTCCAAGTCTTTCAAGACGCCTTGCCGTTCCGGGGCCAAGCCCCCAAAATGAAGTAAGGGGACGGTGGTCCCAGAGCTGTTCTCTATACGACCGCTCCGTAAGCTCTGCAATACGGACTCCATCCTTATCGGCAGGCATCTTCTTTGCCATAATATCCATAGCAATCTTACAAAGATACATATTTGAACCTATGCCTGCGGTTGCAGTTATTCCGGTCTCACTAAGGACCTCTCGAACCATCTTAAGGGCAAGCTCATGAGCTGTCATTTTATATGTACGAAGGTAGCCCGTAACATCCATAAATACCTCATCGCAGGAATAAATATGAATGTCTTCAGGCGCAATATACCTCAAATAAATCGAAACTATATTGGTACTGTAAGTCATGTACAGGTTCATTCTGGGAACAGCACATACAAAATCCAGTTCCAAAGAAGGATCCTGTGCAAGTTTGTCAGTAAACTCCGATTTTCCTGTGAACGTCTTACCCGGAGCCTTCGAAAGTCTTGCTTTATTAATATTGTTAACAGCCTGCTTTACTTCAAAAAGCCTTGGACGACCGGGAACGCCATACGACTTTAAGCCCGGCGAAACCGCCAGGCAGATTGTTTTGTCGGTTCTTGTAGAGTCCGCAACTACTAGGTTTGTTACAAGAGGATCAAGTCCTCTTTCCACGCACTCAACCGACGCATAAAATGATTTTAAGTCAATGGCAATATATGTTCTTTCCATACCAAGATTAATTATAGAAACTTTGTTCGCTAAAGTAAATCGAACAAATTCTTAAAAAAAACAGGGGACTAAATCGTCTCCTGTTTGCTGTTCTTAAGTATTCAATTGAAAATGTCCAGACCCCGTCCCCGGTGGTCAAAAGTGACCCATTGACTCCGTCCCCGGGGGACATTTATGCGTAGGCTCTTGAGTGAAGAAATTCGGACATGATCTCTCTTCTGACGGCGTAACTCCGAAAATCATCTTCGGTAATATAAGCTCCCATGATGATCTTCTTGCCAATCTCTTTGATATGTCTTACAGTACATTCGGTTGATAAAACTTCGGTCTCGATATTTCTTCCGTACTGATAGGTATCGATATACTGAACGTGAACACCTTCGCCAACTTTGATGAGATCATCATTATATTCATCAATGGGCACTTCCAGGCATATTCCGTTCTCACTGATATTTTTGACCATGCAGCTGATCTCTTTGTGGTTCTTTCCGTCTGTAATAAGGGCCGGCACATCGATCTCGGTGCGTGGAAACTCTCTCTTTTCAAAAATCACGGGCTTATCCTCGTGCGTAGTTTAATTAGTTATCAGGAATCCCCTAACAACTACATATAGTATAATACAACATGCACGATTTGACAATTTGTTTAAGGAAACTTAATCAAAGTTCTTTGATCCACTTGCGAAGATCGTCCTCAGTTTCACTGGAAAAAATGCGTCTTCCGGCTAAGATTTTTGCCCCCGGAACAAGCTTCTGGATGCTGTCTGAAGAATCTCCCAGTCCGCTCCCACCAGATGTACAAAAAGGAACGATTTCCTTCTCATTAAAATCATAGCTCTCAATGAAAGTATCGATTATAGATGGCTCTCTGTACCACCAGATAGGGAATCCGAGATAAACCCTGTCATAATCCCCGGCATTCTCAAGCTTTGACCATATCTCAGGTCTGCAGTTTTTATCCTTCATTTCGAGACTGCTTCTGCTCTCTTTATCCTGCCAGTTTAAATCGGCTTCAGTATATAAATTTAAAGGTCTGATCTCAAAAAGGTCAGCCTCAGCCGCCTTTGCAAGCCTTTCCGCTACCTTCGCTGTAGTTCCGCCGGCACTAAAAAAAGCTACCAATGATTTACCCATTTTATACCCCTTTCGAACCACGAATACTATTTAAAGCGCATATATATAATAATTATACAAGAGTTTACAAATTACGTAAACAAAATCGGCATTTATCTTATTAGTCAGAAAAAAGAGTTTCCTTTCTGCCGATCATCTCATCTATCTTTTCACAATACATGGGAACTTCTTTGACATTCTCGCATCTTTCGAGTTTTGTGATCTTGCCGTTCTCGAAAAATACCCTCTTTGTAACGCAACCGGCGCCACAGGCAACGATGGTCTGAAGTTCTTCCATGATCAGGATATTATATATTCCTTCTTTTCCCTCAGAAGAGAAACCAACATTTTCAAGGTTTCCGCTCATATTCTTCTGGCGGTAGAGGTAATAAGGAACAAGCCCCATTTCAGCCGCTCCCGCAGCCGCGATCTTCATGGTTTCATCAGAAGACTTAAGAGTCTCTTTTCCATTCTTTGCGATCCACTCGGAAAGCTTTGAAGCTCTCTTAATGGCAAGTGAATGCACGGTAAGTGAGTCGGGAGCCAGTTCCTTGACCATTTCCATAGTCTTGGTAACTTCAGGAACATCCTCTCCGGGAAGGCCGAGGATGATATCCATATTGATGTTGTCAAAGCCCAATTTTCTTGCTATGGGCCATACATCAAGGAGCTGCTGTACGCTTGCTTTTCTTCCGATAAAATCAAGAGTCTCCTGATTAAAGGTCTGAGGATTGATGGAAATTCTTGTAATGTTATGAGCCTTTAATACCTCCAGCTTATCCTCTGTGATGGAATCAGCTCTTCCTGCTTCAACGGTGAATTCCCTTAAATTAGAAAGGTCAAAGAACTCTTCCACTTTACCCAAAAGGCGTTCCAACTGCTCAGGTTCCAATGTAGTAGGAGTTCCGCCGCCGATATAGACAGTATCAAGGATCCTGTCCTTCATAAGCTTTGCTGTATACTCAAGTTCTTTAATAAGAGCATCAAGATACATATCCACTTCTTTCCTAAATCTCGCGATGGGATAAGAAGTAAATGAACAGTACAGGCAGGTTGTGGGGCAGAAAGGAATTCCGATATAAAGGCTATAGCCATCGGTTAAATGAAGATCCTTGAGGATCCTTCTTTCCCTCTCAGCAATCTCAATGGAAAGAGCTGCCTTCTCGGGTGTCGTCCTTCTTTCATTGAGATAATATTCCATAATCTCTTCGTGGGACTTACCTTCTTCAAGAGCTTTGTACGCGATCTTTGTAGGTCTTACTCCGTTTAGAGTTCCCCAAGGAAGCTGCTTCCCGGTTTTCTCCGACAAACAGTCATAGAGCCAGTTACCAAAGCCTTCCTTAAGATCCGCTCCAATATGACCGGGATATACGCGTCCGGTTCCGTCTTCGTCTTCAAATAATACGTGAACCGGCTCGTTGTCCCCTTCTTCAAAAGTCAAATCAGCAAAAAAGCCGATCTCCTCGGCTTCTTTAATTATCTGATCTTTGCATCCGGGAAAGACGAGCTGCCAAGTGCAGTCGGTGTAAAATGACTGGAACAATGCCAAAACGTCATATCCGTATTTTTCATGATTGATCTTTATATATTTTGTTGCCATAAATAAACCTTTAAACTAAAAAGGGATTGTACTTCTTCTCGTGACCGATATCGGTCTCATCTCCGTGACCTGGATAAACCAAAGTCTCATCCGGAAGTACAAAAAGTTTCTCCATAACACTTCTTTCAAGGGTAGCTCCGCTTCCGGTAGGAAGGTCTGTTCTTCCAACGGATTCTCGGAACAGAGTATCTCCCGCTACAAGAAGTCCTGCCTCTTCTACATAAAAGCAGCAGCTTCCGGCTGTATGACCGGGTGTGGCGATAACCTTGAATTTGATACCGGCAAGCTCAATTTCCTCACCGTCTCTTAAATATCTGTTTACTTTAAGTGTTGCAGGTCTTCCGCAGTCCGCAGATACATTTAAGGTACTGTCCTCCATAAGAGGCTGTTCTTTATCCAGGGCATAGATCTTAGCGCTTGTGGCATTTCTAAGTTCGCTTGCACCCCAGATATGATCGAAATGACCATGGGTAAGCAAAACAGCAGATACCTCAAAACCGTGCTTTTTCAGCGTACTTGCGATCTCTTTACCCTTGTCGGGAGCATCGATAACAACACACTCTTTTGAGCCTTCTCTGTATACAAAATAGCAATTTGTGGCACAAACGCCTATTACCATTCTTCCAATCTTGATATCTGCCATACAAACTCCCACAAATTATGCTCTGTAAAATTCTCTGTTTAGCCTATAGCTCTCTCGATATCGATGATACCGTCTATTGTTCTGATCTTCTCAACTATATTTTTAAGTTCTTCCTTGCCGCTTATCTCAAACGACATGAGCATGGTCGCGATACCCTGCTTATTGGTCTTGGTGTTAATGGCAAGAATATTGATATTCTTTTCGGTAAGAGTCCTTGATACATCGGCAAGAAGTCCGTTACGGTCGTTGGCGTAGATCTTGATCTCCGCAACATATTTCTCCTTAACCTGATTATCGGGAAGTTGCCACTCCGCATCAATAAGTCTTACCCTGTCAAACTCAGGCAAGCTGATGATATTGATACAGTCAGTTCTGTGAATGGAGATTCCTCTTCCTCTTGTAACAAAGCCCACGATCTCATCACCGGGCACAGGGCTGCAGCACTTTGAAAATCTAACTGACAAGTCGCTGATACCCTTAACAACAATGCCGCTCTTGCTCTTCATCTTAGGCTTATTTGCCTGAGCTGCCGCATTGGCTTCAATTTGTTCAAGAACTTCTTCTTTGGTAAGAACCTGTTGATGATCCGCATCGTAAAGTTCTTTTATCTTGTTGACAACCTGACCGTCTTTAAGGGCGCCGTGGCCTACTGCAGCAAGGACACCTTCCCAGTCATGAAGTCCGTATTTTCTCACGAGCTCATTCTGATACTCGGGAGTCATGATAGCATAAAGATCTATTCCCTTTGACTTGGAATAGTTGATCAAATATTCTTTACCCTTGGCAACATTAACATCCTTGGATTCATTTCTGAACCATTGGTTAATCTTGTTCTTTGCCTGGGTACTCTTAACAAGGTTTAGCCAGTCACGGCTGGGACCTTTTGTATTCTGTGATGTGATGATCTCGATACGGTCACCGTTCTTGATCCTGTAATCAATGGGTACAAGCTTTCCGTTAACTCTCGCACCAACCATTCTGTTGCCCACAGCGCTGTGGATGCTGTATGCAAAGTCGATGGGGCAAGAACCTGCGGGAAGGTTCTTAACTTCTCCGCTGGGGGTAAAGCAATATACATTGTCCGCAAAAAGGTCAAGGTCGTTCTTTAAGAGATTAAGGAACTCCCTGTTATCCGACATGTCTCTCTGCCACTCGAGGATCTGACGAAGCCATGAAAGCTTCTCCTCCTCACCGTGTACTCCGCCCGTTCCGGCTGAAGTCTCTTTATATTTCCAGTGAGCTGCGATACCGTATTCAGCGGCTTTGTGCATCTCAAAGGTTCTTATCTGGATCTCAAAAGGCTGGCCCTTGCTACCGATAAGCGTCGTATGGAGCGACTGGTACATATTGGGCTTGGGCATAGCAATATAGTCTTTAAAACGTCCGGGAATAGGCTTATACATCTCGTGAATAACACCGAGAGCCGCATAGCAGTCCTTTACGGTATCAACAATGATCCTGACTGCGAAAAGGTCATAAATCTGGTCCAGAGTCTTGTTCTGGTTCTTCATCTTTTTATAGATGGAGAAGAAGTGCTTAACTCGTCCGTCAACCTTTGCTTTGATTCCCGCGCTCTTTATATGTTCGCCGACTTCTGCGACGATACTTGCAATGTACTCTTCTCTCTCGGTCCTTCCCATTTCGATCTTCTGGGACAACTCGTTAAACGCTTCGGGATCGAGATACATAAGTGAAAGGTCATCAAGTTCGACCTTCAATTTACTGATACCGAGTCTCTGAGCAATGGGACAGTAGATTTCCTGTGTCTCACGCGCAATACGGATCTGACTTTCCGGCTTCTGGTACTGAAGGGTACGCATATTGTGAAGCCTGTCGGCAAGTTTGATCATGATGACTCTGATATCTTTTGCCATAGCCAGGAACATTTTTCTAAGGTTCTCGGCCTGCATTTCAATCTTTGCATCGGATTGATCGATTGATGTGGAAAGAGGCAGTTTTTCCAACTTTGTAACGCCGTCAACAAGGATGGCAACGTCGGACCCGAACTCTCTCTCCAGGTCTTCTTCCGTCATGATGGTATCTTCTACAACGTCATGAAGAAGTCCCGCAGCGATGGTCTCCTTATCCATCTCAAGTTCAGCCAGGATAATGGCAACATTAAGGGGATGGATGATATAGGGCTCACCGGATTTTCTTACCTGAGTCTTATGCGCCTCATAGGCAACCCTGTAAGCCTTCTCGATCATTGAAAGATCATCGCTGGGGTGATATTTTTGCACAGCACTAATAAGCTGTTGGTACAGCTCATCAGGTGATATGAAATCCTCGTATTTAGTTATATGGCTGGTATCAATAGCCGCGCTGGATACCACTTTTTCTTCAGCCATAAACTTGACCTCTCGGTTTCTAAGATTTACTTTCCTTCGTAGGTAATAGCAGCATCAAGTCTGTATTTGCTGATGCGCTCACGTCCTTTAAGTCCTGCAAGTTCGATAAGAACAACAACACCCACAACTTCTCCGCCAAGCTTTTCAACAAGCTTGATCATAGCTTCTGTGGTACCGCCGGTAGCGATAAGGTCATCTACAAGAAGGACCTTCTGACCGGGCTTAATGCTGTTCTTATGGATCTCGATGGTAGCACTTCCGTACTCGAGATCATAGGATTCCTCGATTGTTTCGCAAGGAAGTTTTCCCTTCTTACGGATAAGATGGAAAGGCTTTCCTAAATTATAAGCTATGGGTGCACCGAAGATGAATCCTCTGGACTCTGCTCCCACAACTGCGTCTATCTCAAGATCCTTAACAAGATCCTGCATAGTGTCGATAGCAAGTTTAAAACCTTCTGCATCTTCGAGAACGCTTGTAACGTCTCTGAATATGATGCCCTTCTCGGGGAAATCAGGTATGCTTCTGATATATTCCTCAAGCTTTTTCATTCTGTAACCTCCCAAAATTCAAAGGGCTTCCCCTTCCGGGTTAGCCCTTAAAAATTACTTTCTTCCGCAGCACTTTTTGTACTTCTTACCGCTTCCGCAAGGGCAGGGATCGTTGGGATAGATCTTTGCTTCCTTAACGATGGTGGTAGAAGACTTCTGCTCTTTATAAAGGGCCTTACGTGTCTCTTCATCAAAGATTGCTTCCCACTCAGGAAGATTGTAAAGCCAGTCAGCCTCTGCACCGACCATGTTCTTATAAAGAAGTGCCTTGTCAAATCCGAGCTGAACCTGAGTATCCTCTTCCATCTCTTCGATGGGGTTCTTCTCTTTAAGTGAGTCGTTGATTCCATCAAGGAAACCGGTCATGGTCATTATGGTCACGCCATACTTCTCAGCAAGTTCCTTAACGGTTCCGCTTACTACTTCATCGGGATTCTGAAGAAGCTGTGAATAAATCTCCTTCTCATCCTGGAAATATTTAGCCCAGAGAGCCTGAAGCTTGTTCTGGTCCATATTCTCGTTATATGCGCTATCGCGCCACTCTTTTAAAAGTGCCATATTTAAATCCACCTTCATATATTATTTTTTATTAAAAGAACAACAATTAGTATATAACAAATATTCAATTAAAACAACCCAAAATGCGTTTGCTGCGGTATTTATCCCATGTTTATGACACAATTTTAGGTTTAAAAGTTTATGCACATTGTATATTCGAGGTGCCCTTTCTTGTTGAAAATTTTTGTTGCCTTATTTTTCAAAATTTATTATAGTACTGAACATGTCATTTTCTGATATGACCATCACCTTCCTAAATTTTATTCAAATAGTCAATCCCATTATTATCATAACAAATCGAAAGAAAACACTATATGAATACGGATTTAGAAACAATTAAAAATGAGAAGTATTTTATTGAAAAGCTTTGCAGTATAAAAGGGCTCAACGGCCAGTTGGGGCATACCCTTTACTCATGTTTTGGTTCCTTTTCGGGAATCTTTAAAGCAAGTGAAAAAGAACTTTCTTCTCTCCTTCCTCCGGCCCTTGTAAGAGCTGTTAAAGAGGCGGAGAACAAGGATTTCATCTCTGCAAACGAAGATGGGAATCCACTCAGAATGCGCTTTACATGCATTTATGACGAGGATTTTCCAAAGCGATTAAAAAGAATAAGCGATTGTCCCTTAGGTCTTTGGCACATCGGAGATTTCCCCGGTGATAATATTCCAAGCGTTGCCATCATCGGTGCGAGGGAGTGCTCTCCCTACGGAGAATTTGTTGCAAAAAGCCTTGGTTCTTTTTTAGGAGAGGCCGGTGTTTCCGTCGTGAGCGGTCTTGCAAGAGGTGTGGACGGGATCAGTCAGGCTGCGGCATTAAGCGCAGGCGGTACTTCCTACGGAGTTCTTGGAAGCGGTGCGGATGTCTGCTATCCATCGTCTAACAGAGTAACCTACAACAAACTGAAAGAATCCGGGGGTATAATCTCACTCTACGCTCCCGGCGAAGCTGCCATGTCCCAGAACTTTCCTCCAAGGAACCGCATAGTAAGTGGACTGGCAGATGCTGTAGTCGTTGTGGAAGCAAAACAAAAAAGCGGAACACTGATAACCGTTGACATGGCCCTTGAACAGGGACGTGAAGTTTTTGTTGTACCCGGAAGGATCACAGACCGAACCAGCGATGGTTGTAATGCTTTGCTGTCCCAGGGAGCCTCGGTATTCTTATCTCCCGAGATCTTCCTATGCGAGTTAAATGAGATCTTTAATCTGAAAAAGGAAGCAGAAAAAGAATGTCCCAAAGAACCGGCTGAAGCTCACCCCATCGGAAATCATAAATACAGTTCGAAGCTCCAAAGATCCGAGAAATTAAACAGTACCAAAAAAGCTTTTTCAGGTCGCCACGAATTTCCGGAAGGCTTAAGCGATGACGAGATTGCCGTCCTTTCGACTACATCTCTGACTCCCAAGACCACGGATGAGATCCTTGCTTCTCTTCCCGGTTTTGAATATGCCACTGTCGCCATGATATTGATGCAGCTTTTGATAGCCGGTCATGTAGATCAAGTAAGTCAAGGATCCTTCGTTCGGGTCTATTAATGCTTCCGGAGTTTATAAAGCTTTTCATAATTCGATAATACAGTCAATTGATCAACTAATAGAAAGAGATAAATTAATGTTCAGTAAGATAATATCCGGCTCCCTTTTGGGAGTCGATGCAATACTTATAAGCGTGGAAGTTGATGTATCAAACGGACTTCCCTATTTTTCCATGGTTGGATGCCCCGGAAGCGAAGTCAGGGAGTCAAAGGAAAGAGTCTTTGCAGCCCTGAAGAACACCGGGCTCTCCGCCCCTTCCGCCCGGATCACCGTCAACCTATCTCCCGCAGATATTCACAAAGAAGGAACATCATACGATCTTCCTATTGCAATTGCCCTGCTTCTCAGCTGTGAAATGCTTCCCAAGGGCTGTACCGATAACTGCCTTATAGCAGGTGAGCTTGGATTAAACGGTGAGATAAAGCCGATAAGAGGAGTTCTTTCTCTCGCTAAAAAAGCTGCGGATGAGGGAACAGGAAAGATAATCATCCCCGCTGAAAATGCAAGAGAAGGCGCTGTGATCCCCGGTATAGATGTAATAGGAGTATCAAGTTTAAAGGAGCTGTTTAACTACTTAAAGGATCCCGCAGAGTATCCCCTTACGATAACAAAGGTTGATGCCGCATCTCTTTTATCGGAATCCGAATGCTCAGAGGATTCAATGCCAGACTTTAACGAAGTCCATGGACAAGCTGCAGCAAAAAGAGCCTCCATGATCTCCGCCGCAGGATTTCACAGCATGCTGATGACAGGTCCTCCCGGAGTCGGTAAATCCCTGATCGCAAAAAGGATTCCCACCATACTCCCACCCCTTTCACTGGAAGAAGCCCTGGAGATAACCGCTGTCTACAGTGTAGCAGGGAAGCTTTCATCTGATAAATCTCTTATCACATCAAGAGGTTTTGAGGCTCCCCACCACTCTCTTACTCTCCCCGCTCTTATAGGTGGCGGTACAAATCCAAGGCCCGGCGCAGTTTCAATGGCCCACAGGAGCGTTTTGTTTTTGGATGAACTGACGGAGTTTGACAGAAAGAGCATAGACAGTTTAAGGCAGCCTCTTGAAGACCATATTGTCAATATTTCAAGAGCCAATTACTCTGTTACATATCCCGCGGATTTTCTCCTTATATGCGCCATGAATCCCTGCCCCTGCGGATATTACCCCGATAGGAACAGATGTAACTGTACGGAACCTGTCTTAAGAAAATACTTAAGCAAGATCTCAGGACCCATTCTGGACCGCATCGACCTTTGCGTTGAAATGACCCAGGTTAAGCTGGATGAAATGGGAAGCACAACGGAAAATGAATCCAGCGAGTCCATGAGAAACAAGGTCATGAAAGCAAGAGAAATGCAAAAAAAACGATATGCAGAAACTGCATACCGTTTTAATTCTGAAGTAAGCGGAACGGATATCGAAGGCTACTGTAATCTTGGAGATAAGGAGGTCAAATTCCTTAAATCCATCTACGAAAAGTTTTCCTTAAGCCTCCGGTCTTACCATAGGATCCTGCGAGTTTCAAGAACCATCGCGGATCTTTCAGGTTCGGAAAATGTCCTAAAGGAACACATCCTTGAAGCTGTTAATTTCCGTCCCAATTTTGAATATTGGAGAAACCTTTAATTAGAGTTTCATCTCCATTGCATCGGGATCCTGAGCGAAGTTGATAGCCTGCTCTCTGTCGATCTTTCCGTCAAAGTAGAGCTGTAAGATTGCTTCATCCATCGTGATCATACCAAGCTTTCTGTTGGTCTGCATTACAGATGCAAGCTGATGTGACTTACCTTCTCTGATAAGGTTTCTAACCGCATGGTTTGCATGCATAACTTCGAATGCTGCCACACGTCCCTTGCCGTCTGCAGTAGGGATGAGCTGCTGAGATACAACCGCTTCAAGAACGTTTGCAAGCTGAACTCTGATCTGCTGCTGCTGATGAGGAGGGAATACGTCGATAACACGGTCTACGGTGCTGGCTGCTCCGATGGTGTGCAGGGTTGAAAGAACGAGGTGACCGGTCTCAGCTGCGGTAATAGCTACGCTGATGGTCTCGAAGTCTCTCATCTCACCCACAAGGATAACATCGGGGTCCTCACGGAGGGCTGCACGAAGAGCGTTTGCATAGTTATTGGAGTCAAGTCCGATCTCTCTCTGGTTAACCATTGACATCTTGTGCTGATGCAGGTACTCAATAGGGTCCTCAAGGGTAATAACATGAGCATCGCGGAAGTTATTGATCTTGTCGATTATGGCTGCAAGAGTGGTAGACTTACCACTTCCTGTAGGGCCTGTAACAAGGACAAGTCCTCTCTTTCTCTGATAGAGATCCATAACTGAAGGAGGTACTCCAAGAGATTCTGCGGTGGGGACTACGGTTCCTACAAGACGGAATGCAAGGCTGGCTGAACCTCTCTGCTTATAGATGTTAACACGATAACGTCCGACATTAGGGATTGAGAAGGACATATCGAATTCACCGCGCTCCTCGAATTTTGCACGCTGTGCATCGGAAGTAATATTGAGCACGACATCCAAAGTATCTGCAGGAAGCATCCTCTGATACTCATCCATTGTGATAAGATTTCCGTTAACTCGCATCTTGGGAGGAATACCTACTGTGATATGTACGTCACTGGCTCCTGCCTCTTTTGCTTTTTTGAGTACTTCTTCGATATCAAGCATTGTTTAAACCCCCGGTTAAATTTTTTAGTTGATCGGTGTCCATTACATACCGGTTATCAAGTGTCTTCATAATATCAACTACATATATGTCGTTATTCTGTTTGAGCGACATATCAAGTATTGAATTATCTTTAAAGCAAAGAACTGTGGGCTGAAGAATGTTAAACGCATTCTCCGAAATGACAAGTGCTTTTTCTCCGGTACTTAGTTCAACACTGACACCGGGGAAAAGAATATTGATGGAAGAAACAAGTGCCTTTACCACCTCAGGATCATATATATCGGGGTTATCAAGGAATTCCTTGATAGCCTTGACTTCGGACTCATTTTCTCCGCTAAGGTTCATCGCGGTCTTTTCATCATAAACGTTAGCGACAAGAAGGATTCTTGCGCCAACCACCATCTTGTCTCTTGAAAGAGTATCTTCGTTGCCAAGCTCTCTATCAGCCTGGACCTTGAGAGCCTGCTTGCAGATACGCTTTACAGCGGCTCCGTCATTTGCAAAGACTTCTTCAAGAATATCATAGGCAGCTTCGGTCTCTTTATAGAAAGCCTCTCTTAAATCCTTGTCTCCACTGTTGCCAAAGACTTCTTCATTCTTTGACTTAACACGTCCGATATCATGAACAAGGGCTGCATTTACGATCCTGTTCTGCTCATCGATGGGCAGGTTCATGGTATGGCATATAAGAGTACAAAGAATAGCAACATTAAATGAATGTCTTGCTACAAAATCACTTCTGCTTCGTAAATTCTGATAAAAGTTGATCTTATCCTCCAAATGTCCGTATGCACGAACGATCTGGGAATTGATATTTGGAAGGTTTTTAGTACGCTTGGTGGAAGCAATCTTCTCCAACTCATCCTGAATGGAATTGACCATAACGGTCTGGAATCTTTCGAATTCCTTGTCTTCTTCCGACATGGGTGGAAGAGGCTCTGCAGGTTCCAGAATATAAATTCCCAGCAATCCGAAATTCTTTACATTGTCGATGGCTGATGTTGTCAGGATAGTATCTCTCTCAAAAAGGAGAACTCCACTCTTTGAATAAATGGGACGGGCAAGTCTCATACCCGTCTTAAGATCCTCCAACTTAACAAATTTCATCTTAATTTCTCCCCGTACCTAAAAAACATACCGAATTTAGAAAACTACAATCCGACATTTAAAATTATATAAAAATACTTTAACAAAATCAAGTATTGTCTGTCATCAAATAGTCACTAAACACATAATTTGCAACATCTTGACCACGTCTTGTCAAAAAGATCCTGTCTCCTGTTTTGGAAAGCAGGCCTTCATCAATATGCTTCTTTGTGATTTCCCCAAATATCTCCTCAAAGTTCCTGTTAAACCTGCTTTCAAACTCCGCTATGCTTATGCCATGTGTCATGCGAAGACCAAGGAACATGAATTCAGAGATCTTATCACCATCGGTTAGTTCTTCCATCTCACCGAGTGGCCTGTCCTGCACCACGTCTTTCGCGCCCTCGGCGTACGACGCACCCCTTCCCCAATATCCAAGGTATTCCTTTAAATCTCTTGTGTTTGAAAACCTCTCATTTTCAAAATAAGAAGATGCACCGAGTCCAAATCCAAGGTACTCTTTTCCCGTCCAATACCCGACATTATGCCTGCACTCAAATCCCGGCTGTGCAATATTTGAAAGCTCGTACTGCTCATATCCTGCTTCTTTAAGCCTGTCGATAACTCGCCAATGATAAATTCTCTCACTTTCTTCATCCGGAAGATTCAGCTTTCCTTCATCATGGAGGCGCATGAACTCCGTCCCTTCTTCAAGGATAAGGCTGTAGGAAGATATATGCTTTGGCAAAGGATCCAATGAAAGTATCTTTTCAAGAGAACTGTCCACATCCTCAAGGCTCTGCTCGGGAAGCGCAGTTATAAGATCTACATTTATATTCTCAAACCCTGCCTTTATAGCATTTTCGTATGTTGCTTTAAACCGGGCAAAATTGTGGATCCTTCCGATACGTCTGAGTTCTTCATCGTTGGCACTTTGAAGTCCTATGGACAGCCTGTTGAATCCTGCCTTTTTAAGTACAGCCAAGTCTTCCGCTGTTACCGTTCCGGGATTGCATTCTGTAGTTATCTCAGCATCTTCCGAAAAATGAAAGCATCTCTTTAACTCAGCCAAGATATCGGTCAATTCTTTAGAAGGCAAAACTGTTGGTGTTCCGCCACCAAAAAAAACAGAAGTAACAACATAGCTCTTTTCATTAAGCTTACGTTTTACTTCTGCACTCATATAGTTTAGTATCTCATTTTTAAGTGCAAAAATATATTCCCTGTGAGTTTCCTCTCCCATTTTGAAAGAGAGGAAATCACAGTATGAACACTTTTTTACACAAAAAGGAATATGCACATAGATTTCAAGTTCAGACGCTTCCTGCATACTTTATACGATAAATCCTCTTAAGTGAATCATTGATACGATCTTCGGAAACAACTCCGTCTCCTACAGCTTTGATAATACCGTTATATGCGGTCTCAAAATCATAGGGATTAAGGAGCATATCGCATCCTGCCTTGATGGCAAGGACTGCAGCCTCGTCAGCTCCGTAGTAATCCATGATTGCCTTGTCACCAAGGTTTCCTGAAAGGATAACTCCGTCAAAACCAAGCTCGGTTCTGAGCAAATCGGTAACAATAGTTCCGGAGAAGGTTGCGGGCTGAGTCTCATCAAAGGCATTGATAACAGCGTTGCTGACCATGATCATCTTGGTTCCGTTCTCGATGCTTGCCTGATAAATGAGAAGATCTCCTTTTCTGAAATCGTCCTCAGACTTCTCGATAACGGTACGTCCGTTCTCAGGATCGGTAGTAGCAAATCCCTGACCGGGGAAGTACTTAAGGCAGGATGTAACTCCGCTTGCCTCGAGACCGGATTCCATTGAACTGATATATCCTACAGTATCAATAGCTGATGTTCCGTAGGTTCTTCCGTCAAGGCTCTCGGCTGCATCACTTGAAAGATCTGCTACGGGAGCAAGATCTACATTGATTCCGATTCCCTTAAGAGCTGAACCGATGGTTACACCTGCATTATATGCATTCTGAATGTCGTTACTTGCAACGATCTCGTCGGTGCTTCCGACAGCTTCATAGAAGCCGTTCTTTGCAAGAGGACTTGCGCTTCCTCCCTCTTCTGCAATTGCAAAGAAGGTAGGAGTTGAAACCATTCCGATGGTTCCGGTGATCATATCACTGAACTGTGACTGTGAGGTCACGTTCTTTGATGCATATACGATACCGCCGACCTGATATTTTTCAAGAGCGGTCTTAGTTCCGTTTCCGGCCATGGTTGCAAGATTAACCTTGGTAAGAGCTTCGGGTGAAGTCATTATGATTCCGGCCACCTTCTGCTCAAGAGTCATTCCTGCAATTACTGAATCGATATATTCGTCGAGTCTTGCTGCTGCAAGAGCTTCCTCATCGACTACAGGTTCCGGTTCGGGTTCAGGTTCCGGTTCCGGCTCGGGCTCAGGAAGAACCTCTTCCTCTCCGATAAGCTCGTCAATCTGCTCCTGCTGTTCTTCAGTGATCTCAGGCTCTTTGTTCTTTGAGAAAAATCCCTTATCGATCACCAAAACTTTAACTATAAAGAATCCACCCACAAAAACGATGAGGAAGAAAAGGAAAACAGAGAGGTAAGATGCAACCTGGTTTCTGATCCTTCTGTTTCTTCTTGCAAGACGCTTTTCATCCATCTCGCCGGACTTTTCAAGTTCTTCCTTGCGAGCCTCAGATGCTTTTCTTGCCTGCTCTTTCTGTTCCTTCTGGGCTTTTTCGAATTCCTTCTTAGCCTCGTCGCTATACTCTTTCTCACCGTTTCCGGCTTCGGGAGTTTTCTCTTCGGGCTTTTCAGCATCGGAATTATTCTTTTCTTCCGCTTTCTCAAACTCATTGATAAGCTCTTTCTCAGCTTTATCATCCTCGGTGCTTACCTTTTCCTGAGTTTCTTCGGAAATCTCTTCTTTAGTAACTTTTTCTTCTTCGGCTATAGGCTGTGATGCGTTCTTGTTTACTTCTACGTTTTTCTTTTTATTCCTCTTTTTTGACATAACCTATTCCTACTTCCCCCTACTTACAGGCAGGTTTCTACAAAAATATTATAGATTGCTCTGATAGCATTCTCAAAATCTTCGTTGGCAACACCGATGATGATGTTCATCTCGGAAGATCCCTGATCGATCATCTTGATGTTGATGTGTGAATGTGCAAGAGCTGAGAAGATGCGGGCTGCAGTACCTCTCATTGAACGCATGCCACGTCCAACGACTGCGATAAGTGCAAGGTCTGACTCGATATCAATGGTATCGGGCTTTGCCATACGCTGGATTGCAGATACAACCTTCTGCTCTTTATCAATGAACTCATCCTGGTGAACAAATACGGTCATGGTATCGATTCCTGAAGGAAGGTGCTCGAAAGAGATATTGTTCTCTTCGAATGCCTGAAGAACCTTTCTACCGAATCCAACCTCTGAGTTCATCATGTCTTTTTCGATATTTACTGAACAGAAGCCCTTCTTTCCTGCGATACCGGTAATGGTATACTTTGCTTTCTGTCCGGTGCTTCCTACGATCCATGTTCCGCTGTTTCCGGGATCGTTGGTATTTCTGATATTGATGGGAATGCCTTCCTGCCTAACGGGGAAGATAGCATCCTCATGGAATACGCTTGCGCCCATGTATGCAAGCTCTCTGAGCTCACGATAGGTGATGGTCTCGATCTTCTGAGGTCTATCGATGATCCTGGGGTCAGCGATAAGGAATCCTGAAGTATCGGTCCAGTTTTCATATACATCGGCGTGAATAGCTTTTGCAACGATTGAACCGGTGATATCGGATCCACCTCTTGAGAAGGTCTTTACTCTTCCGTCCGCATAGCTTCCGTAAAATCCGGGGACTACGGCATTATCCATATTTTCAAGTCTCTTTGAGAGAATTGCCTGAGTCTTTTCGGCATCGAATGTACCGTCATCGGCAAAGAATATTACCGTGGCAGCATCTACAAATTCAAATCCAAGATACTCAGCCATGACTATACCGTTGAGGAACTCTCCTCTGGATGCGGCATAATCCTTTCCTGCCTTTTTCTTGAAATCTTTTTCAATTACTTTAAATTCTTCATCAAGGGACATGTTGAGCTTAAGGCCGCTGATGATCTCGTCATATCTTGCTTTGATATCTGCAAGAGCCTTAGAAAAATCTTTGCCGTGCTCAGCAAGGTCATAACATGCATAAAGCATATCGGTAACCTTAGTGTCCTCCTTGTACCTTTTTCCGGGTGCTGATGGAACTACAAATCGTCTGTCGCCTTCCGCACGAATAATGCTTCCGACTTTCTCAAACTGCTCCGCACTTGCAAGTGAACTACCACCGAACTTTACTACCTTAGCCATGACCTTAAAATCTCCTTGAGCATTTCTATTTACCCTAAGAAAAGGGAATGATATTCTTTAAGCTTATTTTGCGCTGTATACTCTTAATCTTCCGAGCATCTTATCACCGAGTTTCTCTGCGATCTTTACGAAATCTCTTTCACAGATCTTTTCGGTAATATATCCTGCCTGACCTGCAACATCAGCCTCAATAAGTTTGCCTGCGGGTGCAAGACTCTTAAGCTCATCTAGAGCATCAGCCTTAACCCTTACGTAGTACTTGAATGAAGCGTCGCTGATATCAGCAAGCTTGGCATCATCTTCGTCCCAGTAGCAGGGAACATTCTTGCCCTGATGTCTCGCAGCATCGATAACATCTGCTGCAACCGCACTGGCGGTAGGAAGCTTTCCTGCGCCCTTTCCGTAGTACATGGTATCTCCTACCATATTTCCGGTAACGAAGATTCCGTTAAATACATCATTTACCATTGCAAGAGGATGGCTGTTCTCGATAAAGAAAGGTGAAACATAAGTAAGAACTTCACCCTCTCCCTGAGCCTCGCTGACACCAAGGATCTTGATGGTGTAACCTGCCTTCTTTGCAAATGCAAAATCCTCTGCAGTGATCTTAGTGATACCTTCTGTATATACCTTCTCAGAATCCACGTTCTTTCCAAGCATAAGGGAAGAAAGGATTGAGATCTTACGGCATGCATCATGTCCCTCAACGTCTGCTTCGGGATTGCGCTCTGCATAGCCAAGTTCCTGTGCCAGCTTTAATACTGCATCAAAATCGGCACCTTCCTTTTCCATCTTGGTCAATATGAAATTGGTTGTTCCGTTTAAGATTCCGAGAATGCTCTCGATCTTTTCAGCCGCAAGTGCATCCATGATGGGACGGATGATAGGAATTCCTCCGCCGACGCTGGCCTCAAAGAGGTAACTGCAATAATGTTCTTTTGCAATCTTTAAAAGTTCGGGGCCATGTTTTGCAACAAGCTCCTTATTTGAAGTACAAACACTCTTACCCTTTTCAAGGCACTGCTTTGAAAACTGATAAGCAGCTCCCACACCGCCCATTGTCTCGCAGACAACGGTAACTTCGGGATCGTTTAAAATAATGTTAAAGTCGTGAATAATAAGTTTCTCATAGGTATCGCCGGGAAAATCACGAAGATCGAGAATGTATTTAACGCTGACCTCGGTGCCGGACTTCTTGCTGACAAGTTCTTTGTTCTCTGATAAAACTTCTACGACACCGCTACCAACCGTGCCATAGCCTAGTACTGCGACTTTAACCATTTTGTCTGTTCTCCTTTAGTCCTTACGTAAAGTGGCTAACCATGGGATTTCATAGGTTTCCAACGGTTACCCATGCTTAGCATAGTATTTTATCATAAATGTACCCATGTATACAAGGGTTATCTCTCTTCTCTGAAATAAGGAAGTCCCAAACTTGCAGGGGGCTGGTTTTCTCTCTTGTTTCTCATACTGGTGATAACAAGCACGATGAGAGTAACCACATAGGGGATCATCTTATAGAGCTGCTGAAGTTCCATATGATCCATTCCTGTAGGGATGTAGAGATAAATGATGTATAATCCGCCAAAAAGGATGGAAGCAAAAATGCTTACGTCCGGCTTCCAAATTGTAAAGATTACAAGTGCAATCGCAAGCCAGCCTCTGTCACCGAATGCATCGTTTGACCAAACGCCGCAAGCATAGTCCATAACATAATAAAGACCGCCGAGACCTGCGATCATACATCCGATACAGGTTGCCGCATACTTATAACCGGTAACATTGATTCCGGCTGAATCCGCAGTTGCAGGATTCTCACCAACCGCACGAAGGTGAAGCCCTGCTCTGGTCTTCTTAAGAATGATGGCGGCAAATACTGAAACGATGATTGCAAGATAAGCAAGGAAGCCATAGGAAAGGAAGATCTTTCCAAACCATCCGGTCTTATCTGCAAAAGGCAGATGTGCTGAAAAATACTTACTTGTAGTGGAGAGGGCGATTGAAGGAACGTCCGCTCCTGAAATCTTTATAAGTGAACCTCCGAAGAAGTTACCGAAGCCCACACCGAATGTAGTCATTGCAAGACCGGTAACGTTCTGGTTGGCTCTAAGTGTTACTGTAAGGAAGCAGTACAAAAGTCCCATAAGAAGCGAACCTAAAAGGCAGCAAAGCAAAGGGATCATAACTGCCAGGAATGCAACAGGCTCCGCGCCCGAAGACTTAAGTCCCTGCTCATAGAAGAAAGCACCGATAACGCCGCTGATGGCACCAACGTACATAACGCCGGGGATTCCGAGGTTAAGGTTACCTGATTTCTCGGTAAGGATCTCTCCTGTACTTCCGTATAAAAGAGGAATACCCTGTACTACCGCTTTGGGAATAAGCATCGCAAAATTGATCATTTCTTGTGCCCTCCTCTCTTGAATGTAATCTTATATCTGATAAAGAACTCACAACCGATGATGAAGAACAGGATGATACCTGTCAGGATATCGGAAAACGACTGGTTAAGTCCAAAGTTTGTAGCAACTTCTCCGGCTCCTCTTTCAAGGAATACAATGAGAAGGCTGGCGAATACCATGATAATGGGATTGAACTTTGCAAGCCATGAAACCATTACCGCGGTGAATCCCTGACCACCTGCGATGGTGGTTGTAAGGGTATGGTTGATACCGCCTACGAGTAAAAGACCTGTAAGTCCGCAGATCGCACCGGAAATGAATACGGTCCTGATGATAACCTTTTCAACCTTGATTCCGACGTATCTTGCGGTGTTAACGCTCTCACCTACAACGGAGATCTCGTATCCCTGCTTACTGAAAGCAAGATAGATGAACATTCCGGCAGTGATAAGGAGCGCTACGATAATGGTAAGTAAATACTTTGAACCGGTAAAGCTGGGCACACCTAAATTGGGGAGCCATCCGGCATTGGTGTTCTGATTGATGATACCGATCTTACCGGATCCCTTTGGAACCTCCCAAAGGACAGTGAAGAATGCGACAAGCTGGATAGCAATGTAGTTCATCATAAGGGTGGACAAAGTCTCGTTGGTGTTCCACTTTGCCTTGAAGATCGCGGGAATAACGCTCCAAATTCCTCCGGCAAGAAGGGATGCAACGAACATGATAAGAATTAGAAGTCCGCCAGGGACCTTATCACCAAGCTTGATCATGCAGGTTGCAGCAGCAAGTCCGCCGATAAGTACCTGTCCCTCACCACCGATGTTCCAAAATCTCATTTTGAAAGCAGGGGTAAGAGCAAGTGAGATAAGCAAAAGAATGGATACATTCTGAAGGGTAACCCAAGTCTTTCTTGCAGTACCGAAAGCGCCAACTCCCATTGTGCCGTAAACGCTGATGGGATTCTGTCCGGTAACTACCATGGTGATCACAGCACAAAGCAAAAGCGCTGCCACAATTGCAAGAAGTCTGATGAACAAAGCCTTTTTAAAGGTCATCTCGTCTCTTTTGACAATATGAAAAAGAGGTTCATGTACTTTTTTATTACTCATTTTGTCCTCCTGTCTTTGTCATCATGAGTCCGATCTCAGCACGGTCAGCCTTTCTTCCGTCAACGATTCCGCTAACCTGTCCGCCGCACAATACAAGGATCCTGTCGGAAAGTTCCATAAGAACGTCAAGGTCTTCTCCGACGAATATTACAGCCACACCGGCCTGTTTCTGTTTATTGATAAGGTCATAAATAGTGTATGAAGAGTTGATATCAAGTCCGCGTACTGCATATGCGGTAAGGAGTACCTTAGGTGCAGATGCGATCTCACGTCCTACAAGAACCTTCTGAACGTTACCGCCTGAAAGTCTTCTTACAGGAGTTGAAATACCGGGTGTAACAACCTCAAGCTCTTCAACAACGCTCTTTGCAAGTTCGTAAGGAGCTTTTCTGTCGGTGAAGGGGCTTCCGCCTTTTTCAAAGCTTCTGAGCATCATGTTATCAGCAAGGTTCATGTTGCCCACAAGTCCCATACCAAGTCTGTCCTCGGGAACGAATGAAAGTGAAACGCCCATGTCGCGGATCTTCCTGGGATCCTTGCCGATAAGCTGCTCGGCTGTTCCGTCGTCTTCGATATATTCAATAGATCCGCTCTCAACAGGCTGAAGGCCTGCGATAGCTTCAAGAAGTTCCTTCTGTCCGCATCCTGAAATACCGGCGATACCAAGGATCTCTCCGCTTCTTGCGGTAAAGCTTACATCGTTGAGTTTTAAGATGCCTTCCTCATTTCTAACGGTAAGGCCGCTGACACGGATCCTGTCTTTTGCTCCAACAGGCTCGGGACGCTTGATGTTAAGTGAAACCTTACGGCCGACCATCATGTTGGTCATCTCTTCCGCATTGGTATCCTTAGTCATCATATCGCCGATGTATTCGCCCTTTCTAAGGACTGCAACACGGTCTGAAAGGCTCTCAACTTCGTGCATCTTGTGAGTGATGATAACGATTGCCTTGTTGTCCTCTCTCATCTTCCTGAGAACGTCGAAAAGCTTCTCGGTTTCCTGAGGTGTAAGAACCGCGGTGGGCTCATCAAGGATGAGGATCTCTGCTCCACGGAAAAGCACCTTTACAATCTCAACAGTCTGCTTCTGTGAAACTGACATGTCATAGATCTTCTGTGAAGGATTGACCTCAAAGCCGTACTTGTCACAGATCTCATTGATCTTGCGGGTAGCAGCCTTAATATCAAGCTTTCCTTCAAGTCCGAGAACGATATTTTCAGCCGCAGTAAGAACATCCACCAGCTTAAAATGCTGATGAACCATTCCTATTCCAAGATTGAATGCGTCTCTGGGTGATGCAATTGTAACGGGGGTTCCGTCGATCTGAATTTCACCTTCATCAGGGAAGTATATGCCTGAAAGCATATTCATGAGAGTTGTCTTTCCACTTCCGTTTTCTCCGAGAAGTGCAAGTATCTCGCCGCGATATATTTCCATGTTTACGCCTGAATTGGCGGCAACTGAGCCGAAATGCTTGGAAATATTCGTAAGTTTAACAGCGGGTGTTCTATTGTCCATTGTATCCCTCTTTCAAACAAAACGATTTGTAACTGTGTTGCAAAGCAACTTTACAGATACCCTCCGAGATCCATAAAAGTCGGAAAATATCTGTAAAATAGTTTTGCGCTTAAACGACAACGCAGGTTCGGCGTGAACCCACGCCGAGCCTGTATTGTTTAAGTGTTTATTATCTTGAATCTAACAATCTTCAGTTAAATTAGAATGCGGTATCAAGAAGGGTGATGCCATCGATCTTTACATCGAAGAAAGGAGCACTTCTAAGTCCTTCGCCTGACTCGTTGAAGTAACCGTCAACGATTGCTTCGTGATCGGGAGCATACTCTGCATCTGAATCAACGTCAGCCATGTAAGAAGTAAGAGTCTCGCCATCTACGGTGAAGGTAGCGGTATCAAAGATGTGAAGCTCGCCTGCAACGATCTGAGCCTTTGCAGCGTCGATTGCTTCCTGAGTTCCCTCAGCAGCTGCAGAACCAAGATCGGTAAGAGCTACAGAACCATCTTCAAGTGAACCACAGAAATCTACGGGGAAGTTCTCGCCTGCAGCTACTGCGTTGATAACTGTCTCGAAGTAAGGCTCCCAGTTGATTCTTGAAGAAACGATGAAGGTGTTGGGGCAAGCTGAAGCGGTGCTTCCGTTGTAAGATACGTCAGGAACGCCTGCGGTCTCACATGCGGTAGGAGCGCCCATTGAGTCAGCGTGCTGAGAAATAAGTACGCAACCATTGTCAATAAGAGTCTGAGCTGCAGTCTTCTCTGCGGTCTCATCATACCATGAACCGGTGAAGGTTACTTCCATAGTAGCGGTAGGGCATACGCTCTTAGCGCCAAGATAGAATGAAGTATATCCTGAAATAACCTCAGCGTAGGTGTAAGCACCAACATAACCCATCTTAGCCTGGTCAGCGGTGATGTCGCCTGCTTCGATCATCTCGTTAAGCTTCATACCTGCTGCAATGCCTGCAAGGTAACGACCCTGGAAGATGTTTGCGAATGCGTTGTGGAAGTTCTCAAGGTTCTCAGTGTGAGCCTTGGTTCCGGTAGCGTGTGAAAACTGTACTGCGGGATACTCTTTAGCTGCTTCGATAATGTAATCTTCATGTCCAAAGCTGTCTGCAAGGATGAAATTGCATCCTGCATCTGCAAGCTCTACAGCTGCTTCGTAAGCTTCCTGGCCTTCGGGAATGTTTGTCTTGATAACGAGCTCTGCTCCGGTCTTCTCGCAAGCTGCCTTAGCTGCGCTGATGAAGTTGAGGTCGTAGGTAGAGTTCTCATCGTGAAGGGTGATAAGTCCAACCTTTACTGATGAAGCGTCAGTACCGTTCTCGTTACCGTTTGCTGTGGAAGTCTTGCTTCCGCATGCGCAAAGTGCAAATGCAGATACAGCTGCAAGTGCAATTGCTGCAAGTTTTGAAAACTTTTTCATAACTTTTCTCCTCTGTCTGTGGTGCCTCACGGGCACATTTGTTTACGCATTATAATTTATCAAAAGCAAAATAAATTATCAATGTGAAATTTATCATTTTTTAACAAATTCTTGATTTATTTTTTGTTAATTTCATAAAAACACCCCCGTTGCAAAAACGGAGGTGTTTATTTCCTAATATATTAAGCGTTCAAAGGATACTTGTCAGTAAGAGTCTTTACGATGGCTCTTGCCTCGTCGATCTTCTCTGCTCCACCCTTTACGATAAGAGCGATAGCTTCTGCAACCTTATCGAAGTCATCCTCTTTAAGTCCTCTTGATGTAGCTGCGGGAGTTCCGAGGCGGATACCGCTGGTTACGAAAGGTGACTTGGGATCGTTGGGAATGGTGTTCTTGTTGGCAGTGATATGTGCCTCATCAAGAAGCTTCTCGATCTCCTTTCCGGTAAGTCCGAAGGGAGTAAGATCCATGAGCATGAGGTGGTTGTCGGTACCGTTTGATACGATCTTTATTCCGCGGTCCTGAAGTCCTTTGCAAAGAGCCTGTGCATTCTTAACGATCTGCGCCTGATACTCTTTGAATGAAGGATCAAGTGCTTCCTTGAAGCATACTGCCTTTGCTGCGATAACATGCATTAAAGGTCCGCCCTGGATTCCGGGGAATACCGCCTTGTTAAGCTTGTGCTCCTCAGCGAACTCTGCGCTTGAGAGGATCATACCTCCTCTGGGTCCGCGGAGGGTCTTATGAGTAGTGGTGGTGGTCACATGTGCATAAGGGATGGG
This sequence comes from Lachnospiraceae bacterium, assembly GCA_016284315.1. Taxonomy (GTDB): domain Bacteria; phylum Bacillota; class Clostridia; order Lachnospirales; family Lachnospiraceae; genus AC2028. The sequence goes on along the minus strand of JAEEOO010000012.1, from coordinate 28,990 downwards.
TGAGGGATGAAGTCCTGCAGCAACAAGACCTGCGATATGAGCCATATCTACCATAAGATATGCGCCAACCTCATCAGCGATCTCCCTGAATCTCTTGAAATCGATGATTCTGCAGTATGCAGAAGCGCCGGCAATGATGAGCTTGGGCTTGTTAGCCTTCGCAAGCTCTTCTACCTTATCATAATCGATGAAGCCTTCGTCGTTAACTCCGTAAGGAACGATCTTGAAATATGCGCCGGAAATGTTTGCGGGTGAACCGTGTGTCAGATGTCCGCCGTGATCAAGGTTCATACCCATCACAACGTCACCGGGCTGTAAAAGTGCAAACTGTACGGCAAGGTTGGCCTGTGCTCCGGAATGGGGCTGAACGTTTGCGTAGGTGCAGCCGTAAAGCTTCATTGCACGGTCTCTTGCAAGATCCTCAACAACGTCAACGCATGAGCATCCGCCGTAATAACGCTTTCCGGGATAACCTTCCGCATATTTGTTGGTAAGGGGGCTTCCCATTGCTGCCATTACTGCCTTGCTTACCCAGTTCTCCGATGCGATGAGCTCAATGTGGTCCTGCTGTCTGTTAGTCTCAGCAACGATCGCTTCGGCAATCTCGGGGTCAACTTTTCTTACTTCATCAAGTGAATACATATAAGTCCTCCTCTTTTGCATAAATATGCAAATTACTCAAAGTGACTTAATTATAGAGTATAATGAAAGCCGTTTCAACAGAAAAATCTCAAATTTTTATAAATTAAAAATGCAAGAATAATCATTTTAAAAATTGAACATATTTTAGTAGATATTTTGCAGGCTAAATCATATAATATATAGTGTTGCTCTCGTTTTCGGAGCAATCTTAAGCGGCTTATAAAAGCCCTGTCGATGCATAATATCATTACTTTATTTTATCTAAGGAGAACTACATGCCTAAAAAACTTACCGCTTATGCAGTTACCATGGGTCCCGCAAAATGTGCCGTTGACATCGGAGACGGCAGCGAGCGCGGAGAATACGTTGATCAGGACTATATCCTGAATGCTCTCGGCAGGCCCCACCGCGGAGTCAGCCTCATGACCTGTTACTATCCTCTCGACAAGGAATTTCCCGCGAGAGCTCATGAAGCTTATAAAGATATGGAGATCCACGGAGCCTGGGATTATCCTTACGATGATTACGAGACCTACAAAGGCGGTCTTGTAGGCATGAAAGATAAGGAGCCTTTCAATTGGATGGAGGACGTTCGCCGTCACGGTCAGGATGTTCTTCTTACCATCACCATCGATCCCCATGTAGGTGACGACCACATCAAAGCCATCGCAAAGGATCTTTCGGTTTACGGCCGTGTTCTTGCCCGTATCAATCACGAGGCAACCGGCAACTGGTTTTCCTTTAATAAACGTGCATCATATGAGGAAGTTTCTTTATTTTATGCAAGAGTTTGCAAGATCTTTCATAAGGAAGCTCCCAACGTAAAGCTCATCCTCTGTCTTGACGGATACAAAAACCTTAAGGATGAGAAGATGGAAAAAGAGGATGAATTCATCCCTGCCATCAAAGAAACGGATATTTATTCAGTAGACAGATATCTCGCTCTTCACTGGGGATGGCCTTTTGATGTAGCCGAGCCCGGCGGAAACAGTTTTGCCCGTTACAAGGTTCAGAACATCTATAACCTTGCCAAGAAGAGCTATTACAGATATATAGAATTAACCGGTAAGAAAAAGCCCATGGTACTTTCTGAGCTTAACGCTGATGGCGACGTTACCGGACCTTACGACCAGTGCAAGATGGTCAAGAAGTTCACCGATCTTATCAAGAACGATAAAGACAGATGGCTCAGTGCTTTCACTCTTTACCAGTTCCGTGATCAGGGACGTCTCGGCCTTGAGATTGAAGATCCCAACAATAAGAATGTTGGTATAAGGCAGCCTCTGTTCGACACATACAGAAAGATCATTCATGATGAATTCTTTATGCCCACCATGAAGAAAGGCAAAAGTGTTACTCTCCCCGCCAAGCTTCGTTGGGGCGGAAGTGAGGATGCGGAAGGTCTTTTGATCCCTCTTAAGTTTGATGCGCCTCCTGTTTTCTGTGAGGCCTACTTTGAGGATGACTTAAAGCCCCTCAATCTCATGATCGAACTTAACGGCCGTTGGTTCTACAAAGCCCCCGGCACAACATTTGTTGACTTTATGCCCGCCTTTTTCGAAAAGCCCATTAAAGGCGAGGCAAAAATAGATATGAAGATCTTCGCTCCGCCCGCTGACGGAAAGAATGATCCCAAACAGGGCAAGGACTGGCAGACAAACTACTATGCCACTATTCCTTCCCTTCCCAAAATTAGAATATGTACGACCCCGGTCGCTAAATAAGGAGGATTTTTACAGTGAAGCTTTTAGAGGATATGATCAGAGAAAAAGGTATTGTCAAACCAGGAAATGTACTTAAGGTTGACAGTTTTCTCAATCATCAGATGGATATAAACCTCTTTAACGAGATGGGAAAGGAATTTAAGAGACTCTTTGGTGACAGACCTATCAACAAGATCCTTACCATCGAAGCATCCGGAATCGGAATCGCATGTGTAGCCGCTCAGTATTTCAATGTTCCCGTTGTATTTGCAAAGAAATCTGAGAGCATCAATATTGACGGTGACGTTTATTCAACCCAGATCACCTCATTTACTCATAAGAGAGAATATCAGGTTATCGTTTCAAAGAAGTATCTTTCAGAGGAAGATCACGTTCTTATCATCGACGATTTCCTTGCTAACGGCTGTGCTCTTCAGGGACTTATCGATATCGTACAAAGCGCCGGCGCTACCGTAGAAGGAATCGGAATCGCAATCGAGAAAGGATTCCAAGAAGGTGGCTCTCTCATAAGAGAAATGAATGTTAATCTTCACTCTCTCGCCATCGTTGATGCAATGAATGATGAAACCGGCGAGATCACATTCCGCGAAGACAAGTAATCAACAATAATTATTGATAAATCAAATGACAAAATACAAAAAGATCAAAAAAAGAATATTTGATATCATCCAGATCGGACAGAGAGGCGATCTTCCCAGCCTTATTTTTGATGAATGTCTCGTGGTGCTCATCCTGCTCAATATCACCATGCTTGTGTTGGAGACCTTCTCCTTGCCCGAGATCTTGTTACAGATATTCCATGTTGTTGAGATCGTTACAATAATTCTATTTATCATTGAATACGCACTGAGGATATGGACAGCAAATCTTCTTTACCCCGGGGACAGCAAGGCAAAAGCCATATTAAAGTTTATTGTATCCTTTGACGGTATCGTTGATCTGCTTACCATATTACCCGTGTTCTTCCTTGCGGGCTTTTCAGCTTTAAGAATACTGAGAGTTGCCCGTATCTTACATCTGTTCAGGATCAACGCATCCTATGATTCATTCAACGTTATAACCAAGGTTTTATACAGCAAGAGAAAGCAAATTCTCTCATCACTTCTATTGATTGGAATACTCATGCTTGCATCTTCACTGTGTATGTATAACGTAGAGCATGACGTCCAGCCGGATGTTTTCGATAATGCCTTTTCAGGACTTTGGTGGAGTGTGTCCACTATTCTCACAGTAGGTTACGGCGATATTTACCCCGTAACGGTTCTCGGAAAAGCAATGGCTATCGTTATTTCCCTTTTGGGCGTTGGAGTTGTAGCCGTTCCTACCGGTATTATTTCAGCAGGTTTTGTGGAGCAGCATTCTAAGCTTGAAAACGAGACTCTGATAAACAAAGTTAGTGAGACCAACACCCTTTTAAAGGAAGCGAATCTTAGTTCCGCTTCAGAGGCATGCGAATGTCAGGAGAAAACGGAAACTATCCTCTCTCCAAACGAAAATCTTATTGAGCGTATCATGAGAGACCGTGCAAATACCGATCCCGAGACAAGGAAGCTTTTTGATAATTATTTAGCTGAAATTTTCCGTGATTAATCGTTGAATTATTATAATATTTATTTTATACTTCTATTGTGATTGTAGGCACGGTTCTCTTTTTGTGCGCCTATTTCTTAGTATCTTAAGGAGAATGTATGAATATTGCGATAGTTGATGACGATCCTACCATACGAATCAGTCTTCGTCATTTTCTACACAAATGGCATATAGAAACAGGTCTTGATCTTTCAATGACGGAATACGACAACGGAGAGGAATTCCTCGAAGCCTGCCGTGAAGGGTCATTTGATATTGTTTTCATGGATATATTCATGGAAAAAAAGAACGGTATCGATACCGCCACTGACATGAGAAAGAGAGATAAGAACGTGGTTCTTGTTTTCCTTACTTCCTCAACCGATCATATGCCTGATGCTTTCAGCGTTCATGCATTTGGATATCTTATAAAACCTTTGCTTCCCAACAAGTTATATCAGGTTATGAATGATATTCAGGCCATCCTCTCTCCCGTAGAGGATAAATACCTTGCGGTTGCAACCGGAAAGCTTGAATTATCCATTAAGTATTCAGATATCATATACATCAATTCAGACTCAAACTACTGCATAATCCACTGTCCCGAGCCCACCAAGTGCCGTGGTCCCTTCTCAACGCTCTGTGAGCCTCTTGAGGATTGTGAAGACTTCTGTACCATCAACCGAGGCATCATGGTCAATCTGGCCCACGTAGAAGGTTCAGACGGAGCCAGCGTTACAATGGATAACGGAGACATCCTCCCCGTTAACACCAAAAAGCAGGCAGCTATCAAACAGATGATCGCAGCATATAAATTCGAGCACAGATAAAATGTCTGTGCTCTTTTTTGCGCAAAAAAATCCCTGCCTTATTCAGACAGGGATTGAATCATGAACTATATTAAGAGATCTCTTCTTCTTCGATCTTCTTGTTATTCTCAACAATAGCGAACGCAATGTTGGTTGCGTGGTCTCCAACTCTTTCAAGTCCGGAAACGATATCCGAGAAGATCATGCCGGCTTCGGGAGAACACTCTCCTCTTGTAAGTCTGTCGACATGATTCTGCTGAAGTTCTTTTTCCTTCTTGTCGATCTTTTCCTCGAGTTCAACAACGTCCTTCATATGGGTTTCATCACCCTTAACGAACATCTGGATCGCATACTGGATATTGGTATTAACCATATCAAGCATTTCGCCAAGTTCTTTCTGAGCTTCTTTGGAGATCACAGCACCGTTGTCTCGTCTCATTACAGCAGCATCTGCGACATTCTCGGCATGGTCACCGATTCTTTCGATATCGTTTGCTACATGGAAAAGCGCACCGATCTGTTTCAAGTCTTCGATAGGAAGGGTTGTCTGGTTTATCTTAACAAGGTAATCGGTTATTGCGTGGTTAAGGTAATCAATGTTCTTCTCAACCTCGTAAACCTCATCAATGTCCTCCTGGTCGAGAGTGATAAGAGCGTTCATGGCTCTGTTCAAGTTCTCGCTTGCAAGGGAAGCCATACGATCAAGTTCTTTGATAACTTCTACTACTGCGGTAGCGGGGTTAAATACCACCTTGTTACCGATGTACTTAAGCTGGCCGGCTTCGCGGTAACCAACCTTCTTGTCTTCGCCTCGAACGCAGGCACAAGAGAGCTTTACGATGGGTGTCATGAAGGGGAACAAAACGATTACCTGGAATACCTTTATCAAAGTATGAGCGTTTGCAACGAAACGTCCGTTGTCGTTATTTGAGATAGCCATAAGGCCTTTTACTATAGGATCCACTTCCATATTTGCATTCTTTGCAATTATGTTGCTTATAGCCAGTATGATGTAGATCACTACAGTTCCGATCACGTTAAACCAAAAGTGGATAAGCGCCGCTCTCTTAGCATCCTTCTTACCTGAAAGGGACGCCAGCATTGCCGTTGCTGTTGCTCCGATGTTACATCCAAGAATGATATAAAGGATGATATGAAGATCAAGCAGATCCTGCTGAGCCATCAAAAGGGCGATGGAAACAGTAACGGATGAACTCTGGATGATCGCAGTAAGGCCGAAGCCGATAAGGGTTGCAAGGAAGGGATTCTTAAGGGAACTGAAAATATCAACCATAATTGCATTGTCCTTAAGAACTGCCATTGCATTCTTCATAGTCTCAAGGCCCACAAACAAGATACCGAAACCGACAACGATCTCGCCAATCTGCTTAACCTGTTCTTTTTTAGAAAACATTACTATGAGTACACCGATAAGAAGTATAAGAGGCGCTACTGCCGAAAAGTTAAAAGAAACAAGCTGTGAAGTAACGGTAGTACCGATGTTGGCACCGAAGATAACGCCTGCAGCCTGATAAAGATTCATAAGACCTGCGTTTACGAAGCTGACCACCATTGCAGTACAAGCTGAAGAAGACTGAATAGCGGCTGTAAAGAAAATACCTACGATCATTCCGGTAAAACGGTTCGTAGTAAGCTTTTCAAGTATATGTCTTAGTTTCGCGCCGGCGGCCTTTTCGATAGCCTGGCTCATGAGTTTCATTCCAAAGAGAAACAGGCCTAACCCGCCTGCCATTGTAAGTATCGTCGAGATATTCATTGTCTTTCCTTTATTCAATCCATATTTTTACAGATATATATTACAAAATACAAACTGATTTTAGCAAGATATAAAAGTGACAAGTTTGTGAATATTTTTAAAAATATTTTGAAATCTTTGACCAAACGTATAATTGTATACAAAATTATATGAGTCCATAGTGTTTGAGGGCCTTTTCCACGCCGTCGTTATGAAGCGTATCGGTAACATATTCGCAGACCGCCATTGCCTTTTCCATTCCGCCGCCCATGCAGATCCCGTGTCCGGCAAACTCCAGCATATCAAGGTCATTGTGGCTGTCACCTATGGCGTAGCAATCCTCCTTTGAAATACCAAGTTTTTCACAGATAATACGGATTCCGTCTGCCTTGTTTGAATTCTTTGGAACAAACTCGTGAACAACCCCATCATGATTGATGGGATCCACAAAGGGAAGTATCACCTTTTTTATAGTCTCGTAATCCGTATCCTCGAAAACATCGGAAGAAAACTTGTTGATATCTTCTGTTCCGTCATATTCGGTAGTAAGCTTTGCCCTCTCCCCAAGCTTTTCAAAAAGGTAATCAACATAAGGATCCTTCTCAAAGCCATCGGGAGAAATATAGTGAACCTTTGGTCCCTCTAGAACTATAGGCATGTGGCACCTGTCGGAGACCTCGATGACAGCTCTTATTTGTTCGGGAGTCATACAATTATTATAAACAACCTCCCCCTTGTACTCCACGTAATTACCGCAGGCGGCAACGATACCGTCAAATCCGATGCCAAGCAGTTTCTCATCTATGATATTACTTCTTGCTCTTCCTGTATTGATAAAAGCAAGATGACCATTCTTTCTTAATTGCCTTATAGCATTAACGGCGCTGTCGGGAACAACGAATGTCTCGTCCCACAGGGTACCGTCTATATCAAAAAACACTGCCTTCATAAAAACATCTTCTCCGGTTTATAAAGATTAGTCTCGGGATCTTTCTTGTAAATACCCGCAAAAGTCATATCAGGTCTGTATACTCTGACACATGATTGCACATTTACCGTGTTGCTGTTTACATAATCATCATCAGCCAATACATTTCCGTTTTCAAGTTTCTTTAATGCTTCTTCAGTAACAACCATTTTAGGATACTCTTCAAAGAGTCCGTCAACTGGTCTTACGATCTCAGAAAGCCTGTCCTCATCCTTAAGTTTCTGAATTTCATCAAGAGTAAGAGCATCTTCTTTTCCGAATATGCCTACCCTTGTTCTCTCAAGGCTCTGCATGCAGCCGCCGCATCCCAGCTTCTCTCCGATATCATCGCAAAGAGTTCTGATATATGTTCCCTTGGAGCAGTGCACTCTCATCTTGATCACGGGGAGTTTGATATCTAGGATCTCTATCTCGTGAACCGTAACCTTCCTTGCCTCGCGCTCAACCACCTGGCCTTTGCGAGCAAGATTGCATAGCTTCTGACCGTTAACCTTGATAGCGGAATACATAGGCGGAACCTGGTCGATCTCTCCGATAAAGTTTTTTATCACATCCCTAACCTGTTCCTCGGTTATTCCTGAGGCATCCCTCTTCTCAAGGACCTCTCCTCCAATATCAAGGGTATCAGTTTTAACACCAAGAAGGAGTTCAGCCACGTATTCCTTATCATGGTCCATCAAAAGCTCAACAACCTTTGTTCCGTTGCCAAGGCAAATAGGTAGAACGCCGGTAGCATCGGGATCCAAAGTTCCGGTATGGCCGATCTTTCTCTGGCCGAAGATACCGCGGAGCTTTGCAACCACATCAAAGGATGTAAAGTCCTTTCCCTTATATACATTTACGATTCCGTTATAATTATTTGTCATGTTTAAGCTAAGTAATTCCTATTTACACAAGTACAGCAAATAATCCCCGAAAGAATTATTTGCTGCCAAAATTAATTCTTATAGATTCTATTAGATCAATGCTTTACTGCTGGATCTCAAGGAGATTTGAGATCACATGTCCGTTGTGGGCACGGCAATGAGGACAATCAATATATCCTGTAGGCCAGCTTCTGTGCTTTAAAACCTGCAATCCGGTATAGTCAAATTCCTGACCGCACTTAGCGCATTTAGCTCTGAAATGCTGTCTTATAAGGACGCTTCTGATCCTTGAATTTCTTCTACCGATCCCAATGAACAAAGCAATTGCTCCGCCGATAAGTCCGCAGCCTATAACAGCCATTACAAGATTGCCGGCGCCCATAGAAGCATCCAAAGAAGCAAGCCCACTGATAGCAAAGACAGAACCAACAATAGTCATCCAAATAGGTCCTGCAAATCCCCAAATGTTATGTACCGAAAGATTTCTCTCATCCATGTTTTTAACCCTCTCTTAACCTTCTTACGTTTACTTGAAACCCTACCCTTAAATTATAAAGTCACGCCGTACTTCCGTCAATGCAATTGTCCACCGGGGACGGGGTTAAGTGACCATTATGTAACACCTTTGAATATCTCCCTCCCGGTTAATCCTCTTTCTTACTAACACATCTCGTACTGCATCATCTCATACTTAAGCCTGCTGCCTTCAGTTATCTCCGGCGGAAGCAATGCTCTTGCTACAAGCTTTAATTCATCCGATTCAATATCGGTTCTTTTAAGATTTGCATAATCCCCGTCTATGCTTACAACTTCATAAAACCAAGTCTCCATAAGTCTCCTCCTATATTTTCTCCATCAATCCAATTCCAACGAATCTGCAATATAATACTCAAATCCGTTCTTTTTACAGTACTTCTTTATCTTGCGAATTAAGCTCTTATCTTGGGTATACTCCAAAAGATAAATATCAGCGCCCTTTGCAGCGTAACGCTCTACATAATCTTGAAAGTACTCCCTATCATCTTCGGAGGCTGCGCCAAAAGTTCCTTCGTCCCAGAGTATAGTTGAAAATACGCTCTCCTGATTAATACCGGTCATTACATCATCCCAGCTACCGCCACTATTACAGTACGCATCAATATAAGTATCCCCTCCGTTTATCACAACAGCTTTTCCGGTCGCGATCATTGATTTCAGGATAACAGTCAGACCGTCCATGATCTCTTTTGCAGGATACTGATAATAGACACCGCAGTTATCAACAAAAAATCCATCAATGTCTTTTTCCAAAAGAGATGGGATCAATTCGTCAATTACAAAACCCTGCCAGCGTTTATCGGAAACATCGATCCAGCGCTCTTCTTCCCAGTTTTCATACTCAGCCAAAGTAAGGTCGACGTATTCGTAATAATAATCTCTGAAGTTCTCTAAAGAACCAATGTTTATATAACTGTATACCGTATGACCGACTGAGTGGAAATCATCGATTTCTTCCTTTGAGTAATACTGAGCATCAACGACAACGGTATTGAAATCCTTCAAAGATTCAGGATCTTTCTTTTCGCTCAAGAAGACTCCATAGCCCGAATTCATCTTACCCGCGCTGCATCCAACAATGCTCAGTGCAAAAAGTAAGACTATAAAAAAACTGATAAAGCGCTGTCGTCTCATTACTTTCACCTTACCCATTCCGATCCTACATCAAGTTTATTCTCAGTAAGAAAAGAATCCGGCACTGTCGCGTACTTCTCATTTCCGTTTTCGTCTATAAGAGTAACAGAAACCATTGGTTCGTTTCCGTTTCTTTCCTCACAACCATATTCGCCATCAAATATCTGCTTAATTATCCACATATGTTCATCCTACTTTTTCAATTATATAATAAAAGACCCAAATCTCAAACAGATCTGAGTCTTTATATACATTCGAAACCACGCTTTTTGTAACTTAATGTAAAACATCAAGACCTTCTGTTACTTTAATCTCTCTCTAAAAGCATACAAGAATGCCACAATGATCAATCCATATAAAAAACTAACAGAAAGAACAGCAACACATGGTCCTATTGTAGAGGGTTCCTGAATACTATGCAACATACTTATGAATCCAATTATAGTTGCAAACAATGTTGCTATGATTGTGGCTATAATGGCGAACTTTAAATCTCTAACATGTATCTTTCTGGTTTCATCATCAAGATTTTTACTATTCTTAATTGCAGCCCCAAGAGCTTTGAATATTCCTAAAAATCTACCGGAGATCAATTCTATTCCCAATAACAATCCCAGTAGCATTATCAATGTAGGGAAATCAAGGAAAGCAAAAATTCCCATCGTGCCTCCTGAAGCAATAATTGCATATTCCAAAAAAAACAAAAATATTAATACTCCGCACCCTGCTCCGATTATTCCAACTACTTTCTTGTTCTTTCTTCCATCTTCCGCATCTTTAGCCAATTTCATCATATTTTCTTCCGCCTTTCCACTGTAGCTCTCATCAGAGAGCCTTTCACCGGACAGAAGTTCATTCAGATTGACAGATAATTCTTTACATAGCGGTTGAAGAAGAGACACGTCGGGGGTCCCGTTTCCTGTCTCCCATTTTGACACCGTTTTATCACTGATGCCCAATTTATCGGCAAGCTCCTTTTGTGTCATGTTCTTCTCTTTTCGAAGCTGTGCTATAAAAGATCCGGTCAATTCCTGATTCATTTATTTTACCTCCTGCCCAAGATTATTGGTTACAGTGAAAGCGTATCAATATGAGGTCCATAGAGCAATCAACGTATAGCAGAATTGGGTCTACACGTCTCTCCATATCGTAGAATCAGTTCTGCAGATTACAGAATCGACTAGAATAAGCTTACTCTATTCCATCATTTCTTTCTTCCCGATTCGATAAGTTCTTTTTCAAAAGCCTCAGGATTCTTAAGATAATAATCCTGATGATATTCCTCTGCTTCATAGAAATTCTTGTAGGGCAGAACTTCTACATAAGTCTTTTTACCTGAACTACTTTCAATCTCGTTAAGCTTCTTTATAGCAAGTTCCTTCTCGCTATCGTCATTATAGAATATAGCCAGCGTATAGGAAAAACCTTTATCAATAAACTGACCTTCCCCATCGAAGGGATCCACGTTTGCAAAATAAATATCAAGCAGTCTGTCGTATGAAACCTTTTCAGGATCATAGACAAGTTTGATTGTCTCCCTGTGTCCTGTCTTCTGGTGTTTTACATCCTCATATGTGGGATTAACCTCGTCTCCTCCGGCGTATCCGCATATAACCTTTTCAACACCATTCATTTTATATATGGGAGTCACGCACCAAAAACATCCTCCCGCAAAATAAGCCTCTTTCATTATTTTTCCGCTCCTATCTCAAAATGTCTTCTAACAATTCCTTTATCTACCTTGCCAAAGGGACCGCCCTTGTCAATGATATCAACAGTTCCATCCTCGTTTAACCTGATTTTAAACTTCTGCTGATTAATTGCGGTAGGTGCAAGAAGAGCCATCTCAACACCTTTTAAAAACCATGCCGGTCTGTCTCCCTTTGCTTCGATTACCTGCTCAGCAGTCTTTGATTTGTGAGGTCTTCCCTGATCCTTTCCATAACCAACGGCTATACTTATAACTAGTTTTTCATCATCTGCTACATCTGCGTCAATATTTTTTCTGCTAAAGGTACCTGCCCAACAGGTATTAAGGCCCATCTTCTGTATCTCAAGGACAAGCCTTTCACCGTAATAGCCTACTCTTTCTTCCAGAGTCTCATCATCTTTTCCCACACAGGCTATAACGCTGGGAGCACTGGATAATCCCATTGCCCTATTAAGGAGCCTATTGTATGTCGCTCCCGCATTTTCTTTAAGCTGAAGATGAAGATTTCCTTCTTTGTTGACCTCTTCAATTAAGGCCTTGATCTTTTCTTTCTTCTCAGCCTCAATCTCCCTGCTTTCATAATTACGAACACTGTGTCTTTCCTTGATTGCCTCGATATCGTTCATAATTTTTCCTTTCATACTTAAATGCTCATTTTAACTTTGCTCTTTGGAATAGTCGCGATCTAGAATCAGTTAAGGATATAAACTTTTAACATCATAGTATTTATTGTTATTCTATACAGAACCAAAATTCCCCGTTAGTGCACTTTCCTTCTGTCTCTACAATGATGTAAACATAGCCTTTTTCGACATATCCGCCATGTGAATCAACTCCCTCACCATCGCCAATAGCAAACAGTTCCTCTTTTGTTCCAAAATAATCATAGTAAACCTTTGCGCTTCCGGACTCCAGTTTTGCTTTGTAGGTTATATCTCCTTCACCTGAGCTTTTCAGCTTAAAAACCATGCGTCCGTCAAATGATCCAAAGCTCATATCTGCTTCTGATCCATGATTTGAATGTACAAATCCAGTAGCTTTGTAACTGGATGAATAACCGCATCCAACTAATGATATGATCGTAAGTAATAGAATAAGTGTTGCATATACCTTTTTCATGTAATTCTCAACCTCTCTCATAATTTCAGACTGTCCCAATATTTAAATAAAAGACTCAAATCTTATACAGATCTGAGTCTTTGAATATATTCGGAACTACGTAGGTAACTCTACATCAATAGTATTTCCTTACCTCATCTTCTGTGAGATTAGCATATGCATCCTGAGTGATAAGTGCCCTATAAAGAGAGTCGAAATCCTTATAAACAGGTTTCAACAGATTAATTGTTGCTGCAAGCGCTTCGGTGCGTCCCTCCATCCTCTGGAGGTAACCATAACTTTCCGTAGCTTCTTCTTGGGTAAGTAAAGTAAACATAACGTCCTCTACCTCCTTCCTGTGTTGCGTCAGATACTCTGCAAGATCGTCATTCTCAATGCAAATCCGAATGGCTTCCGCAATTGCTTTCTTTTTATCATTATGCAACAAAAACTGCTCTTTTACAACTACACAAAAGCTAATATACTGCCCGATTATGTCCCTTCTTCCCTTTTCCGCAAAGATGACTTTCGCTTGAAGGTCAATCAAAAATTCAGATGTTGAAAAGAACTCTTCCCTAAGCGATAAGATCTCCGGCTTATTCCCTTTTTCTCCCGTGTAAAGAACATACAACTCCGGTTTCGGCACCTCGATTTTAGAGTTACTGTAAAGTTTCGCCTTTAATTCCGGGTTATTGAAGATATACTCATTGTACGTCTTAGCGAGGTACATAAAAATCCTTAAGATAATATTGGGACTCCATGTACTCTGAGCCTCAATGAGAATCACAAGCTTTTTCCTTGCGAGAAATCCAAGGTCATTGTATATGCCATTGGTTATTATATTTTCAATCGTAACAAGATCAAGATCATCTATTGTGGCAGAAACATCTTCCGGATGCAGTGCCTGGTATAACTGGATTAAATATTTCTTATCTTTCCTTCCGAAAAGATCCATAAAAACCGTATTCTGAATATCACGTCTTACTTCATTCATAAAAACGTAAAACTAAAAGTCGACTTGTAAAAACCCTCCGTACATAAATTTGAATAAGCATGGTACCATTGATATCTCATTCATAAATTTATTATAGAACAGCTGTTCGAGTAAATCAATCGAACAAATTCTTAAGATTTTGTAGTCTTTTGTAGGAGCAGATGATTGTTTTCAAGATCATAAAGCAGGCTACATTCAGAGCCTTTCATATCAAAGATTTTAACAATATCAGTATCCTTGTCTGAATCGCTGAATTCAGAAATGATATTTGTAAAGCCTTTTAGTTTATCCGGTGAAAAATGCTGTGTCTTTTCATTGGCAAAAACTGCAGTGTAAAGGATGTCTGCCTCAACAAGATCCTGGAAGATATGGCTTCCATAAGACAGCTCCGGATTATAACCCGCTTCCTTTTCCTCTATTTCACAAACCGCCTCAAATTCGCTTATGTCAGCAAATGTAGTGGGAACTCCGAGTTCAGGAGATGATGTTCCTATACGACCCGGAACCATGAGCATCATATGCCTGTTCTGACCTCTGAAAGTCCAGTTCACCTTACCTATGATCCTTGCGATGTTTGGCTTGTCAGCATATGGCATTTCATAATACGCCTTCGGATCAACATAGACTACAAGATCGATAGGAACGCTTCTAGAAAGCCCCATGGAAGAACCAATGGTTTCAAGAATAATGTTTTCCTCCGGAACGCTTTCAGGAACAGTAACAGCCGCTGTGTCCTTAAAAACCTGAAGTGGCCTGCACTGTAAAAGGTTTATAGAATACTCCCCATTTTCCGAAAGATTCATTGTAAATTCAATGTCTACAGGATGCTCATATTCTTCCTGTATGATCTGCATCAGCTGCTGCATCTGCTTCATTATGATCTCTTTTTTCACAAGACCTTTGCATGAGATAAACCTCACATCCCGGTTGATGCCCCGCTCTCTTAATGAATCTTCCACCTCATAGTCATGTTCAAGAAGCGTATTGATCATGTATATAGGCAGTTTGCCCTCAACTTCTTTCAGCTCAAGGCGTTTCAGCTTATGCTCATTTACATCCACCGCCTCAACAGCCCTCTGAGAAAACTGATGCTTTTCCGCCACAGTAACAGAAGAAGTTACTTCCGGCATATCAAGACTGACAAGTCTCGGATACGAACCAATGGTTCTATCAACAGCAGATGTTCCAAGTCCCATTACCAGCCTAAGCATTCCTGCTTTTTGATCGATCCCTGCCAGGAATTTATAAGGGCTGTAGGAATATCCGACACCTGCAGCGCAGGGCATATAATAAGGTCCGTAATAAGAACCCGAAACCCTCTGTATAAGCAGTGCCATCTGCTCATCACGTTTTTCAAGGCCACGTCTTTTTCTGTAATCAAGCGCAGAAAGACTCATGGTGCTGGCATAAACCGTCCTTATGGCATTTTCAAATTCCTCAAGCCTTTCCTCTAAGGTACCTCTGTTTGCGCAAAAAACCGATTCATATTTGCCGGCGAAGGCATTTCCAAAACCATCCTCGAGGATACTGCTGGAACGCACTATAAACGGATCCTGCCCGTAGTACTCAAGAATATGTTTAAACTGCGTCTCGAGATCCTCGGAGAATGATCCTGTTTTTAATTTTTCCGCAAACTCATCTGCAACAGAAAAATACTCCTCATCCGTCCTCTGCCTGATGCGCAGATCCCAGAACTCATTATCAACGATATATGTATAATATACATCCGAGCCCACAAAGAAGGAATCATGGGGCTCCATAACCTCATTGATCTCAGGGCTTACGTTACGGATTATCGCTCTTGCAAGAAGCATACCGCAGGCCTTTCCGCCAACAAGACCCGTGCCTATCATATGGCTTCTAGTAGCAAAATAATCCTCGGGCTTAAAATGCTTTTTTACCATAAGCCTCATCTTTTCGTCTCTGGTCATCATGATATTGCACATCATGTTACAGGACTCTGTCATGTCCATCTTGCTGTCATATTGGGTTTTGGCAGTATTAAAGAATTTATCCCAGAAGTCGATGTACTGCTCTTCTCCCGGCCTTTGAAACTCATTTAGGAGCCTATAAAAACGGCTTGATTGTACACCGTCCAATATCGGTCTAAATGTGCCTTCTTCCTTTTTGTAAATATGAGGCAGGAACATGGTCTCCGAATCCCTGTTCCAAACCTTTTCGGGACGAACATATACATTTTTTTCATCAGAATAAACGTCAAGAAAAAGCTGAGTTGTATTAAGGATCTTATTGACCGCGTGAAAAGAATGCTTTCCCCTGATTATCGGGAAGAAAGCTACAGTATCAAGAATAAAAAGAAACGGGCATGTGACCCTAAAGAAATTACCCATCATAAGGTCTGTGGCCCAGCGGATCTGAAGCTCGGACAAGCAATCAAAAACATAGAAGGCATCCTTACCTTCTTGTTCGATGATATTGTGGATGTCCACAGTAAAGGTTTCAAAGCGGTGTGTCAGTGGAACGTTATAAGTCTTTACTTCGGTACAGTCTTCCACCAAAGGTTCATGGCTGGCAAACCTGAAATAAATAATATTTCGCTTGTCCTTTTTCGCCTGCTCAACGTAAGGGTCTACAAACAATTTAAACTCAGAAAGGTCAGAGACTCTAAAGACAACATTGTCTCCAAGCCTTATATTATCAAGAGCCTTATCCATCTCCGGAATTCCGGACAAAACGCGTTCAAATGCAGCCATAGTTTGTCCCTCCAATGCTACTCTTCGCAACTCCTTATAAACAAAAAAGCAAAGAGCGCCTATTTCAAGCGCCTTTGCTTCGTCTATATTATACCACAAAAAAGACCACCTGACTCCGTCCCCAGTGGTCAAAAATGTCCACTCAACTCCGTCCCCGGGTGTCAAAACTCCGTTACTTCTTCCAGGACTTTGACGAAGGCTTCGAGGCCGGCTTTATCGGCAGCGGAGAATCGGTTGAACTTGGGGCTGTCGATGTCGAGGACACCGATCACTTTTCCGTTTGAATGGATGGGGACGACGATCTCGGAATTTGAGGCGCCGTCACAAGCGATATGTCCCGGGAATTGATGAACATCGGCAACAACCTGAGTTTCGTCTTTCTCAGCTGCCGTTCCGCATACGCCTTTTCCAAGGGCTATTCTTATACATGCGGTTTTTCCCTGAAAGGGGCCAAGAAGGAGGGATCCCTTGTTCATGAGATAAAATCCCGCCCAGTTAAGATCTTCGAGTTCCTCATTGATAAGGGCCGATGCATTGGCAAGAACCGGCATAAAGTGGGGCTCATCCTCCGCCAGTGATCTCATCTGTTCACATAAAAGCTTATAATCTGTCATGTTAGTAATTCCTTTGCCGTAAAAATTCTCTTATGTTTATTATTTATAGACTATTTCGTCTCTTTAGTATCTTCTATCTCTTCAACGATAGCCTTGCCACCGTCTACTCGGAACTTGATATTGAACCTGTCATATCTCATTCCATAAACACGTTCCGGATCGTCATGATATGCAGGGCGGGGATCCTGGGAAAGAATTTCCGTAACTGCGCTAATCTCAGCAGAAGCATCATCTTCACTCTTTTCCGCGCGGATCATACCAATAAATCTGTCTTTCAACTCCTCCGGAAAATCAACTTCCAGCTCATAACCTTTGGTTGTATCCGTAAATCCACCCCTTGCGTCCGGATGTGCCTCAGTATAGGGCAAATAAGGCTTTATATCAAATATTGGAGTCCCGTCCCGTAGATCTGCCCCAAGAACATGTAGCACAGGCCCATCTGCAGTTATCTCCACTTTTTCAAGCTTTACACAGCTCATTCCGATGGGATTTGGTCTAAATGGTGAGCGGGTTGCAAAGACACCCATATACTCATTTCCGCCAAGGCGGGGAGGCCGTACCTTTGCCCTAAAGTGTGATGGAGTAGGATCACTTAAACCTGCCTCATCAGGCAAAGATTTCTCTTCTCTCTTCACTCCCTCAAACTCCCACAAAACCCAGATATAATCATATCCTTCAAGCCCCTTTACGGCTTCGGGATCTGCATATTTCTTTTCAAAAACAATAGTGCCCTTAAGGTCCTTAGCCAGTCCCGACTGTCGCGGCAGCCCGAACTTTTCAACCATGGGGCTATGCATTTTTGCGATAACTTCAAGTTCCATTTAACTTCTCAATCACTATTCTTCTATAGTCGCTCTAAGTCCATCTATAACATGGGCATACTCTGCCATAAGATCGTTATGGTGAAGCACAACATAACCAATGTCATTTCTCTTGATGGCAGCATCCATATCCGTAGCAGCCTTTGACATGTTGATGGCGCCGATATTAAGAGATGAGCTCTTTAATGAGTGAACCTTGATCCTATAGTTCTCATAGTCACCGGATTCAAAGAAGCTCTTAAGCTTATCCGTAAGGTTATTCTTGAGATAAGACTTTGCAATCTCATAGAAAAGTTCTTCATCGTTTCCGCTATACATTAGAGCTGTATCAACATCGAGAAAATCGCTGAACTTCTTACTAAATTCCTCTTTATCCGCCATGCTCTCGGGTGCAACCGAATACTCAAGGGGTGCGCTCTTTTGAGTAGATACCTGAACCTCTTCCTCGTGCAATTCTACTTTGCCGTCAGCAGCTTCCTTCTCAAGATATTTTCTGACAGTGTCCTCAAGTACTTCGCCTCTCAAAGGCTTACTGATATAATCGTTAAAGCCTTCGCTCAAGTACTCTTCCTTTACGCCATAGATGGCATTTGCGGTAAGCATGATGACAGGAGTCTCTCTGTTGAGTCCCGAAAGATCTGCTTTGATCCTGTGGAGAGTCTCCACACCGTCCATCTCAGGCATCATGTGATCCATAAAGATCATGTCGTACTTATTCTCTTTTGCAAGCCTTATAGCCTCATAACCATCGGATGCGGTATCGATCTGTATCTTGGTCTTTTTAAGCAGTCCGCAGAATACCACAAGGTTAGTCTCTACGTCGTCCACCGCAAGGATCCTTGCATTGGGAGCTTCAAATACGGTAACAGGCTTAACATCACTTTCCTTGGTATCTTCCGTAGGCCTGTACTGACCGACGGGAGCCATGTTCTCGATCTGCTGTGGAATAATGACGGTGAAAGTTGAACCTTCTCCGTAAACACTGGTTACGGACATTTCACCCTTCATGAGATCAACAAGATTCTTAGTGATTGAGAGTCCCAGTCCGTTACCTTCAACCTTCTTGTTCCTTAACTCATCAATTCTTGTAAAGTTCTCAAAAAGCTTGGGAATATCTTCGCTCTTGATTCCGATACCCGTATCGCTGACAGCAAATTTAAGGTAGAATACGGAATCTTTAGTATATCCCGTAACCCTCATTCTTACAGTTCCGCGAGGAGTGTACTTAACCGCGTTTGAAAGGAGGTTAACAAGGATCTGACGAATTCTGACCACATCCCCCACATAACCCGAAGGAATGCGCTCATCCACATCGATCTTAAGACCGAGGTTTTGGTCGTATGCCTTTACGCTTATGAGGTTGTAGCACTCATTCAAAAGAACAGAAAGCTTATAAGGCGCCTCAATGAGCTCAACCTTTCCGGACTCGATCCTTGAAAGGTCAAGGATATCATTTACAATGCTGAGGAGCGATTTTCCGGCGCTTACGATCTGAGAAGAATAAGCAAGCACTTCCTTATCGTCCGTCTGTTTCATGATGATCTCGTTGAGACCTAAAATGGCATTTATAGGTGTACGGATCTCGTGAGACATTCTGGCCAGGAAATTACTCTTTGCACGGTTAGCCTCGTTTGCATCATTAATAAGCTTGTTCGTCTCCGTCATATCATGAATAACGTAGATGATACAGAAAGGCTCCTTATATCTGTCATAAACGGATGTAGCCTCAATTTCACATTCAATCTTGCTGCCGACCGTAGCAGTCCTAAAATTGCCGGAATGATACTTCTCATCTTTAAAATCAAAATCTTCTATCTCGAAGATCTCATCCAGCCTCTGTCCCTTTAATAAACCGCCACCGAAAAGGTCTCTGGCGAAGTGGTTTGCCATCTCCAGCTTTCCGTACTGGTCAAACAAAAGCACAGCGGTATTAACTGACTCATAAATATAAGTACCCAGGTTTTTAATTGTAATGTTAAAGGTATTATTTTCGTTTGCCGCACGCCAAATAATGAACAGACAGATAAAACCTCCGATACCGGAAGTCGGCATAGCCTGCTCTATTATGGTGGGGAAGATGGTATCGGGAATCGCCATGACAATGAGCAAAAGGTTAGCGATGGTAGCCTCGATCTCAAAAGCAAGCTCACGCTTGGGCTTCTTTTTGATGAACCAGAAAATATCGATAAGGATAAAGCTGACTGCAATAACTGCCAGATAAATATAGTGATATTCTCTCTCAAAACAGGGAACGGAATAGTAAGATGTTCTGTCTCCGATACGGACAAAGATATTTGTTTCGGGCTTTCCGAATACAGCAAGGTCTGAAAAAGCCGCAAAAATATAGATAGATGAACAAAGTACCCTCAAAGGAAGAGGAACATTGAGAATGGTTAATAATAGGATTGCCTCGGTACTTAAGAATCCAAGAAGTCCGGCAAGACCGATATTTCTATACACCAAGGCATACTCCAGATTCGGTGTAAAGCCCATGGCTCCGTATCCGCAGCACCAAACGCATGAAAAGATACCCAGGAACAAAATGAACCAACGGATACCTCCCACAAGTTTTTCCTTAACGAAGTAACTGAGGCCTATAACAAGCCCCAGTACTCCGAATACTATTAACCCCGTATTGATTATTACGCCCATAAATCCCTTAATCTATCTCTAGTCGATTGCTTCTTTGATTCTGGCCAGCAAAGCCTTGTATTCATCAAGCACTTTCGCATGATTCTCTTTGATAAAATCTACATTTCCGTCTGCAGCAGCAAGCTCAAGTTCCTTAGCCTTTGCGGAAATAGCCTCACCACCGATCATAAGAGATGTGCTCTTTACACCGTGGATCGTTACGCGGTAATCAGCCCAGTTCTCAGCTGCATAATAGTCTTCAAGTTCAGCAACATGATCACCTTCAACATAATCCCTGAGCATGTCCTCATAGAGATCTTCCATATCACCGCAATATTCAAGTCCAAGTTCCAAATTAAGTACGTCCTTTAAATCACTTACCATCACGATACCTCCTAGTTCAATGACTTCAAGTTATTAATGAATGACTTTATAAACTGACTTATTTATCTTATAGTTCTGGCTTCAATGTAGTATCTTTTATCCTGTGCATGGCCCATGGAGAAAGTCTTTCTCGGAAGAACTCCGTCAGCCATAACAGTTTTAAACAGTTCATCTTTTCCCATGGCAGGAAGAAGGAATGAAATGTTGCCCTCTTTTCTTCCAAGTCCCTCAGCGGTCTCATCACCATGGATGTAATCGATCTCAGCGTCCTTTCCCTCAAGGTACTTATCAAGATATTCCTGAAGGGTTCCGACAGCCAGCTGCTTAGTAGGATTGGGAACAACAAGTACTCCGCTGACATTTCCGTAGCAATACTTTATATACTGAGCATTATCACCAACGGTTACATCAGTTTTATCTGCCTTATAACTTCCGGGATAATACTTTAAGAATCCCTCGATCACATCTTCTGCATTTACATTAAAGAGCGTTCTGTGAATAGGCTCAAAAGTAAGTGCATCATCGTGATTGTTTACCACTTCAACAAGAGCATATCTTGAAGGAAGTTTGTCCCAATCTTCTTTTGGAGTAACAGCTTTCATGTTCTCGTAGCACTGCTTTGCGGTTGCAAGAGAATGGTTTCCGTCTCCTACCGCAAAGAGCATGGGCGCTGCACCCTTAAGTCCGTACTTTGATTCAACAAGAGCAGGATCCTTTAATGCAAGGAGGGCTGCTGCCACATCTTTCTTTAAACCATCGGTTAGTTTATATCCCTTTATGTGTCCGCCCTTTTTCATAAGGTCGAAATCATAAAGCTTTTCCATCTCTCCCGTTTTCTGCGACAAGGGTTCAATGACTGTTCTCTTGTCATCGTCGATAAGGAGCATAACGTGAGGGAGCTCGATGGGAGCATGTTCACGTACTTTTACTCTGGGAGGGATCCTTGAAAGGACCGTGCCTTCCGTTGCTCTTATAAGAGCATTGTTACCGGGTTTAAACTCGTAATCCTCAAGATCGATCTTTCCAACGATGCCTTTTCTTACGCGTCCGTCGGACTGAGTCCTCTCAACGTAGATAACTGCATCTTTCTCAAGTTTGAATACATCGTTATCAAGATAGGACTGCATGGTAGAATTGATATTCTTTATTCTCTCCTCTACGCCGTCCTTGTTTAAATAAACCTCGGGTAAAATAAGATTAAGCGCTGACGGTGACCCTTTTGCTTTGCTCTTTGCATCCTCCCAATACTCAGGCTCGGAAGTGAACTGGTCACAGGCAACCACTGCCCATTTGGTCATGTCCGAATCCTTGGGAAGCAAAATGTCCGCAGGTGAAAAAGCGATGTCTTCTGTTAAGTTACTCATTGTTTCTGTCAGCCCTTCTTTTTTCGTATTCTTTATGCGTGCGGTGGAAAAGTGCTTTCTCCGCATACATCTTCTCATCAGCCTGGTTAATGACTTTGTCCAGCACATCTATGCAGTCCATGGGAACCACAACGGCTCCACAGCTTGCACTGAAAAGATAAGGCATTTTTCCGCTTTCATTCTCCCTTGCCACAAGGCGGCCAAAGTTGTTGCAGAAATCCTCATCTTCAAAAGCTTCCGGCCTCTCGATAAACTTGCAAAACGCAAACTCATCTCCGCCGAATCTTGCACAGATGCTGTTTTCATCGGAGATCTCTTTTAAAAGATCCGCTACCTGACAAATAGCTCTGTCGCCCTCATGATGCCCGTATTTATCATTAATATACTTAAGACCATTAAGGTCGATGGAAGCGATTAAAAATGCACTGAAGTCTGCATTCTTTTTCTTTTCTTCGATGCCCTTAAAGAAGCCGCGTCTGTTGTTTATACCGGTAAGATAATCGGTTATATACAAAGACTCAAGTTTCTCATTGGCGATACGAATACTGTCATTGGCTCTCTGCATGTTAATGGTTTGAGTAACGTAAGCGATTGCCTGCGACAGGTCTCTTGTAAAATACGAAAGTTCAGAATAATCATATTCATTATTCTGAGGCATAATGGAAACCGCCACATATCCGTAAACCTTATCCAATATGTGGAGGGGCAGGAATACCATGTTCCTTGCATTATCAAGAATCTCTCCCCTTCCGGGAAGCATTTCTCTCATTCTGAATACTTCAAGAGGATATTTCGGATCCTGATACCTGGTACTCTTGCAAAGAAGGACCATCTGATTGTCCGCAGTACCGTCTTCTGAAGTATTCTTTAACTCCTCGGGAATAACAAGCTTTCCCGAAAGCTCCGGATCAATCATAGCAAGATCCTTCTTTATGCAGATATAAATATCTTCATAAGCATCAATATACACTCTATAGGTTGCGATTTCCTTTATCATGCTAAGGAAATCCGTCTTAGCACTCATATCATTAAGCATGAAAGACATATTGTTTACAACAAGCCTTGTTCTGCTCAATTTGCTATAGATAGCCTGCACCATTCCGTTTGCTCCGCTGGGAACGATATCGTTACAGCCGCAGGACTGTGAATATCTCGTATGGAAAGGAACTACGTAATGGCTTAAGTCCGCTCTTCCCATTTTCATGTAGGAAAGAATGGAATCAACCGCCAGGGCTCCGCTCCTTTGAAGATCTGTTTCAGCGGTGGTCAGTCTCGGAGTCGCATATTTCTCCATTTCTATACCGTCGAATCCGGTAACAATGACATCCTCCGGAACTCGGATACCACGCTTTCCTAGTTCATCACAGATAACCATTGCCATTACATCATTTGCAGCCAAAAAAGCATCGGGCAATGGCTTCCCGCTGTCAAGAAAAGCATTTATCTCGGTTCTTGCAGGACCCTCCCAGAAATCACCATAGGCAATGTAATCATCCGTGAGTTCACACTGGAACCTGTTAATTATCTTTTTAGCCGCTTCGATTCTCTCATCTGAGAAAGAATTGTTTTTTATACCGGCCATCATAAAGAATCTTTTGCAGGCATGCTTAACGATCAGATGCTCTACGATCTCTTCAAAAGCTTTTGAATAATCAAATGTAATGCTTATGCACTCGGGAACGTTTCTGTCAATTGATACTACCGGAAGGTTGTGCTCTCTTCCGTATCTTACAATGTTTTCATTGACTCTTGAATTCTTGATCTTTTCGGGGAAATAAATAATACCACATAGATGTCTGTAATCAATAAGCTCAAATATGCTCTCTTCTCCTTTGTCATGAAGATCCCTGTTGACCAGTTCCACAAAGGAGTTGTATATCTCAACGTTGAGGCCTCTTTCTTCTGCTCTCTTCGTGATCGCTTTGATGGATTCGGACTGAACGCTCTCCTCCATTTTTACAAGACAAACCGCGATAGTGTTTCTGCTCATAATAAACCTCGTAAATCGAATGTTACCCTAACATTTTATCACATGCTTAATATTTCATAAAGAGCGGACCGAATTTTTTAGCGATCAAATATATGGGATCCTCAAGTGTTCTCTTAGCATTTTTGAGCTCTTTTCTGATCTCAATATGCTGAGGGCAATGCATCTCGCATTTACCGCACTGTACGCAATTTGCGGGGCCTGTGTAGTCCTTTCTTAAAGCTGTGCACATATAATATTCTCTCAAGGAATTGGCATAACCATCGGATGCCCTTCTGTTATATGCCGCAAAAACTCCCGGGATATCCACGTTCTTGGGGCAGGGCATACAATACCTGCATCCGGTGCAGCCCACCTTAAGCTTTGATTCGATCTCGTTAATTACCTTGGTATAAAGCTTTCTGTCTTCTTCAGTAAGCTCATGTTCCTTTACTTCTGAAGCGATCCTGCAGTTCTCCTCAACCATATCAAGGGAGTTCATACCGGAAAGAACAACTGTAACCTCCGGCTGTTCCCAAAGCCAGCGAAGAGCCCATTCTGCAGGGCTTCTCTTGGGTGAGTGCTTCTCAAATGCATTAACTGCTCCCTTGGGGAGGTTATTTACAAGTCTTCCTCCGCGAAGAGGTTCCATGATGACAACCGGAATTCCCTTTGCTGCAGCCGCCATAAGGCCTGTTCTGCCGGCCTGGGAGTTCTCATCGAGATAATTGTACTGTATCTGACAAAAGTCCCAATCATAGGCATTTAAAAGTTCTATGAACATATCAGAATTTCCGTGGTAGGAAAAACCAACCTGACCAATCTCGCCACTCTTCTTTTTCTCATCGATCCATTCTTTTATACCAAGGTCGCAGAGCCTGTTCCAGGTCTTAACGTCCGTGAGCATGTGCATGAGATAATACTCCACATGATCGGTGCGAAGTCGCCTTAATTCCTCGCTGAAGAACTTCTCGGGATCACCTGAATTCCTTATCATGTAATGAGGGAGTTTGGTTGCGATCCTAACCTTATCCCTGCAATTATTCTTTTCAAATATCTCGCCCATCAAAGTTTCGCTGCCCGAATAAACATAGGCGGTGTCAAAATAATTGACGCCAAGCTCCACGGCGCGCATAACCTCTTTTTCGGCCTTCTCGTAATCGAACTTACCGGCTTTTGTGGTAAACCTCATACAGCCGAATCCGAGTAAGGATACATCATTTCCAAGTCTATCTTTTCTGTATTGCATAAATGTACTCCATTGAAAAAAACTTTAAACCATTCTCTGATCGAAATCCGTTCCGCTTTCGTCCCTCATTTTACGGATGTAAGGCTCCGGATCCTCCTCCATGTTAAGGAGTACCTCAATAGACTCGATAAAGAGCCTCTCGGTCCTGTACCTGTTCATCTCTTCGCGCCTGTCCATATAGGCCTTGAAATGATCGACCTGCCACACCAGAATGTCCGTTAAGTGGAACCCTGCTACGGCATATCCGTCCCAGAAATTGCCGGTATCGTGATAATATGCGATCTCCTTCAGGACGCCTTCGGACCTTAAGACTCTGCTCCATAATTTTTCGGCATATTCCTGATCCTTTTCCGCCTTCTCACAGAGATTGTTTACAAATTTTTTTAAAGCTTCAAAAGCTTTTCTTTGCTCTTCGGTCATAATAAATACCCCCGATTTGTTTTTAAGTCCATACTTAAACAAATTTTACCATAAAAAAATCATGCACGGAAACTTTCCATGCATGATTTAATAGTTTATTTACATTCACTTAAGGTAACAGGTCCCTTACATCTCTTCGCTCACATAGCCTGTGACCTTATAGCCCGTTGCATCGATGGCTTTCCTTACGGATACTTCATCGAGAGCTTCCTCTGAGATCACTACTGTTTCCCCTTTGTTATGTGATGAATAAACGTTCTTAACCTTGAAATTGTTTCGGATACAATCGTTAATGTGACTTTCACACATACCGCACATCATCCCTTCAATGCTGATGACGGTCTTGATCAGTCCAAGTTTTTCACCGGGTTTGAGATTCGGCCCAATTCCGCTTCCCGTCGCGCATGC
Organism: Lachnospiraceae bacterium; assembly: GCA_016284315.1. Lineage (GTDB taxonomy): Bacteria > Bacillota > Clostridia > Lachnospirales > Lachnospiraceae > AC2028. Next base: position 2,591 of record JAEEOO010000012.1, on the reverse strand, counting down.
CCCGCCGCATGCGGAGCAGTTCCCTCCGCATTCAACCAAAGGGCCGCCGTTTCTCTTCCTTTTGACCATCTTAACTATGATAGGTACGACGATGGCCAGGACTATTGCTCCCGCTAATACAGTTCCATAATTTTCCGAAAACCATTGTGTCATGATTACTTAAGCTCTGTAGCCTCCTTATAAGGCTTGAATAACATAAACAAGATTACTGCAAGTACAATTACTGCTGCGATGATTCCAAATACATTAGCTGCACCGGTAAAGATGCTTCCGATCTGGAATACGATAAGTGCGATGGCATATGCAAAGAAGCACTGATAACCAATGGCAAACCATGTCCACTTTGCACTGTTCATCTCTCTCTTGATGGCACCGATGGCAGCAAAGCAAGGTGCGCAGAGAAGGTTGAAGATAAGGAATGAGAATCCTGCAAGTCTTGTAAGTCCTTCGAAATCAAGTACTCCGAATACTCCGACAACTTCTTCCTTAGCAACAAGACCCATGATGGTAGCGATGGTAGCACGGATGTTACCGAATCCAACAGGTCTGAAGATATATGAAAGAGGTGCTCCGATGATTCCAAGTAAGCTGCTCTCAAGTTCCATCTCAGTTGAGAATCCAAACTTACCGTCAACCATTCCAAAACGGCTGCCTGCCCAGATAACGATGGTTGCAAGAAGGATAACGGTTCCTGCCTTCTTGATGAATGACCATCCTCTCTCCCACATTGAACGCATTACGTTTCCGAATGTAGGCCAGTGGTAAGCAGGGAGCTCCATAACGAAAGGAGCGGGCTGACCGGAGAACATCTTGGTCTTCTTAAGGACGATACCGGAGATAACGATAGCCGCTACACCGATAAAGTATGCTGAAGGAGCAATCCAGGGAGAGTTTCCGAAAAGCGCTGCTGAAATAAGAGCGATGATAGGAAGCTTAGCTCCGCAGGGGATAAATGTTGTTGTCATGATGGTCATACGACGATCACGCTCATTCTCGATGGTTCTTGAAGCCATAACACCGGGAACACCGCATCCTGTACCGATAAGCATAGGAATGAAGGATTTTCCGGAAAGGCCGAACTTTCTGAAGATACGGTCCATTACGAATGCAACTCTCGCCATATATCCGCATGCCTCAAGGAATGCAAGGAAAATGAAGAGTACAAGCATCTGAGGAACGAATCCGAGAACCGCACCGACACCGGCGATGATACCGTCTACGATAAGGCTCTCAAGCCACTCAGCACAACCGATGTTTTCAAGTCCGGTAGAAACAAGAGCAGGGATTGAAGGAACCCATACGCCGTATTCAGCGGTATCGGGAGCCTCTTCAAGAGCAGCGTCAACTGCTTCGGAGATCTCGAATCCCTCTTCTGCAAGTGAATCGGCATAAGTTTCATAAGCCTCTTCAAATCCGCCGAAATCTTCATCCTCAATGGTGCCGAGGATATCATCTGCGCCGATAACTCCCGCTTCGGAAGCCTTGGTCACAGTATCAATAACGTCTTCTGTCCAAACATTTTCTTTTGCATATTCGGTAGCTGCTTCTTCGTATTCTGAAACACCGATTCCGAAGAGATGGAATCCATCACCGAATACACCGTCATTTACAAAATCGGTACCCATGGTTCCGATGGTTGTGATTGAAACGTAATAAACAATGAACATAACGGCTGCGAAAATAGGAAGTGCAAGCCATCTGTTGGTAACAACCTTGTCGATCTTATCGGAAACGGTAAGACCGCCTTTGTTCTTCTTTTTATAAACACCCTTTAAGAGTTCTGCGATGTAGATATATCTCTCATTGGTGATGATTGATTCTGCATCGTCATCAAGTTCTTTTTCAGCAGCTACGATATCTGTCTCGATATGCTCTATAGCCTGCTTGTCGATCTTAAGCTGTTCGATGATCTTCTCATCTCTTTCGAAGATCTTGATGGAATACCATCTCTGCTTTTCGGGATCCATGTCATGGATCGCTGCTTCCTCAATATGTGCAAGAGCATGCTCAACTGCACCTGAGAAGGTGTGATGAGGGATCTCTTTGTGCTCGATAGCTGCCTTGATAGCGGCATCAGCGGCATCAACGATTCCTTCGCCCTTAAGAGCTGAGATCTCGATGATCTGGCATCCAAGTTTCTTTGCAAGTTCCTTGGTGTCGATCTTGTCGCCGTTCTTTCTTACAACGTCCATCATGTTGATTGCGATAACAACAGGGATTCCAAGCTCGATGAGCTGTGTTGTAAGATAAAGGTTTCTCTCAAGGTTTGTACCGTCAACAAGGTTAAGGATTGCATCAGGTCTTTCGTTGATAAGATAATTTCTTGCTACCACTTCCTCAAGTGTATAAGGAGAAAGTGAGTATATTCCGGGAAGGTCGGTGATAACAACGTCATCATGCTTTCTAAGCTTACCTTCCTTTTTCTCTACTGTTACTCCGGGCCAGTTACCCACAAACTGGTTTGAACCGGTAAGTGCGTTAAACAAAGTTGTTTTACCGCAGTTGGGGTTACCTGCAAGTGCGATCTTAAGTTCCATTCTCTCTACTCCTTTTAAGCTTCTGCAAGCTCAATTTCTATCATTTCGGCATCA
>JAEEOO010000002.1 GCA_016284315.1 Lachnospiraceae bacterium | reverse complement strand
GTTCAGGTAAGACCTATCTTGTAAAGACTCTGGCAAGATTACTTGATGTACCTCTTGCTATAGCGGACGCAACATCCCTTACGGAAGCGGGTTATATCGGTGACGATATCGAGAGCGTAATCTCAAAACTTCTTGCGGCAGCGGACAACGATGTTGAAAGAGCGGAGAAGGGTATCGTCTTCATCGACGAGATCGACAAGATCGCGAAGAAGGCAAATGCCAATTCAAGAGATGTTTCCGGTGAGAGCGTTCAGCAGGGAATGCTGAAGCTCCTTGAGGGCGCGGACGTTGAAGTCCCGGTTGGCGCTTCCAGCAAGGGAGCAATGGTTCCTCTTGCAACCATCAATACGAGAAACATCCTCTTTATCTGCGGCGGTGCGTTCCCGGATCTTGAGGACATCATAAAAGAGAGACTGACCAAGAATTCCCTTATCGGATTTGGCTCAACTCTCAAGAATGCATTCGACAAAGAGGACGTTTTATCAAAGGTCAAGGTTGAGGATATAAGAAAGTTTGGAATGATCCCCGAGTTTATCGGCCGACTTCCCATCATATTTACCCTCCAAGGTTTGACAAAGGATATGATGATCCGTATACTGAAAGAGCCGAAAAACGCGATCCTCAAGCAGTATCAAAAGCTTCTTGAACTGGATGAAGTAAAACTTGAATTTTCGGATGATGCTCTTGAAGCTATCGCCGACAAGGCTATGGAGCAGGACACCGGAGCGAGAGCTTTAAGGTCAATCATAGAAGAGTTCATGCTGGATATCATGTATGAGATCCCCAAGGATGACAACATCGGAACCGTCACAATCACGGGAGATTACATTCGCGGAACCGGCGGACCTGTTATCGGACTGAGGGGAAGCGAATTACTTTTGGAGGAGAAGGATAAAAAGGATGAGTAAGCAGAAAATAGTTGTGTCCCTTGGACACAAGGCACTTGGAAATACTACAAACGAGCAGCTTGATGCCGTTAAGCACACAGCAAAGGCTCTTGCACAGCTGGTGGCTGACGGAAATCAGTTGACCATCACCCACTCTAACGGAAATCAGGTCAGCATGATCCACAAGGCAATGACCGAGCTTAGACGTGTTTATATCGACTACACTCCCGCGCCTATGTGCGTTTGCTCGGCAATGAGCCAGGGTTATGTTGGATACGATATCCAGAACTCCCTTAGAGCAGAGCTTATCGACAGAGGTATTTCAAAGCCTGTCAGCACCATCCTTACACAGGTAACCGTTGATCCTTATGACGAGGCCTTTTACGAGCCTACCAAGGTCATCGGAAGATACATGTCCGCAGAGGACGCAGAGGTTGAAGTTAAGAAGGGCAACTATGTACAGGAAGATCCCGGTAAGGGCTTCAGACGTGTTGTTGCAGCTCCCAAGCCTCTTTCAATCGTAGAGATCGACGCAATCAAGGCACTTGTTGATGCAGACCAGATCGTTATCGCATGCGGCGGTGGCGGAATCCCCGTTATCGAGCAGAATCACATGCTCAAGGGCGCATCAGCAGTTATCGAGAAGGATGCCATCGCAGGCAAGCTGGCAGCAGACCTTGCAAGCGACGTCCTCCTTATCCTTACAGGCGTTGATAATGTTTGCACCGGATTCGAAACAGCAAATGAGAAGGCCATCGAGAGCATGAATCTTGATCAGGCTAAGAAGTATATCGAGGAGGGAGAGTTTGAGGCAGGTACAATGCTTCCTAAGATTGAAGCTGCAATTGAGTACCTCGAGTCAAAGAAGGACGGTAAGGTCATCATCACTTCCATCGAGAAGGCTGCAGAGGCTATGAAGGGCAAGGCCGGAACCGTGATCACTGCTTAAGAACGGTGAGAAAGAACGATAAAGCAGGATCACATGAGAGCACCTGAGTTACCGGAATTAAAATAATAAAAGAGATTTTTAACTTGAGAGAAATAGATTACAAAAAAGAATACCTTGATGAATCCGGAAGGCTTTACATCCGCCCCATGACTGAGGAAGATGTACCCGATTTCGTCAGATGGCGCAATTCCGATATTGTCCGCAACTTCTATATCTATCGCGCAGATTTTACGGTGGAAGGTCAGAAGACCTGGATGAAGAACAACGTGGACACCGGTAAGGCGGTTATGATGATCATGTGCCTTGCGGAGAACGATCATTCAATCGGATGCGTTTACGTTCAGAACATCGACAAGACCCATTCTAAAGCAGAGTACGGTATCATGATCGGCGAAGCGGAGGCTCAGGGAAAGGGCTATGGAACATCAGCTGCCAAACTAATGCTTAAGTATTGCTTCGAGGAACTTAAGCTTCACAGGATTTACCTTCGTGCTCTTGAAGGAAATGAGAGAGCGACGAGAAGCTATGAAAAAGCGGGCTTCGTAAAAGAAGGATTTCTTAAGGACGATGTCATCATAGACGGCGAATACAGAAGCGTAGTCTGGATGGCAGCAGTATCCGAAAAATAATAACCGAAGGATACAGAGAATAGACTTCGGCGAAAGGACAATAAATGTCAGAGATAGATAACAAGTATAAAATTCTAAATTTCCCCGATCTGGGAGATGAGAGAGGAAACCTTGTGGTTGTAGAGGGAGAACAACAGATTCCCTTCAACATCAAGAGAGTATTCTATATTTACGGTTCCGATGATACCGTTGTACGTGGACAGCATGCAAACCTTAGATCCGAGTTTGTCCTGATCAATGTGGCAGGATCCAGCAAGGTTAAGGTTGACGACGGAAAAGAAACAAGCATCATCGAGCTTAATCAGCCCAGAATGGGTGTTTATCTTCCCAAGATGCTCTGGAAAGAGATGTATGATTTCTCACCGGATTCAGTGCTTCTTGTATTATCAAACGAGCACTATGACGGCACCGAATATATCAGAGACTATGATGAATACCTTAAGATCATAGGCAAAAAGGACTGACAGCGGCAAAAACGAAGAGCAACAGAAAGCCGTAAAATAAAGAAAGTAGAGAAGATTTATGAGCAAGATTTCCATAGTTGTACCTTGTTACTACAACGAAGATACACTTGAAATGCTTTACGAGGATATGAAAGCAAAGATCCTCGGAGAACTTGGAGAATATGAAATAGTTTTTGTTGATGACGGATCCGGGGATTCCACCTGGGAGGTCATGAACAAGATCCGTGATATAGATGAAAACGTTAAGTGCGTGAAGCTTTCAAGAAATTTCGGAGAGCATTCCGCCATCCTTGCGGGACTTTCGGAATGTACCGGCGACTGCGCAGTTACAAAGCAGGCTGACCTTCAGGAGGATTCAACCATTATCCTTCAGATGTACGACAGCTGGAAGAAGGGAAACAAGGTTGTCCTTGCTATCAGAGAGGACAGAAAAGAGAATCCCGTTAAGGTCTTCTTTGCAAATTGGTATTACTCGATCGTCCGTCAGATGGTAAACAAGAACATGCCCAAGGGCGGATGCGACTGCTATCTTGTGGACCGTAAGGTAATTGAAGTCCTTGAGAGACTGGATGAAAAGAATTCTTCACTTACCCTTCAGGTTATGTGGGTTGGATTTAAGACCGATATGATCTACTTTGTTCGTCAGGACAGAGAAGTAGGTAAATCACGCTGGACTCTTTCCAAGAAAGTTAAGCTTGTTGTTGACTCAGTAATGAGCTTTTCATATGCTCCCATGCGTATCATGATGGGCATCGGCGTGGCATTTGATATCATCGCTCTTGTTATCGCAGTCCTTGCCATCATTGAAAAGCTTACCAGCGATACCCTCAATCAGGCCGGTGGTCAGGGATGGGCTTCCATCGTCTGCATCATGCTCTTTGGCTTCGGTATCATCATGCTGATGCTGGGAATCCTCGGAGAGTATATCTGGAGAACCTTCGACGCATCAAGAAATCGTCCTCCCTTCATCGTTGATGAAGTTAACGATCCAAGGAAAGATAAGGAAAACAAGTAATGGCCATGGCTTATTCAAAGCGTGACACAAAACTTAATAAATACGAAAAAACATTTATAAGCATCGCGTGGATCCTCGCGGTGCTTGTTTGTGTTAAAAGTATCTTTACGGATTTTGGACCGGATGACGCTTATCAGGTTGCCATGAGCTACAGAAATCTGAACGGGGATGCCATGTTCCTCCAAATGTGGGAGCCTCACCAGATGAGCATCTTCTTAAACAACGGTCTGATGTTTCTCTATCACCTGATCGTCCCGAGCTATAAGGGAGTTGCCATTTATCTGCAGGTCTGTGGAACCCTTGCTTTTGCAGGGCTTGCGGCTATCGTCTACAGAACTGTCAAAGATGTTACAGGTAGCTTTACAGCTCATCTGATCAGTATTTTTCTTGTGGTCTTTAAAGTAAAACAGACGCCGCTCCTTCACTTTGCAAATATGGAGATCGGATTCTCGATACTCATGTTCTGCGCAGTCATAGCACTTGCGAGGTTGGAGGGCAAAGAGCAGGATGAAGATTTAAGAAAAAGAGAGGAAAAGAGAGATTCCGCAAGAAAGCTCGCAATTATCCTTCTCCCCATAGCCACCGGCGCCTTACTCTTCCTCCAGGCTTTATCCTATCCCACTTGCATAATCTCAGCAGTGGCGATCGTTGCATTATACATTGGTTACACCAAAAAGAAACTTAGAAACGTTCTTTTATTTATCCTCGGCGCTGCGGTATGCGGATTCTCATTTGCGGGCTATTTGCTATACAGGATTGGCTTATCGGAACTGATCGAGATATTTAAGAACATCTTTATGTCGGACACACATTCCGCAATAAAATTCGGTGAATATTGGCCCGGATTGTTGACAGCTTTGGCCGGTCTTGCCGGGGCAGCAGCGTTGGCAGCAGTTATCAAGTTTGCCCTTGGAAAAGTGATCAAGGTCCTATCAAAAGTCTCATACCCCGTGACCATGGCGGCCTGTTATCTGGCAATAGAGATAGTAATGATCCTGCTCCAGAGAAAGACCGGGATCGATTATAACTGCAGCTTTTTCATAGTTCCCGGAGTTATGATGATCCTTGGCCTAACAGTGATAAAAAAGATGACAAAGGAAGAGAGAATGATCTGGATCGCAGGATCGGCTCTTTCATTGGCATCATTTATCGCGACACTAATGCTTACGGACCTTGGTATAATCACGATCCTTGCATATCTTGTTCTCGGTGGCGCAGTATCCTTTATTCCCGCCAAATACATATGCAAGGACTATAAAGTATTCCTTAGCCTTATCATTCTTCTTATCCTCTTCCATAGAGGTATGGTCATTTGGGGTTACGGAAATACCAATTCAAGAATGATCCTGACATATGAAGCTCAGAATATCATTCGCTCCGGCCCGGGAATGGGACTGGTGGTGGATCATGTTACTAAGAATCAGGCAAAGATGGACGAATATGATTTCGAACGTTTCACCAATGATGAGGATAAGATCTTTATCATAGGCCAGGATATAATGGATCCCCTTGTTTTCCTTTATCCCAACGGTGAGATAAGTAACTACTCGGTTATTGATACTCCCTGGTACAACGAGAGCATTGAAGAGTATTTTAAGCTGAATCCCGATAAGGAACCGACGGTTATTGCAGTGTCATGCTGGTACGGTGTGCCTATGGTGGCTCAGGATTCTTACATCATGGACTGGGTAAATGAAAGATATGAGCCCGTAGGAGACGGAGACTACTGGAGATTCTATCGGGCGAGAACAGAATAATAAGAGTTGAAAAACAAATCATAAACAAACCCCTCACCACAGGATGCTCAAAAGCAAATTCCTGCAGTGAGGGGTTTTTAGTATTCAAGAATTATAAAATCTCCTCCGCCAGTTCCATAGCACGTTCAACAGTCCTATCTGAGTTATAGTGCTCATGCTCGCCCCAGCGTCCGAGACCGATGATGCCGTGACTTCTCATGTAAGGAAGAAGAGCGGCCATAACAGCAGGCTTGTCGATGGTGTTTAAAGGATAGGTGTACTCGTTATCAAACTTGATGGAAGTATCATCCTTCTCAACACGGTTCATATTGGTCTCTACCCAATAGCCCTTGCTGCCTTCGCAGAAGTTGTGGCGGACAAGGATCCTGTGGTAGGAGACGTCCGCAGCGGGAACGTAGATCCAATGAGCCGCTGTATCAAGATCTTCGGGTACGTACTTTATCTCGGTTCCGGTGTGCTTGAGGCGGGAAATTGAAGCTTTAATAGTTTCATCACAACTCTTGATCTCCTTGAAGCAGGTCCAGGGGATGGTGGTGATAATGGTACCGGCCGCATAGCTTGAACCGTCTTCGCAAGTTATCACTTTCTCATTTACATCAATTGTATCAACTGTAGCATTGCAAACAAGGGCATCTCCCAAAGCCTTGCCCATTCTGAGCCAGAGCTCACCGTAGCCGTATTTCTTGGGATAATAGAATCTTGCGTGGCCGGGCTGGGTTCCGTAAGGCTTTTTGTTTAAGCAGGAAAGAAGAGTATCATCAAAAGATACGTTGGGAAGCTTATCAAGCCAGTAGGTACCTAGCTTATCAAGTTCACCGCCAAACATCTTTCCGTTGTAGGGAAGCATATATTCCTTAGCAATCTTTTCGCCTAATTTCCAGGTGATCCATTCAACAAATCCCTCGGGCTTTGGCTGACCTAAGTTACAGCCTGCAACAGCGATGGACTTGATATATTCAACCTGTTCCTCCTGGGGCATCTGCCAGATGTTGGCCTCGAAGGGGTGACCGATCTCATAGGTCTTCATGTCGATGCGGGAGTCACGGTCGTAAACGTTCCATTCCTCCTCGGGCATGAAACCAAAAAGGAATTCGTTTACCTTGGGGCGGCGTACATCAAGGAAATGTCCACCCGCGATATCGAAGGGGCTTCCGTCAACATCGGTAGAACGGCAGAGACCGCCGGCTTCAGATTCTTTTTCAAGGACGATAAAACTCGCCTCGGGCTTATTGTTTTTGATCAAATTGGCGATGGTAAGACCTGCGGGGCCTGCGCCAAGAATAAGGTAATCTACTTTTCTCATAAAACTCCAATGATTATATCAAACAAGACACTTAATTCTTTTATTTAAGTCCCCTTCTCATTTCAAACCAAAGATACTTAAGAAGCTTCTTTCCTGTGGCAAAAGCCTTGAAATGAGTTTCACCGGCGATGCGTGGCATCTCTGTGGTGGGGAACTCGATTCGCTTTAAATGGAGCTTGTAGCTTCTGCAGACCATTTCAATATCAATGGAAGGAGACATATCGGTGATCTCGCATCTGTTAAACGCCTCAACGGTCATTCCGCGGAATCCATGAAGAGTATCCCAAACGGTATTTCCTTCGCGCTTGAAGAGGATCTTTGCGGCAAGGCCGAGACAGAGAACAAACCACTTTCTGGGCTTAATGAGCTTGCCATCTTCCTCATTGCGAGCGCCCTTCATCATGCGACTTCCCACAACGAATTCATAGCCTTCCTCATAATATTTCCTAAATTTGTAGGTATCTTCCACAGGGATACTTCCCTTGGGATGGAAGAAGACGAAAGCATCGCCGGTGCAGTAATGAGCGCCGTCCTTGCAGGCCTGATTGAGGCCCTTTGCGGTCTGGGGGAAAACCTTGATCCCTTGGGATTCCAGGTACTCTACGGTTCCGTCCTTACTTCCGCCGTCGATACAGATGATCTCGTCAAACTGAGATCTGTCTATGAGAGGAACGTCGTGCTTACAACCTTCAAGCTCGTTCCATGTTATCAGTATCAAAGAAATCTTCATAAATCTTATCTTTCTAATTCTCTTTTTTATCCTTCTTTACGAGGACTCCGAAATAGAGGATGTCCAAAACGAAGGTGCAACAAAAATATGCGTGAAAATAAATAAATGCTGCTGCAGGCATGACCAAAGCAATCCCGGCAGCCTGGGCCAAAAGGGATAAGGCAAGGAACATGATGCAGGGATTTGTTTTCTTTTTTATGGTCAGTACAAATTCTCTTATGAGTATGAAAACTTCAAAGAATATAAACACAAGAGAAACGATAAATCTAAGGTAAAATCTGTCAGCAAGGCCGATCATGGATTTATAACCCTCGGTTATTGCTGTGGTCAACTTGCTTGCTTCGTGGTACTCCAGCCGACTCTTTGTAAAAGAGGACATGAGCAGGTCTTCTTTTCCGATATCCCAGGCATCGTAGGTCCATCCCGGATAATCCATATTAGGCCAATCTTCCGCAGTGGGATATATAACGTATTCGAAGTTCTTAAATGTCAGCGAAGTTATAACATGGCGAATCTGAGTTGTTATCATGATCCCCGGGTTGTGGAGAACAATATTGTAAAAGGCTTTTGTGTATGCCTTGCCGTCTTCAAATGAACCCATGGATTGATTGAAATCTTTGTGGCCCGAGTAAACATTGTAACTTCTGTAGCCTTCAAGGGCGTAAGTCCTTGCAAAATCAAGAGGAACTATCTTTTCGATGGCTGCCAGATCCTCTTCAGCTCCCTCGTAACTAAGGTTTGCTTTAGGGCTGTTTAAGGTATTCCTTAAAACTTCAAAAGAGTTGATGATCGCATAGTCGCTTCCGTAATACTTGCTGTCTCCAAGCTTTTGAGGTATTGAAAAGATCAGTACAAAAGCAGCAAACACGCCGAAACTCATAAGCTTAAATCGCGCAGGAGACTTACTGTTGTAAATTATCATGATAAGCGTGCAGAAGAAAGCAAGGATAATACCTTCCGTTCTCCAAATCCCGATAAAAGCGCCATAAACCGAAAGAAGAACAAGCTCAATAACGTTTCGCTTACGCCCGGTTATAACATCAAGAATTATGACTGCGATATAAAGCATGCACGCAAGAGCATAAATCTCAGTCCTGTAAGCATTGGTTACCAGAGTGATACAACAAGGTGTAAGGAAAATGGAAAAGATCAAGATCTTTGTGATCTTTGAAAACTTCTCGCAACTTCTTACACGATGGAAAATATATCCGAGGATAAATACGAACAATAACCATTGGACCACGCTTATCATAACCGGCGTGGGGAAGATCATAAGGCAGGCACAGTATAT
>JAEEOO010000011.1 GCA_016284315.1 Lachnospiraceae bacterium | reverse complement strand
TGAGGTTGATAGGAATGAGGTGTAAGAGTAGTAATACTTTCAGCTGACATTTACTAATCGGTCGAGGGCTTGTTCAAGATAGGAAGTCTTGATGGTTGATTCGTGTTCGGTTTTGAAGGAACAAAAAGGAATGAATTCTGCAAGCAGAATTCAAACCCTCGCCGCAAAATACGCAGCGAGGAAAAGGTTTCCGCTGACGCTTCGACTAGCACTGCCGACTTTGTAAACAAAGTCGCCGTTGCGATCGTTGATTCGCAGAGCGAATACAACGACTTTTATTCCTCGATAGCTCAATGGTAGAGCACTCGGCTGTTAACCGAGTTGTTGTAGGTTCGAGCCCTACTCGGGGAGCTCAATCTTATAAAGATTGTAGGTACTGTGCCAAAAGACGCAGTTTTTTATGTATATGGCTCCGTGGTCAAGAGGTTAAGACATCGCCCTTTCACGGCGGTAACACGGGTTCAATTCCCGTCGGAGTCACTTCCAACAACTAGATTTGAATACAAATTATTATTTTGGTGCCATAGCCAAGTGGTAAGGCGTGGGACTGCAACTCCCTGATCGGCGGTTCAAATCCGTCTGGCACCTCTCAAAATCCTAAGTAATTTAGGATTTTTTTTATGCCCGATATAGATATGTTTTTTCCTTTATCTAGTGGGAAAAGCAGCGCTAAATCTGTATTTAGTGCTTGATTTAAGTGCACTTTTATGATAACATATCTATTCGTGATATATTTTCCTTGCTCGCATAAATTATGTGGGCCAGAGACCAAAAGGAGGTAAAATCGATGAACAAGTATGAATTAGCCGTTGTTGTCAGCGCTAACCTCGAAGACGAACAGAGAAATGCTACCGTTGATAAGGTAAAAGCTCTCGTTGAGAGATTCAAAGGCAACATCACAGAGGTGGATGAATGGGGCAAGAAGAGACTTGCTTACGAAATCCAGAAGATGAAGGAAGCATACTATTACTTCATTCGTTTCGAGGCTGATGTAGACGCTCCCGCAGAGATCGAAAGCAGAATTCGTATCATGGACGGCGTCCTCAGATTCTTAGTCGTTAGACAGGACGAAGCTTAAGAAAGAGAGTAAAGTATGAACAAAGTAATTCTTATGGGTAGACTTACCCGTGACCCCGAAGTTAGAGTATCTACCGGGGAAAGACAGACTACCATCGGAAGATTTTCAATCGCTGTAGACCGTAGATTTAAGAGAGAGGGACAGCCTGAGGCTGATTTCTTCAATTGCACAACCTTCGGTAAGCAGGCAGAATTCGTTGAGAGATATCTCCACAAGGGAACTAAGGTTGTCGTTGTGGGTAGTGTTCAGAATGATAATTACACCAACAAGGATGGTCAGCAGGTTTATTCCGTGCAGATCATGGTTGATGAGATTGAATTTGCTGAGAGCAAGAACTCTTCTGATGGATCGGGCAGCACTTATCAGCCCGCACAGCCTTCAGCCGGAAACGCTAATGATTTCATGAACATTCCGGACGGGGTAGTCGAAGATTTACCGTTCAACTAAGAGTTAAATTTTCAGGAGGTTTGTATTATGGCATTCAATAAGACCGAGCGTCCCGATGGCCCCGCTAAGAGAAAAGGCGGCATCCGTAGACGTAAGAAGGTTTGCATTTTCTGTGGTAAAGACAACGTTATCGATTATAAAGATGCTGCAAAGCTTAAGAAGTTCGTTTCCGAGAGAGGAAAGATCCTTCCCCGCCGCATCACCGGTAACTGCGCTAAGCACCAGAGAGAGCTTACCGTAGCTATTAAGAGAGCTCGTCAGCTCGCTATCATGCCTTACGTTCAGGACTAATTCCTGCGGGCATTTAAATGGTTCATTGAAGAACATCTTTCTTATGAAAGGTGTTCTTTTTTTGCTCAATTCGTGAAATAGACTTATCTTTAATTTTGTGATAAAATAATGTTGATTTTGGGCTAATGGAAATACAGTCCTTGTTTGGTCCTTGTATGGTTTTTCTTTTATAGTAGTGGGAATCAGTATGAAAACTAAAATGAGAGTAAAAGGTCGTCTTCGTACGTACCTTAAATCTACAATTTATCTTGGAACACTCCTTGTTGTAATTGACATAGCCGCATTTATGATAAACCTCACAGCCGGCTGGCTGCTTGCTGTGTTTACAGTAGTTTATCTTACAGTTACTTTGATCCTGTATTTCTATAACAAGCCTATCATTATGAATGAGCTTGTAAGCTTTGCCACGGAATACGGACAGATACAAAGAAAGCTTTTAAGAGAATTGAATCTTCCTTATGCATTAATGGATGAGGAAGGAAAGATAATGTGGACCAACCGCGCATTTGAGCATATGGTTCACCAAACCAAAGGTTATTCTAAGAATATTTCCACTTTGTTCCCCGTCATCACGCAGGACAGACTCCCGGGAAATGATGGTGTTGAAGAATCAGAGTGTAGCATTGAATATGAGGGAAGAGATTATACCGCACAGTTCCGCAAGATCCCTTTGACTGAGATGGCGGAGCACAGTGATATCATTGAGGCCAATGGTTATCAGGGATATTTGATCGCATGTTTCCTTTTTGATGAGACAGCCCTTCATATTGCATTGCAGGAGTTGGATGATCAGAGCCTTTGCGTAGGTATGATCTATCTCGATAACTATGACGAGGCTTTGGAAAGCGTCGAGGAAGTTCGTCAGTCCCTTCTTGTTGCTCTTATCGATCGTAAGGTTAACAAGTATGTTGCCGGCATCGATGGTATCTGCCGAAAGATGGAGAAAGACAAGTTCCTTGTTATCCTCCGTAAGAAAGCAGTTACTCAGCTTCAGGAATCACACTTTGAACTTCTTGAAGATATCAAGACCGTTAACATCGGTAACGAGATGGCTGTGACCATCAGTATCGGACTTGGCGTTGATGGACTTACATATGCTCAGAACTATGAATTTGCAAGAAATGCTATTGACCTCGCTCTTGGTAGAGGCGGAGATCAGGCAGTAATAAAAACTCCTGAAGCTGTAACATATTATGGCGGAAAGAGCCAGCAGGTTGAGAAGAATACACGAGTTAAGGCCCGCGTTAAGGCACATGCATTACGCGAGATCATGACCGCTAAGGAGAATGTTCTTGTAATGGGACATTCAAGACCTGATGCGGATAGCTTCGGTTCCGCTGTTGGAATCTATTGCATGGCAAAGGTTCTGGACAGGAAGGCTCATATCGTTTTGGATGGTATGACATCAGACATTCAGCCTCTTGTTGAATGCTTTAAGAGTGTTTCCGGTAACGAAGACGCCATTATCAGTCGTCAGCAGGCGATGGAACTTGCGGATAATAACTCAGTACTTGTAGTTGTTGATGTTAACAAGCCTTCACTTACAGAGTGCCCCGATCTTCTTCATATGGTCAAATCCGTGGTTGTCCTGGATCACCACAGAGCAGGTAATGAAGTTATTGAGAACGCAACTCTTTCATATGTTGAACCTTATGCATCATCAGCTTGCGAAATGGTATCTGAGATCCTTCAGTACGTTCAGGATAATATTAAGATCCATATCGAGGAAGCTGACTGTATGTATTCCGGTATCATGGTTGATACCAATAATTTCCTTACCAAGACCGGTGTACGTACCTTTGAAGCAGCGGCATTCTTAAGAAGATGCGGTGCGGATGTCACGCGTGTCAGAAAAATGTTCCGTGCCGATGCAGGAGAATACAAGGCAAAGGCAGATGCTGTCAGTCAGGCAGAGATCTATCGCGATTCATTTGCAATCTCCGTATGTACTGCGGATGATGTGCCCAGCCCCACAGTTATCGGAGCTCAGGCCGCAAACGAACTTTTAAATATCAGAGGCATAAGAGCAAGTTTTGTTCTTACCGATTTCCAGGGCAAGATCTATGTCAGCGCCCGCTCTATCGATGAAGTTAATGTTCAGCTCATCATGGAGAGAATGGGTGGCGGCGGACATATGAATGTTGCAGCCTGCCAGATCGAAGGCATCGGTATTGACGAGGCCATCGGAGAGCTCAAGAAGACCATCGACGAGATGATCAAGAGCGATGAATTATAATTTTTTCGCGTAGGTGTACGCGATCCGAATCTATTGTGAGAAGGGAGAAAAGACATGAAGATAATTTTATTACAGGATGAAAAGAAGCTTGGCAAAAAAGGAGATATCATCGAAGCCAGCGACGGATATGCAAGAAACTATATTCTTCCCAAGAAGATTGGCGTAGAGGCTACCAGTGCAAACTTAAACGATCTTAAGCTTAAGAAGTCAAATGATGCAAAGGTTGCTCAGGAGCAGCTTGATGCAGCAAAGGCACTTGCAGCAGAGCTTAACGAGAAGTCAGTAACCGTAAAGATAAAGGCCGGAACCGGCGGACGTGCTTTCGGATCCGTTTCAACAAAGGAGATCGCTGCTGCAGCAAAAGAGCAGCTTGGTATCGAGATCGACAAGAAAAAGATCGTTCTTGCAGATGCTCTCAAGAACTTCGGTTCATATGATGTTTCCATTAAACTTCATCCTCAGGTAACAGGACAGCTTAACGTTAAGGTTGTCGAAGAGTAACCAAAGGATATTTATTTCATCCGGGAGGATAAAGATTTATGGCCGGCGAAGAGAATACTTTTAAAAGGATTCTTCCGCATAGCGAAGAGGCCGAAATGTCTGTCATAGGCTCCATGCTTATGGACAATCAGGCTGTTAACATGGCAGCCGAGATCATTAGCGGCGAAGATTTTTACAACAGAAATTACGGATTGTATTTCGATATAATGGTGGACCTTAATGAGTCCGGAGTTCCCATCGACCCCGTTGTGGTACAGGACAAGCTTAAGGAGAAGAATGTTCCTCCGGAGTACTGCAGCGTTCAGTTTATCCAGAACATCATCAACTCCGTGCCTACTTCCGCAAACATTAAGACCTATGCGGATATCGTACAGGAAAAGTCCACACTTCGTAAGATCATCAGAGCGAATGAGGAGATAGCATCAAGATGCTATCGCGATGAAGAAGACCTTGAGGTTATCCTTAACGATACCGAGAAGTCCATCTTTGATCTTGTTCAGAACAGAAATGTGGGAGATACTGTTCCCATTAAGAAGGTTGTATCAAATGCCCTTGCAAAGATCGAGTCGGCATATTACAACAAGGGAGTTGTTACAGGTGTTGCTACCGGATTTATCGATCTTGACTACAAGACCGCAGGCATGCAGCCCTCAGACCTTATTCTTATTGCAGCAAGACCTTCCATGGGTAAAACTGCATTCGTGCTCAATATCGCTCAGCATATGGCAATCAAGAACATGAAGCACGTTGCTATATTCAGTCTGGAAATGAGTAAGGAGCAGCTTATTAACCGTATGTTTTCACTGCAGTCGGCGGTTGATGCGCAGAAGCTCCGTACCGGACGTCTTACTATGGACGATTGGAACAGATTGACAGATTCGGCTAACGAGATTGGAAAGAGTAATCTAATCATTGACGATACTCCTTCAATTTCCATTGCCCAGCTTAGATCAAAGTGCAGAAAGTTCAAGCTTACACAGGGCCTTGACTGTATCATCATCGACTACTTACAGCTCATGAGCGGAAGCGGAAAATTCTCTGATTCAAAGAACCAGGAAGTATCCGAGATCTCACGTTCACTTAAAGCTATAGCCAGAGAGTTGCAGGTACCTGTTATTGCACTGTCACAGCTTTCTCGTGCGGTTGAAAAGAGAGACGACAAGCGTCCTATGCTTTCCGACCTTCGTGAATCCGGAGCTATCGAGCAGGATGCGGACGTTGTTATGTTCATTTACCGTGAATTCTACTACACTAAGGATACGGAAAAAGAGAACACAGCCGAGATCATTATCGCTAAGCAGAGAAACGGCCCGGTTGGTACAGTAGAGCTTGCCTGGTTACCTGAACTCACCAGATTTGCTAACCTTGAGCATAAGAAGAAGGATGAGGACTAGGCGGATACTTGTCACTGAGTGTTGTCAGGGCAAATAATCAGAAAGTTTTACTTTTTTGAAAAAAAGTAATGACAATTCAAAATAATAGTGCTATGATTAACGAGTCGCACGCAAGCGCTAAAGAGTGCGACGAAATATTAGGACATAAAGTCCGGAAAGGAGAAAGCCATGAGCGCAGTTGTTAGAAGACTAGAAGTGATTATTTATTCATCATGTAAGGCAGGTATAAGTCTATGCAGCTGTATCAGTGCATGACTTTACTCGTTCGGTTTAGTATATTATTAACTATTTACCGTCTGCCTTACATTGGGCAGGCGGTTTTTTGTTACATAGAAAATGTCCTGCAGTTACTGTTAACTTGATAATTACCTTGTTTTCCGGGTAATGTTCTTATATATGGGGAGACATTATGGAAAAGAAAAAAGAATTAAAATTTAGTAAGCGAAGTAAGCTTTTATTCTTCTTCCTGAAAGGAAGTATAGGTTACTTTGCTGTTTGTATGTTGTTTGGAGCCCTTGTAGCGCTCCTTGACCTTATAAATCCCAGGATCATTTCCTACACCGTAAATGTGGTGACGGGAGAAGAGAATTCTCAGATCCCCGGTTTCATTCAGGAGGCAATTGAGAAACTTGGAGGAGATGCTTTCATCAAATCCAATCTTCACATTGTTGCCATCGGTATCCTTGGGGTTGCACTACTCGCGGTTATAAGCAGATATTTCTTCCGCCTTTTCAATGCAAAGGGAGGAGAAAAACTGGTTTGTAACATGAGAGATACTCTTTATGACCACATCATTCACCTGCCTGTGAAGTGGCATAATGAGAACCAGACCGGCGATATCATTCAGAGATGTACTTCAGACGTTGACACTGTAAGAAGGTTCTTATCAGACCAGTTAACAAACCTGGTAAGAGTAATAATCCTTATCGTGCTGTCTATTGTGTTTATGCTCAGCATTAATGTGAAGCTTGCAATGATCGCGATTTCACTTGTACCTGTGATCATTGGTTACTCACTTATCTTCCACAGAAAGATCGGAGATTCCTTTGAAAAGGTTGACGATATGGAAGGAAGACTCTCAGCTATGGTTCAGGAGAACTTAAGCGGAGTCAGAGTAGTAAGAGCATTCGGCAAAGAAAGCTATGAGCGTGAGAGATTTGGCAAGGCCAATTCCAAGTACTGCAATATGTGGGTAAGACTGATGCAACTACTTTCCTTCTTCTGGGCATCCGGAGACCTTGTCAGCGGAACCCAGGTAATGCTGGTAGTTGCATTCGGTGCGTCATTCTGCGTAAAGGGAGAACTGACCACCGGTGATCTCATCGCGTTCATCTCATACAACGCGATGCTTACCTGGCCTGTACGTTCACTTGGACGTGTTATTTCCGAGATGAGTAAAGCGGGAATATCAATCGACCGAATCAGATATATCATGAACTCAGAAGAAGAGTCTGATACAGAGGGAGCCGGTGAGACCGATATGGCCGGTGACATAAAGTTTGAGCATGTTACCTTTGCTTATCCTGTTGTAGAAAACGAAAAGGATGAGGAAGATCACAAGAAAGAAAACAAGACTGATAATAATAAAGCTGAATCAAAAGAGGAAACCGGAAGCTCATCTGAGAAGAAACTTACAAGAGTTCTTGATGATGTAAGCTTTGAGATACCTGCAGGGAAAACGGTGGGTATCCTCGGAGGAACAGGATCCGGAAAATCAACGCTTATCCAGCTTCTGGACAGGCTTCTTGAGATCGATGAAGAGAGCGAATGTTCCGGAAGGATAACCATTGGTGGCAAGGATATCAGAGATGTTAAGAGAAACTATCTTCGTGAGAATATTGGAATAGTTCTTCAGGAGCCCTATCTTTTCTCCGGTACACTTGCTGAGAATATTGCCATTACAGCCAACGAGATCAACATGGATAATGTTAAGGCTGCGTCAAAGATCGCAGCTCTTGATGAGGCAATTGAGAAATTCACCAAAGGTTATGAGACCTACGTTGGTGAAAGGGGCGTAACTCTTTCTGGAGGCCAGAAGCAGCGTACTGCCATCGCGCAGATGCTTCTCAGAAAGCCGCCCATCATGGTATTTGACGATTCCCTTTCAGCGGTAGATGCGGAGACAGATGTTAAGATCCGTACCGCGTTAAAGGAAAGATCGAAGGATACTACAACGATTCTTATCGCTCACAGGATCTCAACTCTTATGCATGCGGATAAGATCGTGGTACTTGATCACGGCCGCGTAGCCCAAATTGGAACACACGAAGAATTGATCAAGCAGGAAGGACTGTATAAGAAGATATTCAATTTACAGTGTCCTGCCTAAATAAGGGGAGAATTAACATGGAAGATCAAAATAAGACAGAGGAGAAGGTAAGATTACCGTTCTTTGGTATACCCAAGATTTTACCTTTCCTCAAGAAATACAGAGTCAGGATAATCGTCATGATCCTGCTGGGAATGGTCAGCAGTGGCATCGATTCGGTTTTTCCTCTCTTTAACAAATATGTTATCAACCACAATGTTGCACTTAAGACTTTAGACACCATTGGTTATGTCATTGCACTTTACATGGTATGTCTTACAGGAAAAGTCGTTATCGACTATATCACAACTTTCCTTTGCAGCAGGTTGGAACTTTGGGTAAACAGGGACATGAGAAACGCATCCTTTAACCATTTGCAGACTCTGTCCTTCTCATACTTTAACCAGAACAATGTGGGTTATATCCACGCCAGAGTTATGAGCGACTCCGGAAAGATCGGAGAGCTTGTAAGCTGGTTCATGATGGAATTTGTATGGTGTTTTTCGTACATTGTTGGCGTTATCATTGTAATGTTCATCACCAACTGGAAGCTGGCCCTTCTTGTTGTAGCGCTGATACCGGTTGCAGTTCTCATCATTATTTTCTTTGAGAAGAAGCTGACTGTTCTTAACAGAAAGGTTAGAGAGCTTAACTCAAAGATCACCGGAGATTTCAACGAAGGCATCACCGGTGTCCGCTCAATCAAGACTCTTGCAGCGGAAGATAAGATGAATAATGATTTTAGAAAAGATACTGAGAGCATGAGAAAGGCTTCCGTAAGAACAGCTCACCACTCAGCTATGTTCTCATCCCTTGTAACCTTGATCGGATCAATCATCCTTTCACTTGTTCTTTGGAGAGGCGGATATATGACCGTTGAGGGAGTAATGCTTGTTGGTACATTGTCCGTATTCATGAGCTATGCACTTGGTATCATGGATCCTATTCAGACTATAATCAGTGACTTTGCGGCACTTGTACAGGTGCAGGTAAACATCGAGCGAGTAGATAAACTTCTTTCAACTCAGTCTGATGTTGCTGACAGCCCTGAAGTAATCGAAAAGTACGGCGATACCTTTAATCCAAAGAAGGAGAATTGGGAAGACCTTGACGGAGAGATCGAGTTCAAGGATGTTTCCTTTAAGTATCCTGACGGTGATGAGATGGTCCTTGAGCACTTTAACCTTAAGGTGCCTCAGGGCGCAAGCGTTGCCATCGTAGGAGAGACAGGTGCAGGTAAATCAACACTTGTTAACCTTGTATGCCGTTTCTTTGAGCCTACTTTGGGAGAAGTCCTTATCGATGGAAGAAATGCTAAGGAACGTTCACAGCTCTGGCTCCACAGCCATATCGGATATGTGCTTCAGACGCCTCATCTCTTCACGGGTACTATAAGAGAGAACCTTTGCTACGGTAAGACTGATGCGACAGAAGAAGAGATCTGGAGAGCTCTTGAACTGGTTTCCGCTGACGGAATCGTTAAGCGCATGGAAAAGGGATTGGACAGTGACGTCGGAGAAGGCGGTGGAATGCTTTCAACCGGTGAGAGGCAGCTTATATCCTTCGCAAGAGCGATACTTGCAGATCCCAGGATCCTTGTACTTGATGAGGCTACAAGCTCTGTTGATACAGTAACCGAGAGAGCTATTCAGAACGCCATCGGAACCGTTACAAAGGGACGTACAAGCTTTGTTATCGCCCACAGACTATCGACAATTACCGATTCAGATATTATACTTGCTGTTAGAGATGGTAAGATAGTAGAGCAAGGAACTCACAAGGAACTTATGGACAAGAAGGGTTATTATTATTCTCTTGTTATGCAGCAGTATGATCATCTTTCAGAAGGGATTTTAGACAGGTAAGATAATTCCAAGGAATATCCGATGGTTAAGAAAACGAAAACACTTAACAAAATATGGGTGATAGTTTTAATCGTGCTCACATTGCTGGCAATGGCGAGCACGATTAAAGTTATTTTCAGTGACTATGTTATAGATGAATCATATCATGTTGCCATGTCATACAGACATGCTATGGGAGACAGATTATTGATGGAAATGTGGGAGCCTCATCAGACTTCCGCATTTTTATGTGCATTTTTAATCCGTTTATATATCATGTTGTTTCATACCACAACAGGAATAGTAGTGTTTTTAAGATCGTGTGGTATTATTTTTCATTTAGTTGTATCGATAGTTTTATATAAAGCCACCCGACTTTTCGTTGACAGTAAAGCTTCAATGATCATAGCATTTCTGTTTTATAGCCTTTTCCCAAAACTTACTTCACTCCCTGAATTTTCAAATATGATGGTCTGGTTTCTTGCGCTTTCATTTTGCTTTATGTGCTACGCAGAGAACGAGCAATGGAGAAAACCTGTATATGCCATACTATCTTCTACATGTTTCTTTTTAGCGTTGTTATCGTATCCGGTAACAGTGATCTTAGCACTTCCTTTACTGGTATTCTTCTTGATAAAAAAAGAAAGAAAAAGATTTGCCGGACTTGGCTGTTTTTTGATCACTTCGATCACAGAAGGATGCTTATATTTCGCTTATATTGTATGGGGAAAGAATCTGGATTTGATATTCAGAAATGCTTTGAATGTTACTAGCGGAGATGAATCCCACGGTGGAAAGAATGCTTATGGAATATCTCAATCGGCTTTCATTTTGGGAGAATCAAAAAAAATAATGATACCCTCACTTGCGATATTGCTCACTGCAGTAATAGTGGGTATCGTTGTATCAAAGATTTTGAAAAAGAAGAAGGTTTTTTGTATTGCCTGTCTAACAGCTATCGTATTGTCAGGGTTATTATCGGGATATTACTGTTTTATAAAAAATACCGGATATACCTGCCTGAAGGTGCAATATGTTTTGTTCCCCATCATTGCAATTACTGCGTTGATCTATTACAGGGCTCGAATAGGCACGGATAAGTTAAAATTTTTTATTCCCATAATTGTAATGGAAATGATGACAATAGTTGCGGTCACTCTGGTATCTAATGTGGCTTTATCTCAAAATCTGGTTTTTACCCAAGTTGGATTTATTGTCTCTTCGATTGTTATTCTATATGTGTTCAAGGATACTAAAGAGGCTAAATACGTTATAGCGTCTATGGTTCTTATGTGCATTCTATCATATGGAATAGAAGGATATACACAGATGATGAGCAGCACCGGTACCAACATTTTTCAATACAATGCTATTGTTAAAGATGGACCTGCATATAACGTGGTCTGCGATTATGTAGTTAAAGAATGGTATGAAACCGGAAATGCTGAGTATAAAAGTGTAGTAAACGATGGAGACAGTGTATTTATCATTTCTGACAACATGGAAGTATCTGCTTCCGAACTATACTTATTAAAACCCGTTAAGATCGCGCAATATTCAACGATATGTACTCCGACATATGGACACAAACATGTTGAGTATTGGGAGCAGTTTCAGGAAAGATTACCTGATGTTTTAATTGTAGAATCAAATATGATCCCCCGGTTGAACGAGAATTACATATATAATTATCTTATGGATAATTATGATTATGAAAAGGTATTGGAGGGTGCACATTACTGCTACTATATAAAAAAATAAAGCCGCGTATTAAACGCGGCTTTAAATATTCTTATGATGTATCAACACGTCATAAAGTGCGTGACGTTTTGTGCAACACTCTGTGCGATCAGCCTTGCTCGATAGCTCCAACGGGGCATCCACCTGCGCAGCTTCCGCAGTCGATGCATTTCTCAGGATCGATCTCAAACTTTCCATCGCCCATGCTGATTGCTCCAACGGGGCAGTTAGCTTCACAAGCGCCACATGCTACACATGCATCTCCGATAACAAATGCCATATCTTTTTCCTCCTAAATATACACGTTTCATTGCTATGCAATTATTGTTTACAAGTTGTATATTATCTTAATAATCAGATAATTACAAGGGTTAATGATAAAAAGTCGCATCTAATCTTGGTTAGTTTGTCGAACTGTCTTTCATCTCAGCCCTTCTTGCCTTGATGCCCTCGATGATCTTTGCCTTCTTATCAAGAAGAATACCCTTATCCATGGCAGGAACGCCTTTTAAGGGATATTCAATGCCAAGCTTCTCATACTTGGTCTCACCCATTGTGTGGTAGGGAAGAGCATCCAATGCCTTCAAATTGGTGAACTGACCGATGAAATAGCCAAGGTCATACAGGTACTTATCGTCGTCGGTTATTCCGGGAACGATAACGTGGCGGATCCACATGGGAACGCCTTTCTTGTCTAAGTATCGGCAGAACTTAAGGATGTTTTCGTTGGGCTGCTGGCAAAGTTCCAGATGGTGCTCAGGATCGATGTGCTTGATATCAAGCATTACCAGGTCCACAAGGGGCATCAGCCGATCAAACTTAAGCATCATGCCGGAATTGTCGGGATTAAATGCGATACCGGATGTATCAAGGCAGGTATGGATCCCCTGTTCCTTACATTTGCCGTAAAGCTCGATAAGGAAATCCATCTGCATAAGGGGCTCGCCGCCTGTAACAGTAAGGCCACCGCCGTTACGATAGAAGGCCTCGTTTCTGTGGTACTGTTCAAGGATGTAGTCAACTGACATCATCTGGCCACCGTTCATTGACCAGGTATCGGGGTTGTGACAATATTTACAGCGCATGGGGCATCCCTGTACAAATACAACAAATCTTGTTCCGGGGCCGTCAACTGTTCCAAAACTTTCCAAAGAATGAATTCGTCCGTCCATATTCTTCACCGTTCCTTTGCAAAAAACAGGGCCAAATACCTTTGACCCTGACCTGTTTTAGTCTCATAGACTTTTGATTATTTAATTATAATCTTTTCGATAAAAAGTTGCAATTAAACCCCGTATTTATCAGAAAAAGAACTTAATGCAAGAACTCAAAGCTCTTCATGCTGCAAGTTCCGCTTCCTTTAAAGGTGAAATAAAGGGCATTTACGCCGGAAATGGGAGAAAACTTGCAAATTCTGTCCGTCCAGATATTGGTTCCGTCAATTTGTGCTTCTCCGATGACTTTACCATCCCACTTGGTCCTGAACTCGACCTTACCGTTAAAGTAGCCTCTGGTCTTAATCTTGATTCCGGTAACAGCATTAAGATCAAAGTACTTAAATCCGGCTGTTGCGCCGTCAGAGAGGTTCTTGATGTATCCGATATTCTCGTCTCCGTCGCCGCCTTCCTGTACTACGCAGGGAGCGCCGCCTTCAACGTAAAGGGCATGCTTTTCTGTAAAGAGGTTACATGCAATATATGTAGGATACTCGCCTTCATCACATAAAGGACCGCCGTTAAGGCCACATGAGGTCATTTCTGCCTGCTTAACTTTTCCATCAGAACCAATGGTTAATTCCTCTGCACATACCTGACGGGAGAACCATGTGTTGTTGGTCTGACGATGATAGAAGATATACCACTTTCCTGCAATCTCGATCATGCTTCCGTGATCGTTTCCGGCATAGGCCATGGACATATCCGCGGGCTTATAGCTGTCAATTCCGATGTCGGCGTTGCTGATAAGAACTCCGCCGTATTCAAAAGGACCTGCAGGATTCTTTGAAGTTGCATAGCAAAGTTCGTGCATTACTTCAGATGAATAAATGAAGTAATAGGTGTCGCCATTCTTTCTGATGGAAGGAGCCTCGAAGAATGCATGTCCTTCAAATCCTGTTCCTTTGCTGTACATATCACCGGGGCATACGAAGGTAGGCTCCTCGATGATGGTCAGCATGTCTTTATCAAGAACGGTGAACATTGCACCGTGACGGCCCTTGTCGCCGTGTCCTGCGAAGCCTGTGTAGAGATAAGTCTTATCACCTTCGGTTATTACTCCGGGATCGAACTGAGGCTCATCATTCTTAACGGGAATTCCGGGAACAAAGCTATCACCATTGGCTACTGCTCCGCCTTCTGCGGTATTTCTTTCACCGTACTTTGTGCCGTCTTTATAATGAACATATCCATAGAACTCGAAAGGTCCGTTGGGCTTGTCGCAAACAGCTACGGAAACAATATTAACTTTATCAAGTACATAGTATAAATAGTATCTTTCGTCAGAACCAACGGTTACATCGGGAGCATAGAGACACATGTGACCGTCTTTGTTAAGAGGGTCTGCAGTCTTAGGATAGATAACTCCTTCGTAGTGCCAATTTCCAAGGTTATCGATAGGAGCAGACCAGCAAACATAGTCGCCTAAGCAGAAGGTCTCGCCGTCGTAAAGGTCATGTGAACCGTAAACATAGACTCTGTTTCCGAATACATAAGGCTCACCATCGGGTACATATTCCCAGGAAGGAAGATAGGGATTTACAGCCTGCTTTTTGCCGGTTATTCCGAGACGAAGACCGCCCTGAACACCGGGAACGGCGCCGCGTCCGTCAAATACCATCTCTGCCTTTGAATCTTTGTTGTAGGTTTCCCAAAGAGGAAGAGGTTTGCAGTCTGAGCCCATGCCGTTGGGGTTGTGAGTCTTTACAAAGTTTGCAACATAATCAGCCATCTGACGGGCAAGGTTGTAATGTCTTCCTTCGAAAGGTCTCCAGCATCTTGAGAGGGTCTCAAACCAGAACCAGAGATCTACTGAGTGGAAGGTACCTGGATGGTCCCAACCGGGGATCTGAGGATCGAATCTGTAATAGTAGTAGGCCTGCTTAGATCCGTTCTTTTGAGCGTCGAGATAGGTGCTCTTTACGGAATGCTCAACGAGGCTTACACCGTTAATGGGAAACTCATCGGAGGTGTTTCCGGATAAAATAGGTGCATCCGTGCAGTCGCCGGCTACGATCTTTTCGATGGGATTTCCTGTGCAGAACTGTCCGTCTTCAATAGGGAACATCCTGGGATGATCCTGAACGTACTGACCGTATTTTGAACGAAGTTCAAAGGCATCGATCTTTCTTGCTTCCTCAAGGGATTTTACTCCAAGGAAGTTAAAGAAGTCTGCTCCGCGCTCCTCAGCTTTATCAAGTGAGATGGGGCTGAAGATATCGTCTGCTGACTGATCCGCACGCATCATACCGCTTAAGATGATGGCACCTTTGATCTTGTCAAAATTCTTCTTATTTGTGTACTGCTGAAGTACGCTTCCGCCACCTGCTGACTGGCCCATGATGGTAATGTTCTCAGGGTCTCCGCCGAATGCAGCGATGTTTCTGTGAACCCATTCAAGTCCGAACCTCTGGTCAAGAAGACCAAAGTTTCCGGGGGCATCGGGAGCTTCTTTTGTTATCTCGGGATGAGAGAGGAAGCCGAAGCACTGAAGTCTGTAGTTGATGCTGACAACGATGATTCCGCGCTTTGCAAGCTGTTCACCGTCAAATTCCATCTCTGCGGTATAGCCCCACTGGAATCCGCCGCCGAAATACCAGATAAGAACAGGAAGCTTCTCATCAGTCTTTTTTGCGGGAGTCCAAACATTAAGGTAGAGACAATCCTCGCCCATAGGGATCTCGGGATCTACATGCCAGTCTCTGCAGTAGATATCGTCGCCGATACCGGGAGTATCCTGTACTGAAATAGGACCGAATTTATAAGCATCTAAAACACCTTCCCAGTTTTTAGCGGACTGCGGTGCGCGCCATCTGTTTTCCCCAACAGGCGGAGCCGCAAAAGGTATTCCCTTATAAACGGTTATTCTTGGATTTGTTCCGGGAAGTCCCCTGACTTCACCGTTTTCAACTTTTGTTTGTCTAAGCATAGTACTCCTTTCTATATGTGTTAAAAGTTTTTTTGCTGTGAAATTCCATTATCCTATATTGTTACCTTAATAATAAGAGAAGAGATATTAAACTTCTTTTCTTTTTTTGCTACCGATTGGTGAAATATTGCGTTAGTAGGCAGAGCAAATATTGGGGAGATAAGAGCAACCCGTGCGTGGAAGGGAAAGGGGGCCGCCTTTTATAATCTGCCTATGATGAGTAATATGAAATTCAGAACAAAATGCTTTAAAACAATTGTTTCTGTTATTGCGATCATGAGCCTGGCAGCAGGACTTGCGGCATGCGCAAAGACAGAACATCCTTCTGAAGGGGAGAGGACCGGAGCAGAAGAAACTGCCGAGGCCGGGACTAATGAGGGAGAAACCCAAAACAATGAATCGGATCAAGGGAAAGGATTAGAGGAAATGGAACAACTCTTCAAAAACATTGAAATCGTAAAGCCCGTAAAACCTATTGCGGATCACAACCCTGTTATGACACAGCGCTTCGGAGCAGACCCTTATGCGCTTGTATATGACGGAAGGGTTTACCTTTATATGACCGGAGATGACCCCATGTATGATGAGGCCGGAAATCTCAAGGAGAATAACTATTCAAACATTTATACCATCAACGTTATCTCTTCTGCAGACCTTGTAAACTGGACCGATCACGGAACAGTTTATGCAGCATCAAGCAAGGGGCAGGCAACATGGGGAGCAAACTCATGGGCTCCTGCAGCTGCTTACAAAAACATTGACGGCAAGGACAAGTTTTTCCTTTATTTTGCAAACAACGGAAACGGAATCGCTGTTCTTGAGGGAGACACCCCCTACGGACCTTTCACCGATCCCATTAACGGTCCACTTATCTCAAGACAGACTCCTACCTGCGCAGAAGTAGCATGGCTCTTCGATCCCGCAGTTCTTATGGACGATGACGGAAATTCATACATCTACTTCGGCGGCGGAGTACCTACTCCCGATATGGCTTCAAACCCCGGAACCGCACGTGTTGCAAAGCTGGGCGCAGACATGATCAGCCTTGACGGAGATCCCCGTCCTATCGAGAACGTTAAATATCTCTTTGAGGATTCGGGAATCAACAAGATTAACGGAACATACTACTATTCATATTGCTCAAACTTCAGCATGACTGAGGATGCAGTTAAGGAACTTGGATTTGAAAACGGTGAGATCATCACTATGAAGTCCGATAACCCCATGGGACCTTTCGAACTTGCAAATCCTGTTCTCAAGAATCCCGGATTCTTCTTCGGCAAGGGTGGAAACAATCACCACTGCATGTTCGAGTTTAACGGAACCTGGTACATCGCATATCATGCAAGGATCCTTGAAGAAAAGATGGGCATGGATGGCGGATACAGAAGCACCAACATTGACGTTATAAAGTTTAACGAGGATGGTGAGCCCACAAAGTCTAAGGGAACCAGAGAAGGCGTAGGGCAGATCGGAAATCTTGATCCTTATGAGACAGTAAAGGCAGTAACCATTGGCAACGCTGCCGGAATTGAGACAACTCAGTACGGCGAGACAGCTGTTAAATATGGATCAGGCGATATGATCGTAACCGGAATCCATGACGGAAGCTGGACCGGTGTTCTCGGAGCAGACTTTGGAAGCACTTCTCCCAAGTCTTTCAGCATCAAGGTACGCGGCGAGGGAAGCGGCGCTATCATGGTTGGAACCGAGTATCCCAACTACAAGCCCGTAGCATTTGTAAAGGTTGAAAAGCCCGGTGCTGAATTCACTGAGATCACAGTAGATCTTACCGCTGAAGTTACCGGCGTACAGGATGTATTCTTTACCTTTGCAGGCGAGGGATATGAAGTTCTTGAATGGAAGTTCAACAAATAAGATTTTATACAGACGCAGCTGCGTCAAAACAAAATAGTACGGCTTAAAAAATGCCCCGCAATGGGGCATTTTTGTTGTATAATGGCAGACAGAGTATTTTTTTTGAGAGGTTTATGAATGAACGAAAACAACAACACTCCCGAAACTGAGGAGAAGAAAGAAGCGCAGGTAATACAGCAGCCTGCACAGGAGCAGCAAACCCAGCAGGTAATACAGCAACCTGCACAGGAGGTGATTCAGCAGCCTGCTGTAGCGCAGGTAGCTAAGCCCGGTAAGAAAGGTTCCGCCCTTGGAGTATGGGCCATCGTTTTATCGATATTCCCAATCCTTCATCTGCTGGGCGGATTGTTTGCACTTATCGACCTTATCTTCAGACATAAGAAGGTACGTGTGAACAGAGCAATCGTAGGTCTTGTTTTCTCACTTTGCTGGACCACACTTTTCTGCGTCCTTCTTTACAAGCCCGTAAAGAATTACGTTGAAGTGCGCAGACAGCTTCAGGACCCTTCTGCACTGGTTTCCAAACAGCTGATAGAGACAGGTACAGACAGCGTTTATTACGTTTCTGACAAGATGACCGCGATAAGTGTTAAATCTTATTTTAATGATAAACCATCGGTTATCAGATACAAGGTTACCACCGCACATGATTATGAGATTGCCGGTGGAGAGATCAAGTATAAGTCAAAGTGGAAGATTGATTGCAATGGACTTGCTTACGGACCTAACTTCGTAACTATCACGTATGTTTATGATGATGAAAGCCTTAACAAAGAGTTTAGTTATCTGATATACAACGGCAACGAAGCCAACGCTGAAGGCTTGGCAATGAAGAATGAGGACAGTGACGGGGATGGTCTTACAGATTATTTTGAAATCACCAACTCTGAGACAGATCCTTAC
Organism: Lachnospiraceae bacterium; assembly: GCA_016284315.1. Lineage (GTDB taxonomy): Bacteria > Bacillota > Clostridia > Lachnospirales > Lachnospiraceae > AC2028. The sequence continues at coordinate 106,666 of JAEEOO010000011.1, read as the reverse complement.
ATTTTTGATACCGATACAAACGGAATTTCCGATGCAGATGAAGACTTTGATAATGATGGATTAACCAATATTGAAGAACAGTCAGCAGGAACATTTGCCCGCATTATGGATTCGGACGGAGACGGACTTTTTGATGGAGAAGAAGTAGCAGCCGGAACCGATCCTTTAAAGGAAGATTCCGATGAAGACGGATTCACCGATGGTGATGAGCTTAGATTCGGGAAAGATCCGCTTGATAAAGATGATCTTGCAAATGATGCGGTGGTTTCAATTACTGAGGTGGCAGATTTTAACAGCAATATGACGGTTGAACTAAATGTAAAGGCTGCTGCTAAAGATATACAGAATCTTCATGTATTTGAGGTGCCTGAGACCTTTAGTCTTTCAAAAGAGAATGTTACGGGAATGATAGGTACAGCTATCAGCATCTCTATGGGGGACGCTCAGCCCGAGGAAGCAGAGATCAGTATTACTCTTGATTGTGATGACTATGTTCCGGGAGAGGATTATTATCTTTATTACTTTAACGAAGATTCATATGAGTTTGAGTATGTAGAAGGCCAGACTCAGAACGATAATATTATCACCGCGCGACTCCCACACTTTTCAAAGTATGTAGTTTCGTCAATAAGCGGAGAAGGCGTTGAAAACCTTGACAGAGGTGTGCCTGAGTACAAGAAATATGGAATAGATTTTGTTACGGACGAACTTCCAAGCGGCTTATATCCAAGTTATGAGGAATACGTAAAAGCTATGTACTCCGGACAGGCTGTCTATTCTATAAATATTTTTACTCCGGATATGGATGATGCAAAGGCATATGCAGACGGAGCGGGGCATACATGGACCAGCTATTGTTATGAGGGTAGTGATCCGGATCTGGAGTTTAATATCATAGATAAGGGTAATTCAACAGAAACAAGTTTTGGCGCAATTGGTTACGGAGCATGGACAGAGAATTCATCTGCTCTTGAAGCTCTGGTCAAGACATATAATGCTGAAATTAAGCTACCCAATGGATACAGACATCTTTATTATGATGGAACTGAAGACGAGAACGGTAATATCGTATATCAGTCAAAAACATTAGGATACGATGGAAAAGACATGACCCCCGAAAACATGAATAATGCTTTTGTTTCGATGCCTTTTGTCATTGACGGGGATAATCTGTCAAAAATATCCGATTTTATAGATGGATATAAGGAAAAATATGATCTTAACGTAAACAATTGTACTACTTTTGCAAGAGATCTTTTAAACGCGGGTGGAATAAAACATTCTATCAATATATGCATTAATGGGGATGGGGCTCTTGCAAACAAGATGGCAGGATCTGCCGGAAGTCCGGGACAGGCCGCATACAGTGTTCAAACGGAGTATCCCTATGAGCATGTATATATGGTCCTTGATTACCTTGATGACGGAACTCTTAAGTGTTACTTCACTTCCAAGATGGCTCAGGAGTGTGCTCTTAAGCAAGAGAGAGAAAAGATTCAGGAGATCCAGGGTAAGGAAGAAGCAAGAAGACTTGAAGAAGAACGTATAAGAGAAAGTATGCCGGGCAGCATCAAGGAAGGGAAAGGGCGATTCGCTGTATTCTTCTCACCTATTGCTGTACACTTTGGAGCCCCTGTCTTTATTATGCAGGAGACAAGTAATTTCAGAGTAAATGTCGCAGAGCAGGATAAGGTTCAGGCATGGCTTGACATGAAGGGTGACCAAAACGGTACGTGGTATATTTATTGTGAAGGCCCTAAGGTTGTGTTCAACTGGTTCCTTCAGGAATATGTTCCGGAAGGTTGCAGATTCGGATCAAGAGGGGAATACAGTGCGTGGATGAATAAACCCCGAACATTTGATGAGTATATCAAGGATTACTGTATCCAGTTCTTCTCAATAGAAATGGATTCATACGAATTCTTTACTGAGTTTATTTAAATTAACATGGCATCTTAAGACTATGTAAATGATCTTGAGATGCCATTTTTTTGCCTTTTTAGGTATGCATGGTGTATAATCGATGTATGTAATCTGTCTTATTTTCACTGTATAGTTCTTCAAATAAAGGAGATCGTATGGCTATTGATCAGGCAGCACTTAACCAAATCGCAGGAACACTTGCAAGACATTTTGATGTCCTTTTTTATGTTGAGATAAGAACAGGCCAATATGTTCTGTACTCTTGCTCGGATACTTATAGGATCATGGGAGTCCCCGACGAGGGAGACCATTTTTTTGCCATGGTAAAAAAGACCGCACAGAAGTGTACGCACCCCAATGATCTTGAGATGGTCATCAGGATCCATGACAGGGGAACTCTGCTGGAATATCTTACGCTGGATAGACATTACAGTGCTGTTTTCAGGCTGATACTTGATGGTAAAGTAATTCATACAAGACTGGTCTCTATTATGTGCGATGATGATGAACATATTATCTGTGCTCTAGAGAACGTTGAGGACGAATACAAAAAAGCGGAAGAGGTTAAGAAGAATCTACAGTCCGCTGAGCGCATGGCGCGAATGGACGAACTTACAGGTATTCGCAACAAAAATGCTTTTCAGGAATACTCTGCAGAGATAGAAGAAAAGATCAGAAATGGAAAAAAGGATTTCCATTTTGGCGTTGTAGTCTGCGATGTAAATGACCTTAAGCGCATCAATGATACCAGAGGCCATAGCCTTGGCGATGAAATGATCCAGAGAACAAGCCGTATGATATGCGGAGTGTATAAGCACAGCCCTGTGTTTAGAACCGGTGGAGATGAGTTTTCTGTTGTTCTTGGAGAAAAGGATTTTGAGCAGAGGGACTATCTTCTTGAACTTCTGAGAAGAGAGTCTGCTTCCAACAAGATAACTCACACAGGTCCCGTTGTCGCCAGCGGCATGGCAGTATACGAGCCATGGAGGGGAGACAGTTTTTCAACTGTTTATAAGAGAGCGGACTCTGAAATGTATGAGAACAAGAAATATCTTAAGACTCAAAAAAACATTCAGAATTCGGTTATGCCAAATGACCTTGACACAATTATTCCAAAGGAAAGAAGACGAAAACTGGACGGACTTTTTGGGGCATTTCTTACCATGGCGGGGGATGGCTATGTCTATCTTTGCGACATGAGATACGACTTTTCAAGATGGTCCATACAAACCATCAACGATTTTGGCATGGAATCGGAATACTTGTATAGAGCCGGTGAGGCATGGTCAAAATATGTTCATCCCGATGATCTCGAACAATACAAGAGAGTAGTTAACGAGACCTTGAATGTTGAAGGAGAGGTTATGCCTTTCCATTATCGGGTACGAAAGCCCGACGGGTCATATGTTACCATCTCCACAAAGGGTTTTGTGCTGACGGATGAAAACGGAGATCCGGAATATTTTGGAGGCATAATGCTTCCTGATGATTAAGGAGAATCAATGAATCTATTTGATATAGTGGGGCCTGTAATGGTTGGCCCCTCCAGTTCCCATACCGCAGGCGCCGTAAAGATAGGAAATGTCTGCAATAAGATGATGGGAGAGCCGATCAAATCGGCTTATATTTATTTACACGGTTCTTTTGCGGCAACGGGCAAGGGCCACGGAACTGACAGAGCACTTATCGCCGGACTTCTTGGAATGGCGGTAGATGATACAGAGATACCGAATGCTTTTTCAATCGCTCTTTCAAAGGGCATGAGATTTACTATCGAAACCATTGATCTTGGCGACGTTCATCCCAATTCCGTAAAGATAATGATGATCGGTCAAAGTGGAAGAGAACTTGAAGTTGTTGCTTCTTCCATCGGAGGCGGTCGTATCGAGATTTGTAAGCTTGACGGAAATGAAGCAAACTTTTCGGGAGAGAATCCGACACTTATTGTCAGGAACATGGATCAGCCCGGATGCATCACGGAGGTTACCAGCCTTCTTGGGGAAAAGGGCATTAATATTGCTACCATGAACCTTCACAGAAAGAAGCGTGGAGGAGAGGCAATAATGGTCATTGAGTGCGACCAGGAAGTGCCTGAAGAGATCATGGAGGCACTTGAGAGATTGGATGGAATATTCGGCGTTGCATATTTCTCGCTGAGGTAGAGGTATTTATGTTTGATTCGTTAGAGGAAATATGTAAAGTTGAAGAGAATTCCGGAATCCCTTTCTGGAAGCTGGTTCAGCTTGATGACTGCAGAGAAAGGGATATTACGGAAGAAGAATCCTTCGAGACCATGAAAAAGATGTACATGGCAATGAAGGAGTCTGCTCTTAACTATGACGGTAAGATAAAGAGTAACAGCGGCCTTGTAGGCGGAGAAGCAGCGCTTCTGAGGGAGTATCTTGATAACGGAAATCCCCTTATTGGTCCTTTTATGGGAAGAGTAATGGAACTTGCTCTTCGCGTTGCAGAAGGAAATGCCTGCATGAAACGAATTGTGGCTGCTCCCACGGCGGGCTCCTGCGGAGTTGTTCCTGCAGTATTTTTGGCTACACAGGAAGCTAGGGATTTTTCGGATGAAAAGATGACAGAGGCCCTTTTTGTGGCAGCAGGTGTAGGCAGTGTTATAGCCGCAAGGGCATCCTTATCCGGCGCGGAGGGTGGATGCCAGGCTGAGATCGGCGCTGCCAGTGCTATGGCGGCAGCAGGCCTTACATATCTTCTCGGTGGAAAGGGAAGGCAGAGCGCTAACGCAGCAGCCCTTGCATTAAAGAATCTTTTGGGGCTTGCTTGTGATCCCGTTGCGGGCCTTGTAGAAGTCCCCTGCGTTAAAAGAAACGTATGTGGCGCTTTAAACGCTGCATCGTCTGCAGAACTCACCATGGCAGGTATCAGCAGCGTTATCCCGGCGGATGAAGTTTTTGATGCCATGAGCGCCATCGGAAAGGGCATGAGTTCAAAGATAAGAGAAAGTGGCCTCGGCGGAGTTGCAGCAACTCCCACGGGCAAAAAGATAAGAGAAGGATTATAGTTTTCGGGAGAGAAGGGCATGGAGAACAATAACAAAGTATTGGCTATTTGTTATGACTTTGATAAAACACTATCACCAACGGATATGCAGGCACAGGGGTATATCCAATCCGTTGGTTATGATGTTGATGAATTTTGGGCAAAGACCGACGCTTTGGCGGAAGCCAACGACATGGACAGTAACCTGGCTTATATGTACGTCATGATGGATGAGGCAAGAGGACGCCTTATCTTTAATCGCGAGAAGCTGGAAGAGTACGGAAGCAAGGTTAAACTTTTCCCCGGGGTTGAGGGATGGTTTGACCGCATTAATGAATACGGTAGACAAAAGGGTATAACCGTTGAGCACTATATTATTTCTTCAGGGCTCAAGGAAATGATAGACGGAACGAGCATTGCCAAGAGAGGTGTGTTTAATAAAGTGTATGCCAGCAGCTTTTTCTATGATGAGAGAGGCATGGCGGTATGGCCTGCTCAGGTGGTTAACTACACCACCAAAACCCAGTTCCTGTTTAGAATATCCAAAGGCTTTTTGGATGTTAACGATAACGGTGTAAATAAATATGTTTCTTCCGAGAGCTACCATGTACCTTTCAGAAACATGGTATACATCGGTGACAGTGATACGGATATTCCTTGTATGAAGCTTGTAAATGTAAATGGTGGACACTCTATCGGAGTTTACAACCCTGAAACAAAGAATAAGGACCGCGTTCTTCAAATGATCCGCGAGAATCGCATCAGATACTTTGCACCGGCTGATTATTCAGAGAATTCGGAACTGGACAGTTTAATGAAGGCTATTATAGATAAGACGGCGACCTATGAGGTGCTTGAAGCTAAGGCAGTGAAAGACAAGCACGAGGCTAATCAATAAAGTAAGACGAATTGTGTAAAAAATTATTGTAGAGTCGTGTTGAACGGTGATAAAATAAGGATTGTGAAGTTGTTTCTATCCCTATGTAATAGTCTTATTCTTGGGATTCCTTTTTTCTCATAATTTCCCAAAGACATTATGTAAGGAGTAATAAGTGAATGCGTTTGGAATGGAGGTACTATGGACAGAAAATTTTTACTCCGTGTAGTCTCGCTAACGCTCACTGCCGCCATGCTTACCGCTTGCGGAACTTCCTCCGCCGGTACGGGCAGCACGAGACAAGTCAGTGCGACTACGAAAGTTGTTACGCCATCCTATGAAAAGCCGCAACAGATAACCATGATGGTTGATGGAACCCTGATCACCCAGGAAAATGGACGAGATGAGTTTGAGGCTCAATGGGAAGCTCTTACAGGAATTGACCTGGTTATCATACAGCCCGAGCACGACGTGTATTATGACGAAGTGTCCGCTGCTTTTGAGTCGGGTGATCTTCCTGATGTAGTTCTTTTGAGTTCCACCTATTATACAAAATATGCCGCTGAAGAGATGCTTGCAGACATATCCCCCTATTATGAAGGCTCCGATTTGGAGGCAAGGATAAAGGCTGCGGGAAATGAGTCTCTTATTGATGCTATCAAGATTAAGGATAAACTCTATGGCATTACACCTACCCGTGGTAACGGATGCGTTACCTACATTAAGGAAGCTTGGCTTGAAAATGTGGGAATGGACGTGCCTACCAATTATGAGGAGTACATGGAGATGCTCAAGGCCTTTACCGAAGGGGATCCTGATGGTAACGGTATAAACGGTGACACTTACGGTGTTTCCGCAGCAGGTCTTATTAACAACGAAGCTCCTTATACCAACTATTTGCCTGAGTTCTACCAGGATGCATATCCTTCCTTCTATCAGAAGGATGATGGAACCTGGGTGGATGGATTCAATGAGGATTCCATGCGTGCAGCTCTTGAAAGATTGAGAGATGCATACTCTAAGGGATATATAGATAAGGACATAACCGAGAACGGAACCGGAGCGTGCCGTGATAAGTTCTATGCGGACGAATACGGCGTGTTTACATATTGGGCAGGTACTTGGGCAAAGACCTTGTCAAACAAGCTTAAAGAAGCTGAGAAGGACGACAGAGTCGTTTCTACGTATCCTCTTGCGGAGACAGGACAGTACCTTGAAAGAGTTGCACCGGTGTGGTGCATTACATCAACCTGTAAGAATCCTTCAGGAGTTTACAAGTATTTCCTTGAGACTATGTTGGATGACGGACCGGTTGAGGAACTTTGGACCTATAGCCCGATTTCCGATAAATACGCAAAGAACCATATCGACCACATGCTGGCCATAGTTCCTTTGACTAACGATCCCGGAGCGGGAAGCGTTTCAGCAAGTCAGGCAGAAGCAGCGACCATCTTTAACACAAACAGTAAAATGGCAGATTTGCCCTATAGCACAGAGGCCTTTTCACTATACAACGATGAACTGATGGCTCTAAAGAAAGAGTTGATCAAGAAAGTCGTGGTAGATGGGGTAGACATCGATAAAGCTTATGCCGATTTTGAATCCGAAGGTGGGGCATACAAGTCCCAGGCTATTGTCGATTCACTTAATGCAGAATAAGGAGGCCGGCTATGAAAAACAAAAGAGGACTAAGATTCAGTATCAGTTTAAGGATACTTTTAGGCAGTGTGTTGGTTAATATTTTGATCTGCGTAGTCATGGGCGTTGCCATCTACAGATACGTAAAGACCAGCTATATTAACAGCGCATCTGAAGATACATTGGCCATGTGTAAAGTGGCCGCAAACCAGATTAACGGAAATCTTCTCGGACTATTGGAAGCAGGAGCAGATGAAAGCTATGCAAACACAGTAGTTCTTGAAGAGATGAACAACGTATATAACAATGCTAACTTAAGAGACATCTACACCATTGGTGAGAGAAACGGTCAGCTGGTTTATCTTTCTGTTCCCGTTGATGATGGAATAACCATTGGAACGCCTACCAACGCAGCTGAAAAAGCGGACATGGAAAGCGCATTGAAGTCCGGCGGAAGTGTAACAAAAACCATTAAGAAGGATGGCAAAGGTGTAGCATATATTACAGCATATGCTCCTGTAAAGAATAAGGACGGACAGACTGTTGGTATTCTGGGACTCGACCTTATAGTAGATGAGCTGGTTTTGGCTCTTAACAAGATTATCAGAACCATTTTCATTATCGCTATAAGCCTTTCAGCATTTTCCGTTGTAGTATCAATCGTACTTGCAAAGAGCATTACCAGAGGCCTTGAAGTTGTTAACAGTAAAGTTAAAGACCTTGTAAGCAACGACGGTGACCTTACCAAGAAGATTGAGATCGGCGGTAACAGCGAGGTAACAGATATTGCAGACAATATCAACCGCTTGCTGGAGTACATTAGAAGCGTTGTTGTTACTATTTCTGACAGCTCCGTTAAGCTTTCGGATTCAGTTGAATCAGCTCTTGAAACAACAATCAAGACCAACGATCAGTTGGATGGTGTATCCGCAACCATGGAAGAGATGAGCGCCGCAATGCAGCAGACTTCGGCTTCCTTACAGCAGGTACAGGGTTCCACCAACAAGATCAAGGACGATGTACAGGAAATGTTCGGCAGCGTTCAGACCGGTACAAGCTATGCAAGTACAATGGAAGAGCGTGCTATAGAAATGAGAAAGCATGCTGAGGAAGAAACCGAAACCGCTAAGCAGGCGGCGGATCACATGACAGACAGTCTTAATGATAAGATTGAAAAATCTAAGGCAGTTGAAGCAATCAGTGATCTTACTCAGACCATTCTTGATATCGCATCCCAGACCAACCTCCTTTCACTTAACGCTTCAATTGAGGCAGCAAGAGCAGGAGAGCACGGACGTGGATTTGCGGTTGTTGCAGAGGAAATCAGCAACCTTGCCACCAACTCGGCAGATACAGCGAAGAAGATTCAGGTTATTTCCGAGGAAGTTATCGGGAACGTTAGAGCACTTGCAGATGAAGCAACTAAGATGGTTGATTTCGTAAGAGAAAAGACCATCGGCGGATACCAGCAACTTATGGATACCGGTGTTCAGTATCAGGAAGATGCTGAAAAGATTTCCGAGATGCTTCAGGATGTTGAAAATGCCTCAAAGAATATCGATAAATCCATGAGTGTCGTTTCAGACGCAATGGAGGATGTATCCACTGCTGTTGATGAGAGCGCAAGAGGAATCGGAGACGTTGCTTCCGCTGTTTCGGAAATGTCCGACAACATGAAGATGAACCGCTCTATTGTAAACGAGAACTCGCAGATTGCTCAGCAGCTTGACGATGAGGTTAATAAGTTCAAGTTCTAAAACCAAGAATAGTTTTGTAATTGATAATAATAACCGGAGGTTAGCACTGCAAACCTCCGGTTTCTTCTTGCAAACAAAGCGCCGATATAGCATACTTATTGTAAGGGATTCTCTGCAATATCCGATGTCTCAGAGATTGTGGGAAATCACATTAAATCAAAGTAGCAGATGTGTTTTAAGAGCCTGATTTCTTCTCTATAACAGGAGGTAAATATGACTAAAATAGTTATTATGGGACTTATGATTCCTTTCTTGGGAACTGCTCTTGGATCTGCCATGGTTTTCTTTATGAAAAACAAAATGGGGAAAGGAATCGAGCGAGCTCTTACGGGATTTGCAGCCGGCGTTATGGTGGCAGCATCCATTTGGAGCCTTATTATTCCCGCTATGGAGCAGGTGGCAGACAGGGGACGTTTAAGTTTTCTTCCTGCGGCCATTGGATTTATGCTGGGCGTAGGTTTCCTCTTGCTTTTGGACTCGATTACCCCGCACCTTCACTTAAACGCTGAAAAAGCAGAAGGACCTCATGCAAAATTTAAAAAGTCAACCATGATGGTTCTGGCTGTTACACTTCATAATATCCCTGAAGGAATGGCAGTTGGAGTTGTGTATGCAGGACTTGTTTCCGGCAACACAAACATAACTGTTGGCGGTGCCATGGCACTGGCTCTCGGTATTGCCATTCAGAACTTCCCCGAGGGAGCTATTATTTCCATGCCCCTTAGGGCGGCAGGAAGAAGCAAAGGAAAAGCATTCTTAGACGGTGTTTTGTCAGGTGCTGTAGAGCCCGTTGGCGCCGCCCTTACATTACTGGCAGCAGGCTTCTTTGTTCCCGCAATGCCTTATCTTTTAAGCTTTGCAGCGGGCGCTATGATGTATGTTGTTGTGGAGGAATTAATCCCTGAAATGTCAGAAGGAGAACATTCTAACATTGGTGTTATCATGTTCTCCGTCGGATTTGTTCTTATGATGGCCCTTGATGTGGCCCTTGGATAGTAAAAAAGATTCGTCAAAGAAACTAAAAATATAGAAATAGTTTCCGATATTTTTTGATGATGCCTATAATACTTTTTTGCCTGCTGTGTTAATATATGTTTACATACGAGTTATACCCCAATTAACCATAGTAACAGTAGATGTATATAATAGTATTAAACAGGAGGTTTATATGGCAGACAGAGCTGACTTAATTAATCAGTTGGCGGCTTCTATGGGCGCAGGACAGTTTGCGCAGACTAAATTTGAAGGTTCTAGATTTGATGCAGATACAGGTACTTTCTACTGCGAGGGAATGGCAATTTCGGCATCCGTTGCAGAAGAGGCAATTAAGCATTTCCAGACCGTTAAGGCTAAATGTGATCTTAACGAGCCCGCTTCAAGACAGATGGCAATGATTTATCAATGTGCTATCGAAGCAATTAAGATGATGCAGAATCCCAAGGTAAAAGAATTCTTAGCCAATGAGTTTGGCAAGGGAAACGAAGCATAAATTCTGAGATAAAGAAATGGAGTCCTTATGGACTCCATTTTTGTTTAACGGGATAAAAAAGACCACCGCAGTAATGCGATGGTCTTTATCGTTATTCTTTTGTATTCACAAAGACTAAATTAGATAGCCTCGTGGAAGGTACGAGAGATAACGTCAGCCTGCTGATCGGGAGTAAGCTTAATGAAGTTTACTGCGTATCCTGATACACGGATAGTAAGCTGAGGATAGTTCTCGGGATGCTGCTGAGCATCGAGAAGGGTATCTCTGTTAAGTACGTTTACGTTAAGATGGTGGCCACCCTTGGTAGCGTATCCATCAAGAAGATTTACAAGGTTATTAACCTGTGCACTATTTGCCTGTGCCATTTTATTTCCTCCTGTAGAATTACTTGAAATCGTCCAGGCCGTCATGGAGTGTGGGAACACTACATGCAAGTGGTGTTCTGGAACAATCTGTGCAGCCCATTGTCTGAACGTCACATTTTTCATCGGTTTCTTCTGAGGTTTCGACATTTACATGTCCTACGCCTTTTGCCATGCCGTTATCCAGCATTTTAATGAGATCGTCGATCTGATTCTTCTCGTCCATAACCGCCTCCTTATCATATTTCTTAATCTCAAGCCACATCAAAGTACGATGTGGCTTGCGCGATACTCCGCTGCGCTTCGTATGAAAAACGCGTTAGTGCATCGCGATTTTTCATGGCTTCTCAAAGTACGAGAAGCGCATCGCTCTTATTTATTAAGGTCAAGCTCGATGTCACCTGCGAATACCTGATCCTCTTTACCAAGAGCTCCGGGGATGATGGTGAAGGTATTTGAGATACCATCCTGTGCATCATTGAAAGGAAGCTTTGATACAGATGAAAGGGATGCAACAGCACCGTGGGTATCACGGCCGTGCATAGGGTTAGCACCGGGAGCGAAAGGCTGTCCCTTCTTACGTCCGTCAGGAGTATTACCGGTAGCCTTACCGTAAGTAACGTTTGAAGTAATGGTAAGGATAGAGGTTGTAGGAACACCGTTTCTGTAGGTGTGATGACGTCTAACAGCAGTCATGAACTTGTGAACGATATCCTGAGCGATATCATCTACACGGTCATCGTCGTTTCCGTACTTAGGGAAGTCACCGGTAGTCTTGAAGTCTACGATGATGCCATCCTCGTCACGGATAACTTCAACCTTAGCGTACTTGATAGCTGAAAGTGAGTCAGCAACGATTGAAAGACCTGCAACACCTGTTGCGAAGTATCTCTTAACGTCTCTGTCATGAAGAGCCATCTCTGCTCTCTCATAGCAGTACTTATCATGCATGTAGTGGATGATGTTGAGGGTGTTAACGTAAACGTCAGCCTGCCACTCCATCATATCCATGAACTTGTCCATAACATCGTCATAGTCAAGAACATCGCCGGTTACAGGACGATACTTAGGTCCAACCTGCTTCTTGGTAACTTCATCGATACCGCCGTTAAGAGCGTAGAGTAAGCACTTAGCAAGGTTAGCACGTGCTCCGAAGAACTGCATTTCCTTACCGATTCTCATTGAAGATACGCAGCAAGCGATTCCGTAGTCATCGCCGTGAACAACTCTCATAAGGTCGTCGTTCTCGTACTGGATTGAAGATGTGGTGATAGAGATCTTAGCGCAGTACTTCTTCCATCCCTCGGGAAGTCTGGTTGACCAGAGAACAGTGAGGTTGGGCTCGGGTGATGCACCAAGGTTCTCAAGAGTGTGGAGGTAACGGAAAGAGGTCTTGGTAACCATGTGTCTTCCGTCAACACCTACACCGCCGAGAGACTCGGTAACCCATACGGGATCGCCGGCGAAGATCTGGTTGTACTCGGGAGTACGAGCGAACTTTACGCAACGAAGCTTCATGATGAAGTGATCAATGAACTCCTGGATCTGCTCCTCGGTGAAGGTTCCGTTCTTAAGGTCACGCTGAGCGTAGCAGTCGATGAAGGTTGAAGTACGTCCAAGGGACATAGCTGCACCGTTCTGCTCCTTAACTGAGCAAAGGTATCCGAAGTAAGTCCACTGAATAGCTTCCTGTACGTTAGCTGCGGGCTTGGAGATGTCGCATCCGTAAGATGCTGCCATTTCCTTCATCATCTTAAGAGCTAACATCTGCTCGGAAAGCTCTTCACGAAGACGGATAACGTCATCGGTCATAACACGTCCGGTAGAATCCTTCTGTGCCTGCTTATCTTCGATAAGTCTGTCGATACCGTAGAGGGCAACACGACGATAGTCGCCGATGATACGTCCACGTCCGTAAGCATCAGGAAGTCCGGTGATGATGTGTGAAGAACGGCATGCTCTCATCTCTGCGTTGTAAGCATCGAAGCAGCCTGCGTTGTGGGTCTTTCTGTGAGTGGTGAAGAACTCTGAGATCTCAGGATCAACTTCGTATCCGTTGTCTGAGCAAGCCTTCTCTGCCATACGGATACCACCATAGGGCTGAAGTGATCTCTTGAAAGGCTTATCGGTCTGGAAACCTACGATGGTCTCCTTGCTCTTGTCAAGATATCCGGGGCCGTGTGAAGTGATGGTTGATACAACCTTGGTGTCCATATCGAGAACGCCGCCTGCTTCACGCTCCTTCTTCTGAAGATCAAGAACCATTGCCCAGAGGTCCTTAGTGTTCTGGGTAGGGCCTGCTAAGAAACTCTCATCTCCGTCATAGGGAGTGTAGTTTCTCTGGATGAAGTCGCGGACATTGATTTCTCTGTCCCACTTACCTGTTACAAAATCTTGCCATTCAGGTCTCATTATAAAATGCCTCCTATAATATAAAATTGGTTTACAAATTGAAGCCGATTCGGCTCCTAATGTGACTTCTTATAATTATAGGTAATTAGAGAAGCATAGTCAAGCGAAGAGGGGTGTAAAATATATGCCAAAAATATGCTGAAATTTGTCCGATTTATCTACAAAATTCAGCACTTCATCATTAAAAAGCAAGGAAAGTTTAGAAAACTTTAATACGGAGGTTATTGACTAAAGTCTCAAAAAGTTATAAAAGTGTAGTAGTTTCAGTAACAAATTCACACGGAGGAATATATAATGACCGGTATCACAAAAGAAATGACCATGGGCGAGATCATTACCAAGGAGCCCGACGTTATTCCTATTCTTATGAGCGCAGGAATGCATTGCATCGGATGCCCTTCATCAGCAGGCGAGTCTCTTGAGATGGCAGCGGCTGTTCACGGCATCGATATCGATGAACTTATGAAGGCTATTGAGCAGGCATAATGACCTTGATCGGTAAATGAGAATATTGAAAACAAAAAGATCGCAGGGATTTTTCCTTGCGATCTTTGTTATTTTTATGGATTTTTGGTTATGCGAGCTTTTCTACTGCCTTGCTCTCGATGAGAACATCATTGTGCTCTTTCATGAATTCGCATGTAGTATTTGGAATGCTCTTTCCTGTTCCGTACTCGGAAGCAAGAAGGCAGATGCGTTTAAACTCGTCTTTAGATGCGCTCTCAGGCTTGATAACAAGGAGATACTTATTATCGGAAGCTTTGTAGAGCACCGTGTCTCCGCTAAAGTGGCCTGCCTGGCGGGCAAAGGTCATGACTCTGGAGAGGGAAGTGAAGGTAAACACGAAGCTGTGTTTGGGAGCCTCTTCGGTAAGAGCTTCTTTAAGCATATCGCCAAAGGAGGGCTGCACGGGTTCAGGTTTTGAGAAGAGGCTGCTTACATAATCCTCGCCATCCTCGTCTTCATCTTCGTCTTCTGTAGGACCATTATAGGGAGAAAAGCGTGAAAACCGGGTATCAAGCTCTTCGGGATCTTCAATTTTTGTGATTATCAGAACAATGCTGCCGGTGTTTGTGGGTATCGCTTCGACTACAAGAGGAATGTTCTCTGTGTCGAAACCGTACTCATAATCAGCCTGTTTGACCATCTCGCGGAAAAGGTTCTGGGTTTTTTCCGAACCATAGGCAAGTTCTCCGATGCGAAGATTGCGCTTTGCGAGGTCATCTCTGGTGAGCGTGCAGCGGATCTGATTGTCGTTTAACTTTTCGATCTTCATAATTGTCTCCTCCTATATTTTTATAGGAAAAACCGCTCATCTCTATGAGTTTTACTCACTATATCTTTTTGCGGTGATTAAGTCAATATATATGATGTTTATTTTATAAAAAGTTTATCGTTATTTTATGCGGAAAATATAAGGGGGAAAAGGTCTAAATTCAAGGGTTTGCCATGTGCAGATTTCACAAAAAGAAGGGCGGTGTGACATGTGTGTCACACACTTCTTGTGAGGAATGCACAAAAGCGTGAAATACAGGGATTCAGGGCATTTGAAACTGAATTCCATACCTTTTCCCGGCTAAAACAGTCTTTGTAGTATGAAAAATGACGAAGGAAAAAAGCACTTGAAGCGGCTTTTAAACATCTCTATAATCGGCTTCAGCAAAAGCAAATCTACGCCTTGGAAAGGAGTGAGGAGCTTTTTGTCGAATAATGTTCTGTCGGTTTGTAAATAATGTCAACCGATCATGCTCTATGATCGTATTTACAGCCATAAATCCACTATGCCTTCCGTCGATAAGAGGGTATACCGGTTCTTAAACAATACAATTCTGACATCGTTCGATAATTTAATCTCCCAATT
The DNA here is from genome assembly GCA_016284315.1 of Lachnospiraceae bacterium. GTDB lineage: Bacteria > Bacillota > Clostridia > Lachnospirales > Lachnospiraceae > AC2028. The sequence goes on along the minus strand of JAEEOO010000011.1, from coordinate 91,338 downwards.
TTTTTTGAGAAACCCAAAGTTTATTTAGGCCTGCTTTGCTAACCGTTTTGAAAATATATCACATTCCTTTTGCGAAGGAAGCCGGTTTTTTTTGTTTTACCATAATACATCCTGGTTATCCGCATAAAAACAGACAGGAACTGTCGCTAAGCAAAGGCGGATAAAAAATTTGGTAATGACGGCATTAAAATGGTGTGTTATGATAAGTATGTATGCCCAGACGTATGTAAAAAAACATATTGTCTAAGGGACGTAACTACTTATCGGCACACCATTTTTTGTGGCGAAATCAAAAAGAAATACAGGACTAAAGATATGAAAAAGAAATTAATTGCAGTAGCGGTAGCAATAGTTGCCATTCTTATAATCGCTTATTTCGGCCTCGGAAGAGGACTTTTCGAAAAGTATTCCTATGGTACCGAAATGGCAGATTTACAAGAGCATTTCGGCGTTAGCGGAGAAGAATCAGCCATTATCCTTAAAAATGAAAAGATCGCCGACAAGGCGCTTATCCGTGACGGTGTCTGCTATTTGAAATTTGATACCGTTGTTGACAAGATCGGTGAAGGCTTTTATTTTGACGAGAACTATAACGGCGGAACTTTGATGTTCACCACTGCCGACGGAACCTATGAGACCAATCTTGACAGCACTGCCTACGGCATCGGCGGAGAAGGTTATTCCCTCCCCAATGCAGCATGCATCAAGAACAACGGACTTATTTATATTTCCGCGGATTATGTTTCTAAGTTTATGAGCCTCAGCTATAACATTTATGACAGCCATGTCTATATTTTGACTGCCGGCGGAGACTATGATTCCATGGAAGTTACTTCCAATACCCAGATCAGAACTCTCGGCGGTGTAAAGAGTCCTATCCTGAGAGAAGTTGAAAAGGGCGAGAAAGTTGAACTCATCGAGGCTATGGAGGAATGGAGCAAGGTAATGACCTCCGACGCCTTCATCGGATATATCGAGAACAAGAGGCTTAAGAGTGCAGGACTTGCAAGCTATGGAACTCCTATTGCTCCCGATGTTTCTACATTTGATCCCATATTGATGGACGAAAAGGTGGTTCTCGGATTTAATGCCATTGCCGGAACTGCAGGAAACGATACTATTTACAGCGCTATTGAAGAAGCTAAGGGCATGAACGTGATCGCGCCCACCTGGTTTTCACTCAACAACAACGAAGGCGATATCAGGAACTTCGGAAGCACTTCCTATGTTGAGACCGCACACGGCAAGGGACTTAAGGTCTGGGCTGTGGCAGATGATTTCAACTATCGTAATGACAATGGTGATACCTCGATCAACGATTACGATATCCTTTCAAATACCGCAAAGAGAAGATACCTTGAGAGAAATCTTGTTGATGCGGCAGTGAGTCTTGGAGTTGACGGACTTAACCTTGACTTCGAGAAATTGAACAGTGACTGCGGACCTCACTTCGCACAGTTCCTCAAGGAACTATCAGTACTTACCCACTCTGCGGGACTTACCCTTTCAGTGGACAACTATGTGCCTTTTAATTTCAATGATTTTTATCATCTCGATGTGCAAGGCAAGGTTGTGGACTATGTCCTCATCATGGGATATGACGAGCACTATCACAACAGCGGAAATATCGGTAGCGTGGCAAGCTTTGATTACGTTTGCTACGGCCTTGACAAGACTCTTGAGAATGTAGCTCCCGAGCAGATCATCAACGCCCTTCCTCTCTACACTATCGTATGGAAGAGCGACGGAGGAACTGTTACCGACTCATATCTTACTTTCAATAACCAGAAAGAATACATTTCAAAGTACAACATCAAGTTTGACTGGGATGAGTCCACTTGTCAGAATTATGCTGAGTGGCAGAGCGGAAGCGCTACCTATTATGTATGGTTCGAAGATTCCCAGTCCATTACTGCAAAGTTAAATGCAATGAAGGCAAGAAACATCGGCGGTGTCGGTGTTTGGAGACTCGGTTACGGTACAAACGATATCTGGAATCTTATCGGCTTGTACAAGGAAACGAAGACGGAAAGCAGCGCTCAGTAATGGAAACAGAAATAATTAATATAGAAAAAAGTGGACCTGACGGAAGCCTTTCGGCCAAGGATCTTGAAGCTTTAAAGCACTGCGGCGAGATCATCAAAGAAGGAGGCCTTGTAGCGTTCCCTACAGAAACTGTTTACGGTCTCGGAGGAGATGCTTTAAATCCTGAATCCTCGAAGAAGATCTATGCCGCGAAGGGAAGACCGTCGGATAATCCGCTCATAGTTCATATCGCAGAATGGGGAGATATCAAAAAGATCGCGGCTGACATTCCTGTGGAAGCTAAGATGCTTGCAGATACATTCTGGCCGGGCCCTCTTACAATGATACTTAAGAAGGCTGATATTGTTCCGATGGAGACAACCGGAGGGCTTGATACCGTTGCGGTAAGATATCCGTCGGATATTGTTGCGCAGGAACTCATCAAGGCGGCAGGGGGATATGTTGCGGCTCCCAGCGCCAATATTTCGGGACGCCCCAGCCCCACACAGGCAAAATACGTCATAGAGGACATGGACGGCAGGATTTGTGCTATAATAGATGGTGGCGAAGGCGAGATCGGACTTGAATCCACCATCGTCGATCTTACGGTCAATCCACCTCAGGTATTAAGACCCGGATTTATCACCAATGAAATGCTTGGAAGCGTTCTCGGAACGGAAGTTGAAACGGACAAAGCGATCCTTGATGCGGATAGTGGCTTAAAGCCTCGTGCGCCGGGAATGAAATACAGACATTATGCGCCCAAAGGTGATCTCACCATTGTTGAAGGCGAGTCCTCTGAAGTTGTTAATAAGATCAATGAGCTTCTTGCGGCAGACAGGGCAGCAGGATTTAAGACCGGCGTAATGGCCTGCGATGAGAATGAAAAGTTATATGACGCAGATGTCGTAATGCTCACCGGCCCCAAGGGCGATCAAAAGGCAGCAGCTCACAGGCTCTACACGATCCTCAGAAGCTTTGATGATGAAGATGTAGTAAGAATCTATTCTGAGAGCTTTGCAAAAGACGGTTTCGGAGCAGCCATCATGAACAGGCTTTTAAAAGCTGCGGGACATAAGCTTATCAAGTGTTAACTAATCCATTTTTGGATTCATTTATAATATAGGAGAATGAAAATGAAAGTAGCAGTAGGAAGTGACCACGGCGGATTTGAAATGAAGGAAGCCGTAAAGAAGCACCTCGAAGCAAGAGGTTATGAAGTTAAGGACTGTGGAACCTACAGTCTTGACAGTTGCGATTACCCTCAGTTTGGTAAAGCAGTAGGAAGAGAAGTTACATCAGGTGCCGCAGATTTTGGAGTTGTAGTCTGCACCACCGGAATCGGTATCAGCATGGCTGCAAACAAAGTTAAGGGTGTAAGATGTGCTCTTTGCTCAGAACCCTTGAGCGCAAAGATGACAAGACTCCACAACAACGCAAATGTGCTTGCGCTTGGCGGAAAGATGGTTGGAGAAAACCTTGCAATGGAGATCGTAGATACATTCTTTGATACTCCTTTCTCAGCAGAGGAAAAGCACGCAAGAAGAGTATCCCAGCTTGATGACTGAGATTAAAGCATCTTAAATTTGAAAGATTAATTAATCCAATTAATTCTATATAGTTATTTATTTTTGTTTGACTTTTAGGAGGTTATGTAATGGCAAAAGTAGTAGTAATGGATCATCCCCTTATTCAGCATAAGATCGGTTTTATCAGAAGAACTGATACCGGTACAAAGGATTTCAGAGATACCATCAGCGAGATCGCAATGCTTATTTGTTATGAAGCAACAAGAGATTTAAAGCTTAAGGATGTTGAGATCGACACCCCTATCTGCAAGACCACCGTTAAGGAACTCAGCGGAAAGAAACTTGCTGTAATTCCTATCCTCAGAGCAGGTCTTGGAATGGTTGACGGTATGCTCAATCTTATCCCTGCTGCAAAGGTTGGTCACATCGGACTTTATAGAGATCCCGAATCTCACAAGCCCGTTGAGTATTATTGCAAGCTTCCCGCAGATTGCAGCGAGAGAGAAGTATTCGTAGTAGATCCCATGCTTGCAACCGGCGGTTCAGCAGTAGCAGCTATCCAGATGCTTAAGGACAAGGGATGCAAGAACATCCACTTCATGTGCATCATCGCAGCTCCCGAAGGAATCAAGGCTATGACCGAAGCTCATCCCGATGTTGATCTTTATGTCGGAGCACTTGATGAGAAGCTCAATGAGCACGCATACATCGTTCCCGGCCTCGGAGATGCCGGAGATCGTATATTCGGTACTAAGTAGTGATGAGTCTTGTGTGTTTTACAAGGCTCATGAAAAGGTCTCGATGAATTTACGAGCCTTTTCACACGGAGTGTCACGCAGAATGCACCGTATTCTGGTGCATTCTGTATAAACATATTTTATGAGGGTTTATCATGCCAAAGAGAGAAGACTACATTGGATGGGACGAGTATTTCATGGGCGTTGCACAGCTTTCGGGCTTGCGCTCCAAGGACCCCAATACTCAGGTAGGATGCTGTATTGTAAGCGATGACAACAAGATTTTATCCATGGGTTACAACGGACTTCCCAAGGGATGTTCCGATGAAGATTTCCCGTGGGAAAGAGACGGCGATATCCTTGATGAAACCAAGTACGCCTATGTTACTCACGCTGAACTTAACTCAATCTTGAATTACCGCGGTGGCTCCCTGGAAGGAGCGAGACTTTATGTTTCACTTTTCCCCTGCAATGAATGCGCTAAAGCTATTATTCAGGCCGGCATCCGCAAGGTAGTCTTTGACAGCGATAAATACGAAAATACACCGGCAAACCGTGCGGCAAAGAGAATGTTTGATGCAGCCGGTGTAAAGTATATCCCTTACAGCCGTACAGGCCGTGAAATCAAGATCATGATCTGATGAGGTACCGGATTTGAAAAAGTGGCGGAGAATACTTTCACTGCTTTTGTGTGTTGCCATCATGCAGACCGGATGGTACAGTGTCCCGATGCATAGCGCTGCCGGCAATGTCCAAGCGCTTCAGCAACAGATTGATCAGGCTCAGAAAGAAAAAGAAAAGCTTGAACAACAGCAACAGCAGAATGAAAATGAGCTGACCGGACTTAAGCAGGAAAAAAACACCCTGCAGGGAAAGCTCTATGAACTTAATACAACCCTTGAAGAAGTCGGTTACCATTTGGACGATCTTGAAGACCAGATCAACATTAAAGAAGTTGATATCGCCAATGCAGAGGCTGCACTTGAAGAAGCTATTTCTATCGAGGAACAGCAGTATCAAAGCATGGTGCTTCGCGTAAAGCAGACTTACGAGAGAAACGACACAAGCATCATAAATGCGATCCTTCATGCCGGAAGTCTTGCAAAGCTTCTTAATCTTGAAGAGTATTATCGAAAGATCGAAGAGTACGACCAGCAGAAGCTGAAGGAATTTAAAGAGAGCCGAGCTCTTATAGCCGAAGAAAAGAAAAGGCTTGAGGAAGAGTACATTGCTCTTGAAGAACTTCAGGCAGAAGCAGAAGCTGAGAGAAAACGTGTTGAAGAGATTGTTGCACAGACTCAGCAGTCCATCAATACCTACAGTAGCCAGATAGCAGCAACTGAGGCTCAGATTGAGGCGTATGAAGCTCAGATAAAAGAGAAGGAAAAGGATATGGAGTATCTGAAAAAACTTCTCGAAGAGGAAAGGGCAAAGTCGAGACTGGCTCAGAATTCTACCTGGAGAAACATTAGCGATGTATCATTTGCGGAAGGAGACAGAACCCTTCTTGCAAACCTTATTTATTGTGAAGCGGGCGGAGAACCTTACGAAGGACAGGTAGCCGTTGGTGCGGTTGTTATAAACCGTGTGCTCAGCAGCGTCTTTCCTGATTCCGTATCCGGAGTTATTTACTCCCCTAAGCAGTTCTCACCTGCGGGAAGCGGAAGACTGGCACTTGCCCTTGCTCAGAACAAAGCAACCGACAGCTGCTATCGAGCGGCGGACGAAGCAATGAGTGGCTATTCAAATGTCGGATCCTGCGTATATTTCAGAACCCCTATCGAGGGCCTTTCCGGAATATCCATTGGTGGACATATATTCTATTAACACATATAAAAAGCATAAGACGGTTATCATCGCGAGGATGGTAACCGTCTTTTTCTATTTATAATCCCTTATAATCAAGACAAGCCTGGAAACGATCGAATTTATCACGGGCGATGATGGAAAGCAGGTTATTGAGCTGCCTTAAGCAACTTATCATCTGTTCATCACTTATAAGCCCTTGCTCCTTGGCATCTGCCAGTTCATCAAGGTCGACAACTTTATAGCGACCGCTGGGGTAAATGATCACATCAGCCAAAAGATCCGTAACCGTAAGAGCCGTCTTATCTTCCGAAAAATCATACTGAACTACATCACAATACCAGTAAAGCAGCGAATTGTCGTTTCTGTAAAACTTGCTTATTTTAATACCTTCATTTAAGAAATAACAGGAAGTGCCGTGATCAAACTCTTCTTTCGGACGGATCGTGTGCCAGCTTGTGATAATATGTTCGTCAGTCTTTTCTACAATAACGTCTTTATCTAGGAGGATACATTCGGCGGGAATTATCCGTTTTCTGAAAATTTTAAGCTTTTCCATACTTTGACCTCCAATTTTATAAATTATAACATAGTGTCGCTTTTTTTATAGACTTTTTTTGAATTTTTAGTTATAATTATCGATATATTTTAATGCTTTATTTTTTGGTTGCTGGGGGAAAAATGCCTGACATATCTGGTAATAACGGAAAGAAAAGGAAGAAGAGAGAAGATAACAGCAGCATATACCGAAATTTAAGCCTTATCACACAATTTACTCTATACATGCTGGTGCCCATCGGAGGTCTTTCGACGGGCGGATATTTTCTTGACAAGTATTTTCACACTTCCTGGATTATCATAGTATGTTTTTTCGTCGGTGCTATTGCCGGCGGACAGGCTGTTTACCGGCTGGCGATGAAAATTGCAAATGAAAAGACAAAGGAACCCGAGCGAAATATTTTAAATCGCCCGGTCAGAAACTCTGTCTCTTCAGATAATGAAAAAGCAGGTATAAAAGGTCCTGAAACTGAAATAGAAAAGACTCCGGAGAAAGATAATGACAACCTTTCTTAAAAAACTAAACAGGACCATTCTTGAACTTTGGACGGGAATGGTGGTCTTTTCCGCGATCTGTGAGATCGTGCTTTGCATTTTCAGTAAAACCCTTTTGATACATTCCGCTTCTTTATGGATAGGAACAGTGCTTGCCCTTGCTTCCTCTATTCATATGTACAGAAGCCTGGACAGAGCCCTTGATTTTCCCGAGGCGCAAGCCAAAAAGAAGATAACCATTGCTTATATACTCAGATATACGGTTGTTGTAGCAGTCTTTGCGGTGATATGCATAACAAAGATCTTCAATCCGCTCCTTGCATTCTTGGGATATATGTCCCTCAAGGTGGGAGCACTGATACAGCCTTGGACACACAAAGTCTACAACAAGATATTTCATGAGGCCGATCCCGAGCCCATAACAGAGGAAGAATACAATGCCCTCAGAGAAGCAGAAAGTGAAGGCGGGGATGTTGATAATGTGCACTAATATAATTAAATATTTGACCTACTATAAAACAGGTAAGGAGGTGAAGCTATGAACTACTGCGTTTTGCTTGCCGATGACATCGATTTTATGGTGCATGGTATTTTCAAATATAATTTCTTCGGTTTAGGAGAAGTTTGGATTACCACCACCCATGTCTGCCTCTTGATTGTAATGCTTATACTTTTAGGCTTTGCAATCGCAGCGAACAGATGCATTGCCAAGGCAAAAGACGTGCCAAGCGGATTCCAGAATGTTGTGGAAACAATAGTGGAATTTCTCGATGGTATCGTTGATAAAACTATGGGCCGTGCAGCTCCAAAGTTTTACAACTACATCGGAACTATCTTCTTATTCATATTGTTTAGCAACATTTCAGGTCTATTGGGATTAAGACCACCGACAGCCGACTACGGAACGACGCTGGCCCTCGGCGTGATCACGTTTGTACTGATCCATGTTAATACCTGGACCCATAACAAGCCCATAGACATTTGGAAAGACAAATGTTCTCCCCTGCCGCCATGGCTCCCTATATGGCTGCCCATCAATATCATTTCAGATATTGCGGTACCTATCTCATTGAGCCTTCGTCTATTTGCGAACGTGCTCTCAGGAACCGTTATGATGGCCCTCATTTACGGACTATTAAAATGGATAGCGACAGGTTGGCCCGCTGCACTGCATGTGTACTTCGATCTGTTCTCAGGCGCGATACAGACATATGTATTCTGTATGCTGACCATGACATACATTTCGAATGCGCGAGGCGACAAGTAACTTAAACAATTGGTAAGCAGTTTTCATTCGGTGAAAGGATGCGCTGACTCCTTGACCCGAGCCACAAATCTTAAACAGCGCAGAAATGAGGAAAAAATGTTTGATCAGAATTTTATCTTAGGTTGCTCAGCAATCGGTGCGGGTCTGGCAGTTATTGCCGGTATCGGACCCGGTGTAGGACAGGGTATCGCTGCAGGACATGCAGCAGCAGCTGTAGGACGCAATCCCGGAGCTAAGGGTGATGTTACATCAACCATGCTTCTTGGACAGGCCGTAGCCGAGACCACAGGTCTTTATGGTCTACTCATTGCAATGCTCCTGTTATTCGTTAAGCCCCTCGTTGGATAATAAACGAGCCAATGCAGGACGCAAGGTTTAACTGAAAGGAGAAAACGAATGGTACTATTGGAAGGAGAATCAATGTCCAGATTGTTTGGTCTGGATCTTCAGCTTGGAGCTGACTTCTTTCTTTCTGTAATTGCTATCTTCGTTTTGTTTTTTGCATTCAGTCTTCTTTTGTTCAACCCGGTCCGTAAATTCATGAACAATCGTAAGCAGAAGATTCAGGATGAGATCGATGAAGCAAGCGGTGTTAAGGAATCTGCGGAAAAGCTTAAAGCCGAATATGAGAATAAGCTTAAGAACATAGATAAAGAAGCTGAAGAGATCCTGAGCAATGCTCGTAAGCGCGCCCTTGAAGGTGAGACAAGGACAATCAATGAAGCCAAGGAAGAGGCTCAGAGAATTCTTGCTCATGCGCGTAATGAGGCAGAACTTGAAAAGCAGAAGGCAATGGATGAAGTTAAGCGCGAGATGATCGTGATTGCTTCAATGATAGCAGAGAAGGTTGTATCCGAACAAATTGATACCACCGTACAGGACAAGTTGGTAGAAGACACGCTTAAGGAAATAGGTAAAAGCACATGGCAAAATTAGTTTCCAAGACCTACGGCGAAGCCCTATTTGAGCTTGCGCACGAGGAAAACAAAGCATCTGAGATGCTAGAGGAAATTCAATCTGTGCGAGAGATACTTAAATCCAATCCCGAGTTCTGTAAGCTTATGCTTCACCCGGGAATAGCGAAACAGGATAAGCTGAAGACAGTTGAAGAAGTGTTCAAGGGAAGGACCAGCGAAGAGATCACGGGCTTTCTCAGAGTCATAGTAGACAAAGAGAGATTCGGTGACATCGACGCGATATTCCAATACTTCATCGACAAAGAGAAAGAATCTGCGGGAATCGGCGTTGCATACGTCGTAACACCCAAGAGCCTTGATCTTGAAGGACAGAGCAAAGTTAAAAATAAACTTCTCGAGACAACGGATTACAAAACCATCGAGATGAATTATTCTGTAGATCCTTCACTCATAGGCGGAATGGTCATCCGAATCGGAGACCGCGTGGTGGATTCAAGTATCAAGAGCAGATTGAACGATTTAACAAAGGAATTATTAGAACTCCAGCTGGGGTAACCCGGTAGGAAGAAAGGTGCTATTAAGGCAATGAATTTAAAACCTGAAGAAATAAGTTCTGTCATCAAGGAACAGATTAAAAGATATGCATCGACCCTTGATGTAGCTGATGTAGGTACGGTCATTCAGGTGGCGGACGGTATTGCGCGTGTTCACGGTCTTGAGAATGCGATGCAGGGTGAGCTCCTCGAGTTCCCCGGCGACATCTACGGAATGGTCCTCAACCTTGAGGAAGACAACGTCGGTGTCGTTCTTCTCGGAAATTCCAGGAACATTAACGAAGGTGACCTCGTTAAGACTACCGGTCGAGTAGTTGAGGTACCCGTTGGTGATGCAATGCTCGGCAGAGTTGTTAATGCCCTTGGTCAGCCCATCGATGGCAAGGGACCCATCCAGACAACCAAATATCGTAAGATTGAGAGAGTTGCAAGCGGCGTTATTACACGTAAGAGCGTTGACACTCCTCTTCAGACCGGTATCAAAGCTATCGACTCCATGGTTCCCATCGGACGTGGACAGCGTGAGCTCATTATCGGTGACCGTCAGACAGGTAAGACCGCTATCGCTATCGATACGATCATCAACCAGAAGGGTCAGAATGTAAAATGTATTTATGTTGCAATCGGTCAGAAGGCTTCTACCGTTGCAAACATCGTTAAAACTCTGGAGGAGTTTGGCGCAATGGCATATACAACCGTTGTTGTATCGACAGCCAGCGACCTTGCACCCCTTCAGTACATCGCTCCTTACTCAGGATGTGCGATCGGTGAGGAATGGATGGAGAACGGACAGGACGTGCTAGTCATTTACGATGACCTAAGTAAGCACGCTACCGCATACCGTACACTCTCCTTGCTCCTCCGTCGTCCACCCGGACGTGAGGCATATCCCGGAGACGTATTCTATCTCCACTCAAGACTTCTTGAGCGTGCAGCTCGTATGAGCGACGAGTACGGCGGAGGTTCACTCACCGCACTTCCCATCATTGAGACCCAGGCAGGCGACGTATCAGCATACATCCCTACCAACGTTATCTCAATCACCGATGGTCAGATCTATCTTGAGACAGAGATGTTCAACTCCGGATTCCGTCCCGCTGTTAACGCAGGTCTTTCCGTATCCCGTGTAGGTGGTGCGGCACAGATCAAGGCTATGAAGAAGATCGCATCTCCCATTCGTACCGAGCTTGCTCAGTACAGAGAGCTTGCATCCTTCGCACAGTTCGGATCGGAACTTGATAATGATACCAAGGAAAAGCTTGCACAAGGTGAAAGGATCAAAGAGGTTCTTAAGCAACCTCAGTATTCACCTATGCCGGTACAGTACCAGGTAATCATTATTTACGCTGTTACCAGAAAATATCTGTTGGATGTTCCCGTTGAGGATATCATTCGCTTTGAGAAGGAATTCTTCGAGTTCTTGGATACCAAGTACCCCGATATTCCCAATACCATTGCTACCGACAAGGTTATCACCGACGAGCTCGAGGGTAGACTTAAGGATGCGATCGTACAGTTCAAGGGCGAATTCCTCAAAGCCTAGAACATTTAAAAAGAGGTAATTGACTATGGCATCAATGCGCGATATTAAACGCCGCAGGTCAAGTATTCAGGGAACTCAGCAGATCACCAAGGCCATGAAGCTGGTATCAACCGTTAAGCTTCAGAGAGCCAGGGCGGCAGCGGAAAAGTCCCAGTATTACTTTGACAGTATGTTCCGTACCGTGAACAGTATTCTTTCACGTGTGGGACATATCGAGCACAGATACCTGATCCCCGGGGAATCCCCGAGAAAGGCTGTGGTCGTAATAACCTCCAACAGAGGTTTGGCCGGCGGCTATAATTCCAATGTGGTGAAACTGATCACCAGAAATGATGCTTTCAGAAAAGAAGACCTTGACGTGTACACCATCGGTAACAAGGGCCGTGAGGCTTTTGCAAGATACGGATACACCATCAAGGAGGATCTCCCCGAGATAATCGAGGATCCTCTGTATTCCGAAGTAAATGCTCTTACCGCAAGACTCCTTTCCTCATTTGAAGCAGGAGAGATCGGAGAGATTTACCTGGCATACACCTTCTTTAAAAATACCGTGAGTCAGGAGCCCAGACTTATAAAGCTTTTGCCTGTTGAGGCAGAGGGTGAGGAAGACGAAGCTTCTGCGATAATGAACTTTGAACCCGAGGATGTGGATGCGATAGACATGATCATTCCCAAGTATATCAGCAGCCTGATATACGGCGGCTTGAAGGAGGCTATCGCTTCTGAGAACGGAGCCCGTATGCAGGCCATGGACAATGCGACCAGCAATGCGGAAGAGATGATCGATAAATTGTCGCTCCAGTACAACAGAGCCCGTCAGGGATCCATTACTCAGGAACTTACAGAAATTATCGCCGGTTCGGAAGCAATCGGATGACAGGCAGCCATTTTTCAAAGAATGGCATACAACCATATGGCAGCCGCTTAGGGCGGCAGAAATGAGGTTATAAATGGCAGAGAATAAAGGTAAAGTAACCCAGATCATCGGTGCGGTACTTGATATCCGTTTCGATGAAGGGAAGCTTCCTGAAATTAACGAAGCAATACGCATCCCGACCAAGGACGCTGCTGACCTCGTAGTTGAGGTTTCCCAGCACCTTGGTGACGATACGGTAAGATGTATCGCCATGGGACCTACCGACGGACTTGTTCGCGGTTGCGAGGCTATCGCTACCGGAGCACCTATTTCGGTACCCGTTGGTGAGAATACCCTTGGACGTATTTTCAACGTACTGGGACAGCCCATTGACAACAAGCCCGCTCCGGAAGGCGTGGAATATGAGCCTATCCACAGAGCAGCTCCTTCTTTCGAAGAGCAGTCCACCGAGGCTGAACTTCTTGAGACCGGTATCAAGGTCGTTGACCTTCTTTGCCCTTATCAGAAGGGTGGTAAGATCGGTCTGTTCGGAGGTGCAGGTGTAGGTAAAACAGTCCTTATTCAGGAGCTTATTCGTAACATCGCTACCGAGCATGGTGGATATTCGGTATTCACCGGTGTAGGAGAGCGTACCCGTGAAGGTAATGACCTTTACCATGAGATGAGCGAGTCAGGAGTTATTGACAAGACCACCATGGTATTCGGTCAGATGAACGAGCCCCCGGGAGCAAGAATGAGAGTTGGTCTTACCGGACTTACCATGGCAGAGTACTTCCGTGATAAGGGTGGTAAGGACGTACTCCTTTTCATCGATAACATTTTCCGTTTCACACAGGCAGGTTCTGAGGTATCGGCGCTCCTTGGCCGAGTTCCTTCGGCCGTAGGTTATCAGCCTACACTTCAGACAGAGATGGGTGCTCTTCAGGAGCGAATCACATCTACCAGAAACGGATCAATCACATCCGTACAGGCCGTATATGTACCTGCGGATGACCTTACCGACCCTGCGCCGGCAACTACCTTCGCTCACCTCGATGCGACAACCGTATTGTCACGTCAGATCGTTGAGCTTGGTATTTACCCCGCAGTAGATCCTCTTGAGTCTACATCAAGAATCCTCGATCCCAGAGTCGTAGGACAGGAGCATTACGAGACAGCCCGTGGAGTGCAGGAAATTCTTCAGCGCTACAAAGAACTCCAGGATATCATCGCCATCCTTGGTATGGACGAGCTTTCTGAAGAAGATAAGCTTGTTGTATCCAGAGCAAGAAAGGTACAGAGATTCCTTTCACAGCCTTTCTTCGTAGCAGAGCAGTTCACCGGACTTGTTGGTAAGTATGTTCCCATCCAGGAGACCATCCGCGGATTCAAGGAGATCCTTGAAGGTAAGCATGATGACATCCCCGAGAGCTACTTCATGAGTGTCGGAACCATCGACGATGTAGTGGAAAAGTACAAAGCGAATAACAACTAAGTTGTTTGCTTACATTAAAAGGAGCATCTATGGCTGACAATATGTTCGCACTCCGTATCATTACCCCGGAGAGAGTTTTCTACGAGGGAGAAGCGGAGATGGTAGAATTTAATACTACCGAGGGCGAGATCGGTGTTTATCCCGGTCATATTCCCCTTACGGTGATCGTGAAGCCCGGAATACTTCGTATCCACGAAAAAGAAGGCGAGAGGATAGCGGCTTTGCACGCAGGCTTTGCCGAGATCCTTCCCGACAAGATCTCTGTACTTGCAGAGATCGTCGAATGGCCCGATGAAATTGATGAGAAGCGAGCAACCGAGGCTTTGGAGCGTGCCAAAGACAGGCTCAAGAACAGATACGAAAACCTTGATGTTGCAAGGGCAGAAACAGCGCTTCAGAGAGCGATGGCACGTATTAATGTTTTAAAATAAAACAATCTATGATACAATCTAAGAGGCGTCCGCATAGGGCGCCTCTTTAAGGTTATATTAAATATGAAGATCAATTACACGAATTTGAAAAAGAATTCAATACGTATCGCTGTTCTTATTGCGGTGTTTATTGTGACCCTTGTTGGTGCGTCACATGTTTTGAATGCGGACAGGGATAATATCACCATGGACCTTAAGAGTGCGGAATTTCCCGTTATGAACATGGTCTGCAACGGTGTGGTATATAACGAAGTACATGGATATGTTAATCGTCAGTATGTAAGCGAAGCGTCCGAGAACATTTCGGTTCTTTCCGAGGACAGAAGCATTTCCTTTAGGATCGATACCTACGGTAACAGTATCGAAGGTATTTCCTATGAGCTTAGGACTACATCGGGAGAGCGTCTCATCGAAAACGGTGAAGTGACAGATTACAAGGGTAAGGGAAAGACTGTCAGCGGAAAAGTAACCTTTAAGGATCTTTTGGATAAGGATACTATCTATTCCCTTGAACTTAAAGTGACAACGGTTAATGAAAAGGAACTGTATTTCTATACCGATGTTATTTGGGGCGATGAGTTACGAGCCGATGAAAAGATTGCCTTTGTACAGGACTTTCACGACAGGCTTTTTGACAAGGAAAACGCAGCTGATATCAGGAAATATATAGAGACAAATTCCTCTCTTAACGATAACTCCAGCTTTGCCAGCGTTGACATTCACTCAAGCCTTGATCAGATAACCTATGGTGATCTTGCTCCCGTTCAGCTTGAGGAGCCAAGCATATCTCTTAAAGAGATCTCCGATCAGATGGCGGAGATAACTACCGACTACATTGTCTTTACGGGAAAAGATGATGACAAGGTTTACTATAGGTTAACGGAGTACTTCAGGATCAAGACCGGTAAGGAGAGAATGCTCCTTATCGATTACCAGAGATCCATGGAACAGCTTCCCAATGAGAAGAAGCTTTGCATCAACGACAAGATCGTTCTCGGTATTGCCGACAGGGGAGTTGATTATTCCACCAGCGAGGACGGAAATACCGTAGCATTTATTTCAGCGGGAAGACTTTATTCATACCAGTCAAAGGAAAATAAGCTTACCAGGATCTTTGCTTTTTCCGGAGACGACGAGTTCGATCCAAGAGCCATTTACAGTGCTCACGGTATAAAGATCCTTGATATCGACGAAAGCGGAACCATTAAATTTGCTGTTTACGGCTATATGAACAGCGGAAGACATGAAGGCGAAGTCGGTATCGAAGTTTACATGTTTGACGGTAAGCTTAACACCATAGAAGAGATCATTTATATCCCTTACGAGAGAACTCCCGGAATACTGTCAGCTGAACTTGATACTCTTTTATACCTTAACAGGGAAGAGCATCTTTTCCTTGCACTGGAGAACAAGGTATATTGTGTAGACCTTAAAAACAGAAGCTATAAAGTAAGAAATGATCTCGGCGGAGATGATACATTGGTTACTTCGAGTGACCACAGGATCCTTATAAGCCGCAGCTCATATGCCGATTCTACGCTGGCTGAGAGCATTACTCTTACAAATCTTAAATCGGAAAACGATAAGGTGATAAGTGTACCCGATGGTGATTCAATAAGATCCCTTGGATTCATCGGTGAAGATGTTATTTACGGCATTGCTCATATTTCGGATACAAGAGTTGAGAACTCCGGAAGACTTTTCTTCCCTATGTACAGGATCATAATCTGTGATGAGGAAGGAAATATCATCAAGAATTATGAGTATGAG
Organism: Lachnospiraceae bacterium; assembly: GCA_016284315.1. Taxonomy (GTDB): domain Bacteria; phylum Bacillota; class Clostridia; order Lachnospirales; family Lachnospiraceae; genus AC2028. Next base: position 75,355 of record JAEEOO010000011.1, on the reverse strand, counting down.
GGAATTTATGTTGTAAGTGTGGATCTAAATGAAAATCAGCTTACCTTAAAACGCGTTTCCATTGATGATAACGGCAGGGTAAAAGAAGAAAAGCCGGATTATATAACTGCAGAAGACATGGGAAGCAGCGCAAATGTAACCGACGCCACAGCAGTAGTTGATATTTACAAAACTTATGTCCAACTTCAGCTTCCCAAGGAAGTAAACAGCTCATCGCTTAAGGTGGTCATTCCCAAGGAAGTTGTTTACGAGGGCGGCCGTGATCTTGAGATCGACATAGAGCCCAGCGACAGATATGTTGTTTATGATGCATACGGAGTTGCTGATATATTCAACCTTCCCACAAATGCCATTGAACTTGCAAATGTTAAAGCGGGTTGGGTGGAAGACCTTAGGGGAGACATTATTTGGAAGCGTACTCCAAGAAGCAGCAAAAATCAGATCATGGCCATCGAGGCCAGAAATACTGCTGAAGGGGAAACTTCTCTTGCTGCATGTCTTGATGCCCTTCTTACAAACGAAGGAGTTATCAGGAATCCCCAGTATCTGCTTGAAAACGGAGACTCCGTCCTTAAGATAATGAATGATAATCTTGAAGGATGTAAGACCTTGGATCTGGCAGAATGCGAACTTGACATGCTGTTATACTATGTTAATATTGAAACGCCGGTACTTGTCATGACAGGTGATGATGAAGCGCTTTTGATAGTAGGCTATAACGATACAAATTCTGTTATAGTAGCCTTTGATCCTTCAAAGGGAACCCTTGAAAAGATTTCCTACACCAAAGCTTCGGAACTGTTTGACGAGCACGGAAACAACTTTGTTACTTATATCAGATTGAAGTAGAAAAGATAATAGAATAAGAGATAATAGAATAAGAGGTAATCCGGTATGTCTAATAATGAAGAATATATGTTGGACTTTAAAAAAGGCGGAAAGATATATTTTGTTGGAATCGGTGGCATAAGCATGAGCGGACTTGCCATGATCCTTGCAAACGAAGGATTTAAGGTTTTTGGTTCCGACAGGGATAAGAGCCCTATCACCGAGAGCCTTGAAGAAAAAGGGATCACTGTTTATTACGGTCAGAAGGCCGAGAACATTACTCCCGACATTGACTGCGTAGTATTTACCGCAGCCATCAGTCATGATAATCCCGAATATAAGGCTGTTATGGAATATGGCCTTAATCATATTAACAGAGGTCAGCTTGTGGGCCAGATGATGAGAAATTATCATACAGCCATTGCTGTCAGCGGAACCCACGGCAAGACCACCACAACATCCATGATCAGTGAAGTCCTTATTGAGGCAGGACTTGATCCCACCATCAATAACGGTGGAGTATTAAAGTCCATGGGCGGTAATACAAGGATCGGCGGAAATGAGTACTTTGTAGCCGAGGCCTGTGAGTACACCAACAGCTTTTTGGATTTCTTCCCTACTGTGGGAGTCATCATGAATGTTGAGGAAGATCATCTTGACTTCTTTAAGGATCTTGCAGACATAAGGAATTCTTTCAGAAGATTCGCACATCTTCTTCCTGAAAACGGACTTCTTGTTATAAACGGTGAGATCGAAAACTATCACGAGATAACCGATTGTTTGAAGTGCAGATTCATCACCTTCAGTAAGAACGGAGTTGACTGTTACGGAAACAAGACGGACTACAGCGCTGAGGATATAAAATACAACCGCCTTGGATGCGCAAACTTTAATGTTGTAACCAATGGCACCAAGAGGGAAATGAATCTCAAGGTACCCGGAGAGCATAACGTTGTTGACTGCCTTGCTGCAATTGCAGTCAGCGATGCTCTCGGAATAGATGAAGAAAAGTCAAAAGCCGGACTTGAGAACTTTAGAGGAGCAGACAGAAGATTTGAATACAAGGGTGAGATGAACGGCTTTACCATCGTTGATGATTATGCTCATCATCCCACAGAGATCAAAGCAACTATGACCTCTGCGGCTCGTATCGAATACAACAAATTATATGTGGTCTTCCAGCCCCATACCTATACAAGGACCAAGACATTCTTTGATGAATTCGTCGAAGCACTTTCCGGTGCTGATGAGGTCATCATGCCTGATATTTATGCTGCCCGTGAGACCGATACTTTAGGTGTTAGTTCAAAGGGATTATGCGATGCATTAAACAAGATCGGAACGAAAGCACAGTATATTCCTGACTTTGAAAAAATTGCAAAATACCTTTTGGAAAATTGCACAAAGGGTGATCTGGTGATAACTATGGGAGCCGGCGAAGCCAATAAAATCGGTGATATGATGTTATCCGGTAAGGTTTAATCCACAATATCCACAGGTGAGAATGAGTTAGATATAACTCCTCATTTGTGGATATTTTTTTGGTTACTGTGGATATTATATTCAGAGTGAGTTTCGTATCAAAAACAGTAATATCCCGAAGTTCTTGTGTAGTGAAAAGCAGACAGTCACTTGTTTTCCACAATATCCACACCATCCACACGGTGTCCGATTTATTTCTCTCAAAAACCCCTTAGTCACTTTGTCCATTTTTCTTTTGGGATTTGTATGCTATACATATATAGGACGAATTTGGCAAACAAATCTTCAGTCACGTTACTTCTTTGGGGGGTTACTTCAATGTCCGGTTTTACGGTATATCAAGACAGCTACATCGGTGCAACAATAATCTCAAACCGATTTATTGATGAATATATGACAGAGGCAAATGATGCACAGCTTAAAGTGTATCTCTATCTTGTGCGCATGCTTAATGCGCATCTTGAGACAAGTCTCAGTGATATCGCAGACAGATTCAATCACACCGAAAAAGATGTTATCAGAGCGTTTAAATACTGGGAGAAAAAAGGTCTTCTTACTATAGAGAATGATGAGGCAGGAAACATTACCGGAATTCACCTTGTAAACCTTTGCAAGGGTGAGGTTACAGGCCCTACAGTTGAGTCTACTCACAAGAAGGTTAAGGAAAGTATTCCGGCTCCTGCCAAGAAGACAGAAGTTATAAAAGAAGAATATAAGGAAGAGGATCCTGCAGATCGGGTTGAAGAGGCAACTGAGGAAGAAGCGGAGAATGAAGGAAACATTATCAGTGCAATTCCCATCAAGCCCTCATACACTGCCAAGCAGCTTTCAAAATTCAGCGATGACGGCGGAAAACAGCTTATCTTCCTTGCGCAAATGTATTTCGGAAAGCCTGTTACCCAGAACGATATCCAGACTCTTTGCTACATCAGCGATGAGCTTGGCCTTTCCGATGACCTTGTAGATTACCTTCTTCAGTATTGTGCTGAGAAGGGCAAAAAGGATTTAAGATACGCAGAGAAAGTAGCCATTGGTTGGAAGGAAAACGGAGTTGAGACCGTTGACCAGGCAAGAAACAATACTACAAAATACGATAAACCTGTTTATGAGATCATGAATCGTCTTGGCAAGACCGGAACACCAACGGTTAAAGAGATGGAGTTCATCAATGAGTGGAGACTTAAGGACGGCTTCTCAGATGCAGTCATCATGGAAGCTTGTGACAGAGCTGTTCTTTCAACAGATAAGAACAGATTTAACTACGCTCACGGTATTCTTTCAAAATGGAAAGAGCAGAACGTTCGCTCTCTTGAAGATGTAAGAAGGATCGATGAAGAATTCAAAAGATCCGGTGCATCAACCAGCGCTTCTTTTGAGGGGGGCGCTCCTTTGAGAAATTCTTCTGCTGCTAAAAAGAACGGCGCAGGAAGCTTTGGCAATTATAAGCAGAGCGATATTGATTACGATGAACTGAGAAAAAAGGTATTTGCAAATTAACCAATGGTGAGGTAGCTGATTCATGGCTCTTACAAACGAACAGTATGATTCCATAATGCGTGAGTATGACGCGATCAGAAATCGAAACGCAAGGATCACGGAAGAAAAGCAGAAGAAGATATATGCTAAGTTCCCCGAACTTGCAGAATGGGAAAACAAAGCAGTTTCTCTTAAGATAAAAAAGGCTATGCTGCTTATGGAGGGGGCAAATCCTTCAAAACTTGAAGAACTTGAAGACGAGGCGACCATGCTTCTCGTTAACAGGGTCGCTCTCATTGAAAGTTCAGGTCTTTCGGAAGAAGACTTCGAGCCTGTTTATGATTGCAAGGATTGCAAGGACACAGGCTATGTCTATGATTCCGAAGGCAACAGGAAGAAGTGTCATTGCTTCAGGGAAAGAGAGATCGAGATCCTCTACAACCAGTCCGGTATCAGATCCCTTTTAAAGAAAGAAAATTTCTCCAAACTGACCTATGATTTTCACAGCGGCGAGGATCTTAACAAGCTTCGCACCGCTGTAGAGGTGTGTAAAAAATTCATTGTTAACTTTGATGAGGAGTACAGTAATCTTGTGCTCTGCGGAACCGTGGGAACAGGAAAGAGCTTCCTTTCCTGCTGCATCGCCCATGACCTTTTGGAGTCCTATCACTCGGTCATTTATTTAAGCTCCATAGCTCTTTTTGATATCCTTGCAAAAAAGCAGTTCAGCAGCGATTTTGAAGAGAGAGAAGAGAGCAATAAGAATCTGTATGAGTGCGACCTACTGATAATCGACGATCTTGGAACGGAACTTACCAACAGCTTCGTTGCTTCCGCACTTTTCGGGCTTATCAATGAAAGGCATTTGAGAAGGAAGTCCACCATAATTTCTACAAATCTGGATCTTCCCGATATTCGTGAAAAATATTCGGATCGCGTGCTTTCGAGGCTTACAGGCAGTTATACCTTCTTAAATTTAACAGGAAGAGACATGAGAACACTTGTCAAGTAGCCGCATTTTCGATATAATGTCCTGTGCATTAGTCATAATAATGGTATATGAGTGGACGGGATAGCATATAAACTTTTTATTTTTGTAAGTATTTACAGGAGATTTTAATCAAATGGCAAATCGTGAAGAAAAGAGAAACCTTGAAACTATTCCGGTAGGTTCACTCGGAATCATTGCGCTTAAGGGCTGCAAGGACCTTGGCGAAAAAGTTGACGCATATCTTGTAAAGTGGCGTGCTGAAAGAGAGAGTGAGCACAAAGGCTCTCTTGCATTCGCCGGATATCAGAGAGATTCATATCTTCTCGAGGCAAAGGTTCCCAGATTCGGATCAGGTGAAGCTAAAGGTCAGATCCTTGAATCTGTTCGTGGTACCGACCTCTTCCTTTTAGTAGATGTACTTAACTATTCCCAGACATATTCACTTTGCGGACATGAGAATCACATGTCTCCCGATGATCACTATCAGGATTTAAAGAGAATTATCGCAGCAGTCGGCGGTAAGGCAAGAAGAATTACCGTTATCATGCCTTTCCTTTATGAGAGCCGTCAGCACAAGAGAACCGCAAGAGAATCTCTTGACTGCGCTATCGCACTTCAGGAAATGGTTAAGATGGGCGTAGACAACATCATCACCTTTGATGCACACGACCCCAGAGTACAGAACGCAATTCCTCTTAACGGATTTGAAACCGTTCAGCCCGCATATCAGTTTATCAAGGGCCTTCTTAAGAACTACAAGGGACTTAACATTGATGCAGAGCATATGATGGTCATCAGCCCCGATGAAGGCGGAATGAAGAGAGCAATCTACATTGCCAACGTTCTTGGTCTTGATATGGGTATGTTCTATAAGAGACGTGACTACACCAGAGTTGTAGACGGAAGAAATCCCATCCTCGCTCATGAGTTCCTCGGAAGCGATGTTGAGGGAAAGGATATGATCATCATCGATGATATGATCTCCTCAGGAGAGAGCGTACTTGAAGTTGCAGCTGCTCTTAAGGCAAGAAAAGCTAACCGCATCTTCGTATTCTCAACTTTCGGTCTCTTCACCAGCGGACTTGATAAGTTTGATAAGGCATTTGAGGAAGGTGTTATCACCAGAGTCCTTACCACCAACCTTATTTATCAGACTCCCGAGCTTTTACAGAGAGAGTGGTACATCAACTGCGATATGAGTAAGTACATTGCTTACATCATTGACACTTTGAACCACGACTCATCAATCTCAGATCTTCTTAATCCCAATGAGAGAATCCAGAACATCGTTACAAGATATAAGAACGGTGAGCTCGGCTAAAGTTAACCAAAATAAAACGTATTTAGAATTGTCAACCAAGAATAGTAAACTTGGTTGACAATTTTTTATTGCAATGATAATATTTCAAAGGATTGATAACCTGATATGCGCATAAGGTTAACAATTTAAAACTATTTGGAAGTGAGATTTTAAAATGAGTACTAAAAATGCAGTAGTAAAAAATGAAAGAGATAATAAATTCAAGACGGTGGATCTTGCATATATAGCTGTTTGCGCTGCCCTTATGGCAGTTTGTTCCTGGATTTCGATCCCCACGGTGGTTCCCTTTACGCTTCAGACTTTTGCGGTATTTTTTTCACTTTATTTTCTTGGCGGAAAAAAAGGCACTATTTCGGTTGTGATCTATATTCTCCTCGGCGCTGTGGGCATCCCTGTATTTGCAGGATTCAAAGGTGGTATCGGAGCCCTTATGGGAACAACCGGTGGTTATATTGTAGGATTTGTATTCTCCGGACTTGTGTTTATGCTTTTTGAGGCTTTGTTTGGAAGAAAACTCTGGGCAGAGATCGTCGCTTTTGTTCTTGGACTCCTTGTCTGCTATGCTTTCGGAACAGCATGGTTTATGGTTGTCTACGTAAAGACCAAGGGCGCTGTATCTCTTATGACGGTTTTGGGCTGGTGTATATTCCCCTTTATCCTGCCTGATACCGCTAAACTAGTCCTTGCTTTTGCACTTGGAAAAACCTTGAGAAAAGTAATAAAGTGGTAACAGTTTGACATATAAACTTGTAATATTCTGTTCTGAAATGGGCATATTTTCGGATTTTATTAGGCATTATGGCGAAAAATTGTATAAATTAGATAGATTATTCACAAAAATTCAAAGGTTTTGTGTAAATTATTCCAAACATCCTCAAATGGTGCTATAATAACCTATGTATTTTATATGAGCTCTCGTGGGGCGAATTACTAATCGAACCTGCGGGCTGGAGGGTGTATGGTTAGAAAGGAAATGATCGCCATGCTTTTAGCTGGCGGACAGGGCAGCCGTCTCGGCGTTTTGACTTCTAAAATGGCAAAACCTGCAGTTGCTTTCGGCGGAAAATACCGTATCATCGATTTCCCGCTTTCTAGTTGTATTAATTCCGGCGTAGACACAGTCGGTGTCCTTACGCAGTATCAACCGCTTCGCCTTAATACCCATATCGGAATCGGAATTCCTTGGGACCTTGACCGAAATATCGGAGGCGTAAGCGTTCTTCCCCCTTACGAAAAAAGTGAGAACAGTGAATGGTATACCGGTACAGCCAATGCCATTTACCAGAACATCGAATATATGGAGAGCTTTAACCCGGAGTATGTCCTTATACTTTCCGGTGACCATATTTACAAGATGGACTACGAGGTAATGCTTGACTTCCACAAGGCAAACAAAGCCGATGTTACCATCGCGGTTATGCCCGTTCCCATGGAAGAGGCAAGCCGTTTCGGTATCATGATTGCGGATGAAAACAAGCGCATTACCGACTTCGAAGAGAAGCCTGCTCATCCCCGCAGCAACCTTGCAAGTATGGGTATTTATATCTTTACCTGGAAGACTCTTAAGGCTGCTTTCACAGCCCTTAAGGATCAGCCCAACCTTGACTTCGGTAAGCATGTAATTCCTTATTGCCACGAAAAAGGAAAACTTCTTTATGCTTACGAGTTCAACGGATATTGGAAGGATGTAGGAACATTAAGCTCATATTGGGAAGCCAATATGGAGCTTATCGATATCGTACCTGAGTTTAATCTTTACGAAGAGTACTGGAAGATTTACACTAAGTCAGAAATCCAGCCTCCTCAGTACTTCTCTAAGGAGAGTAAGGTTGACAAGAGCATCATCGGTGAAGGCTCCGAAATATACGGAGAAGTTTACAACTCAGTTATCGGATGCGGTGTAACCATTGGCAAGGGTTCGGTGGTTAGGGATTCCATCATTATGAACCAGACTCAGATTGGTGAGGGATGTGAACTCTACAAAGCAATTGTTGCAGAGGATACCACCATTGGAAACAATGTAAAGCTTGGTGTCGGTGAAGAAGCAGAAAACGATACTGCTCCTCATATTTATAATCACGGATTAGTCACTGTCGGAGAGCGGAGTATAATTCCTGACGGCGTTTCTGTCGGAAAGAATTCCGTTGTATTCGGCGAAACCACAGCGGCGGATTACCCGAACGGAAATCTTCCCAGCGGAAAAACATTGATTAAGGTAGGTGATTAAGAATGAGAGCAATCGGAATTATTTTAGCCGGTGGAAGCAATCACCGCATGGATGTTCTTTCACAGAAGAGAGCCGTATGCGCAATGCCTATTGCCGGAAGTTACAGAAGCATCGACTTTACATTAAGTAATATGTCCAACTCCCATATTCAGAAGGTTGCAGTACTTACACAGTACAATGCAGGAAGCCTTAATGAACACCTTAATTCATCAAAGTGGTGGGACTTCGGACGTAAGCAGGGCGGACTTTATGTACTTACTCCTGCAGTTACCGCTGAGAACAGCAACTGGTATCGCGGAACTGCAGATGCCATCTACCAGAACCTTAGCTTTTTAAAGAAGAGCCATGAGCCTTATGTCGTAATAGCCAATGGTGATTGCGTATATAAGATGGACTTCAATAAAGTTCTTGAGTACCATATAGACAAGAAAGCAGATATAACCGTTGTCTGCTCCGATATTCCCGAAGGTTCCGCAATCGAAAGATACGGTACCATCACCATGAATGAGGATAATCGAATCGAAGAATTCGAGGAGAAACCTCTTCAGGCAAAATCAAATATCGTATCCTGCGGCGTATATGTTATCAGAAGACGTCAGCTCATCGAGATGATCGAGAAGAGTGCACAGGAAGACAGATATGATTTTGTAAGAGACATTCTTATCAGATACAAGGATATCAAGAGGATCTACGGATATAAGACCACTGAGTACTGGAGAAATATTGCGGCAGTTGATGACTACTTCAACACCAACATGGATTTCCTAAAGAAAGAAGTAAGAGATTATTTCTTCCGCTCACACCCGGATATTTATTCAAAGGTTGACGATTTGCCGCCTGCGAAGTATAATCCCGGTGCAGACATCAGCAACAGCCTTGTATCCAGCGGATGCATCATAAACGGTGTAATTGAAGATTCGGTTATCTTCAAAAAGAGCTATATAGGCAACAATACGACCATCAAGAATTCAATCATTCTTAACGACGTATACATTGCAGATAACGTGACAATTGAAAACTGTATCATTGAGAGTCATAGCACGATCAAGGCAGGTTCCTACTACAAGGGCGACAATGGGGTAAAGATAGTCGTCGAGAGGAACGAGCGGTATACAATATAATTTTACTAACATCACTGACCGACCGAGCCTATTTTAGACGCGGTCGGTTTGCCAGTGTTAGGGGCAGAGCTTTCTTTGCCCTAATAAATAATATATAGGAGAGTAGCGCGAAATGGAAATTACGGATGTTAGAGTTCGCAAAACCACAAAAGAGGGTAAGATGAAAGCTATCGTTTCAATTACTCTTGAAGATGAGTTTGTTATTCACGACATCAAGGTGATTGAGGGCGAAAGAGGATTATTCATCGCTATGCCTAGCAAGAAGTCAGCAGACGGTGAGTACCGTGATATTGCACATCCGATCAATTCAGCAACGAGAGAAAAAATACAGAAGATAATCCTCGAAGCATATAACAATGCTGAGGATGAATAAGGCACCGGTTCGAAACTGAAAGAGTCGTAAATTACCCCACACGGGAACGTGGGAACGTACAATTGAATATGCAGATCAGAAAATGGCAAAGAGTCTGTGAGGGCGGAATTCTTTGCCATTTTTAGTTTTTTATTGTAAAATCTATTCTACGAGAAACGTATAGATAGAGGTTTATCATGTATATAATCGCAGGACTGGGTAACCCCGGTAAAGAATATGAAAACACAAGACATAATGCTGGCTTTATGGTCATCGACAAGATCGCTGACAAGGCCGGAATAAAGGTGTCCGAAAAGAAGCACAAGGCTCTTATCGGTAAAGGAACCTTTGCCGGAGAAAAGGTGGTTTTAGTAAAGCCCCAGACATATATGAATTTAAGCGGAGAGAGCATTCAGGAAGTTGTTGCTTATTATAAAGTCGATCCTTCAAATGAGCTTATCGTTATCTCCGATGATATAGATCTTGATGTTGGCCAGCTTCGCATTCGCCCTAAGGGAAGTGCCGGCGGACACAACGGTTTAAAGAACATCATCAAGATGCTTGGAAGCGAGAACTTCATCAGAGTCCGCATGGGCGTCGGAGCAAAAAGAGTGGGCGGCGACCTTGTTTCACATGTACTTGGAAGCATAGATAAAAAAGATATGGAAAGCTTTGATGAAACTTTGGATACCGCTGTAAGCGCCATTGAGACTATCATGGAAAGCGGCACCGAAACAGCCATGAACAAGTTTAACACAAAGAAAAAGTAACTTCTGTAGATATAGTTTTAAGAACAAAAATCAATGAAAGCATTATTTTCTCCCCTGGAAGATCTGTCGGATTTTCAGAGCATCAGGGATGTGATCAAGAGAAAAAAGAATAAAGGTATCATTTCTCTTACGGGCTGTGTTGATGCGCAGAAGCTGCATCTCATGCGAGCCCTTTCTTCGGATGCAAAGATTACTCTAATTGTGACCTATGACGATATTAAGGCGAGAGAACTCTATGAAGAATATTTGTTTTACGATCCTTCCACCTGCTATTTCCCGGCGAAGGATCTTATCTTTTTCCAGGCAGATATTCACGGTAATGAACTTACAAAAGAAAGAGTAAGTACTTTAAGGCGCCTTTATGAGGGTGGACCTGTAACCATTGTCACCACATATGCAGCTTTAATGAATCCCGTTGCGGTTCGTTCAAAAGAGGACTCAGTCATTGAACTACTCCCCGGAGACGAGATCAATGTAAAGAAACTCGCAAGAACTCTAGTTAATCTCGGATACGAAAAGATGCCACAGGTAGAAAGCCCGGGCCAGTTTTCAGTTCGCGGAGATATTGTAGATATCTTTGACCTTACCGAGGAGAACCCTTATCGAATTGAACTTTGGGGAGATACCATCGAATCCATAAGATCCTTTGATGTCCTTACCCAGCGTTCCATGGAAAAACTGGATGAGGTAAGTATCTATCCCGCCACAGAGTTTATCCTTTCAGAGGATGAACTTAGAGAAGGAATAGAGAGGATTCTGGCCGAAGGAGAAAAGCAGGAAAAGAAATTAAGGGATGCTTTCAAGACCGAGGAAGCTCACAGACTTTCAAAAATTATGGGCCAGCTTAAAGAGGAAGTCCTTGAGCTTGGCATGAAGGTTAATCTCGAAAGCTATATCAGGTATTTCTACGAAGACAACGAAAACGCTGAGCTTTTGTCTCTGACGGATTGGATCTCTGATATGACAGGTAAGGGCGCCTTTATTTTCCTTGAGGAGCCGGGGAGATTAAAAGAGCATGCGGAGGCGGTCTTCTTTGAGTTTACCGAGAGTTATAAACACAGACTGGAAATGGGATATTGTCTTCCCGGTCAGCTAAATCTCCTGTACAGCGGAGAGGAAATTGCAACTTCTATCGCGAAATGCAATGCTATTGCAATATCCACCTTAAGCCCATCATTGGGATATTTTGAGGCTGATTATAAGTACGATATCGGAGCAAGAAATATCGCTTCCTATAATGGAAGCTTTGAGGCTCTTTCAAGGGACCTTGAGGGATACAGAAAGAAAAAGTATTCTGTTCTTTTGCTTTCTCCTTCGCGAACAAGAGCAAAACGTCTTGCGGAAGAATTAAGGAATATGGATATTCCTGCGGTATATTCCGAGGAGCCTGAAAGAGAAATAACCGTTGGTGAAGTTCTTGTCTCTTATGGAAGGATCTCAAAGGGATTTGAATACCCGCTTATTAAGTTTGTAGTCCTTGCAGAGACTGATATCTTCGGTGCTGAGAGAAAGAAGAAGCGCAAAAGAAAAGTTAGTCTTCAGGGAACAAAGATCAGTTCTCTTGAGGATTTAAGGCCCGGAGATTATGTAGTTCACGAGATCTACGGACTGGGCATTTATAAAGGAATTGAAAAGGTTGAGTCAGACCATGTTGTAAGAGATTATATTCGCCTTGAATACAAGGACGGAGGAGTGCTTTATGTTCTTGCAACAGAGCTTGACGAGATCCAAAAATATGCTTCCGCCGATGCGGAGAAAGTTCCCAAGATCAATAAGCTTGGAACCAAGGAGTGGGAGCGCACCAAAGGAAAAGTTAAGCAGGCAGTTGAAGGCATTGCTCAGGAGCTTGTTGAACTGTATGCAAAGCGCCAGCAGACCGAAGGTTTTATGTACGGAAAGGACACCGTATGGCAGCAGGAATTTGAAGAGATGTTCCCTTACGAGGAGACGGATGATCAGAAGGCTGCCATTGCGGATACCAAGGCTGATATGGAAAGCCGCCGTATCATGGACAGACTTATCTGCGGTGACGTAGGTTTCGGAAAGACGGAGATCGCTATCCGTGCTGCCTTTAAAGCGGTACAGGAAAACAAACAGGTTGCATATCTTGTTCCCACAACCATTCTTGCACAGCAGCATTACAATACCTTTGTTCAGAGAATGAAGGACTTCCCGGTAAGGGTGGAACTCCTCAGCAGATTTAGGACCGCGTCTGAAATAAAGAAGGTGGTTGAGGACCTAAGAAAAGGTCAGGTAGATATTGTTATCGGAACCCACAGGCTTCTTTCCAAAGATGTTGTTTATAAGGATCTCGGGCTTCTTATCATCGATGAGGAACAGAGATTTGGAGTTACACATAAAGAGAAGATCAAGCAGCTCAGGGAGAATGTAGACGTTCTGACTTTGTCTGCGACCCCCATCCCTCGTACTCTTCACATGAGCCTTGTGGGAATAAGGGATATGAGCCTTTTGACCGAGGCTCCTAACGACAGATTACCCATCCAGACCTTCGTCTGCGAGCATAACGATGAGCTTGTAAGAGAAGCCATCACAAGGGAACTTTCCCGTGGTGGTCAGGTTTATTATGTATTTAACAGGGTTAAGCAGATTGCGGAGGCTGCGGCAAAAATTCAGGAGATGATCCCGGATGCAAATGTAGCTTATGCTCACGGTCAGATGAACGAACGTGAGCTTGAAGATATCATGTATGATTTCGTTAACGGCGATATCGATGTTCTTGTTTCTACAACTATCATTGAAACCGGAATGGATATATCAAATGTTAACACCCTTATCATCCAGGATTCCGACAGGTTTGGACTTTCTCAGCTTTATCAGTTAAGAGGAAGAGTGGGACGTTCAAACAGAGTGGCCTATGCTTTCTTAATGTATACCAAGGACAAGATCCTTACGGAAGTGGCAGAGAAGAGACTGGAAGCAATAAGAGAATTTACGGACCTTGGAAGCGGATTCAAGATCGCTATGAGGGACCTTGAGATCAGAGGTGCCGGTAACATTCTCGGCAAGACTCAGCACGGTCACATGGAAGCCGTTGGTTATGAGCTTTATTGCAAGATGCTGAATGAAGCTGTATCAAAGATGAAGGGAATCACCGTTGATGAATCCTTCAACACTGTTATTGGCATCAATGTTAATGCGTATATTCCCCGGGAGTACATTTTCAATGAAGAACAGAAGCTTGATATGTACAAGCGTATTGCGGGAATAGAAACGGAAAAAGAGCTTAATGAAATTAGGGATGAACTTATCGACAGATTTGGTAGCGTCCCCGCTCCGGCAGAGAATCTTCTTCGCATTTCACTTATGCGGGCAGACGCTCACAAGCTGTATATTACCGAAGTAAGAAACGCAGACGGTATCATCAGCTTTATCTTTAAACCGGATGCAAAGCTTAATGCGGCAAAGGTGCCGGACGTAATGCTTAAGGTTGGTAAGAATCTTAAGTTTAATCATTACGGAAAGCCGGCATTCCAGTACAGCTATGAGAGGGAGACTCTTGTAGAAAAAGAAGAGGCCCAGCTGCTTGATCTCACAGAGGGCCTTTTGAAAGAAATGTCAATTATGCTTATGGAATGATTTATTTAACCGAAGGTTACTCATTTATTTCTTCTTCGGAAAAATCTATGAGCTCCGGTTCGGGGATGGGAAGGTAATTCCTTGCGGTCCATACCACAAGTCTTGCCAGCTCGTCCGCGTTCTCGGGAGTTTCTCCCGTAACGGGAATATAAAGATCATTAGCGGTGTTTTCTTCAGACGGAATATATTCCGGTATGGAGGAGGCGCCGCCGTTTTTGTATACGGATTTCCCGTAGGTCAGCATGGTCTGGGAAACATTGTTTCTTGTTATGATATCCTCGGCACCAAGTTCAATACATACGATGGTGTGAATTCCGTTACCTCCGTTAACCTCTACTGCACTGACAAGACAGCAGCCCGCTTTGTTGGTGGTTCCGGTTTTTAATCCGACGCATCCGGGAATATTGTAGAGCATGGGATTTGTGTTATAAACATTCCTGTTAAAGGAAGGAAGTGTCTTACCTGTGGTGGAAGTAATCTCAGTTACCTGGGGGTAAACGGAGAGAAGATAGCAGACCAGTTTAAACATGTCATTGGCTGTGATCTGATTCTGTACTTTTCCTTCAAATACTTCTTCCGTATATACGGGAAGGCCGTTACAGGTAAAGAATTTTGTTCCGTCAGATAATCCGATGGCAGCAGCCTTATTATTCATTCTTTTTACGAAGGCTTCCTCAGAACCGGCAACGTATTCTGCCAAAGCAAGAGTACATTCATTGTTGGAAGGAAGGAGCATCGCATAGATGAGCTCCCAAACCTTTACCTGGGTTCCTTCTTTAATGTAGAAGGATTTGTCGATGGAATGGGAAAGCTTTTGAACATTCTCTGAAGTGGTCACTGTATCCTCAAGTGTGATCTCTCCGCTTGATACTGCATCCATGGCTACAATGTAACTCATGAGTTTTGTGGTGCTGGCCATGGGAACGGAAGCATCGCCGCGGTAGGAATAATAAATCTCACCATTGGTTGCATCGCCCACCAGAACCGAATTGGTGGCAAGGAAATATCCTGTGTCCTCCATGGCGCGGGGATCTATATTCAACGGTGATGAAGTATCAATGCAAAGAACCTTTCCGCTGTAGTACATGTTCACGTTAAGGATAAGGGCAAGATCGGAGAGATACATGAAGCAGTCATAAACATCAAGTTCTTCATCTTTGTAGATAAAGGTGTAGTAATGCTTTGTACTGCCGTTTAGATTAAAGTAGTTTCTCTTTCTGACATATTCTTCGGAGGAAGGATCTCTTGTGAGCACAGAGAATTTCGTTCCTTCACCGCCAACGGGATTATAGTCTGCACCGGTAGTAAATCTAATTCCGTCTTTTTCAATGAGCACATCAAACTTTGCACCTGTTCCCGCAAGGGCAGTAGCCATATCTCTTAAGGAAACGTAGGCGTTGTTGTCGTAGTACATGTCGATGTATTTGACATTAAAATTTGAACCGTCCACGTTGACGGTCAAATTGCGCTGGTATTCGTAATCGTAATCATCTGCAAATGCAGGAAGGACGGAGCCGAATAAAAGAAGAACACATAATATAAGAGAGCAGTATCTTTTTATACGGAGCATTTCAAGACCTCGGAATTATTTTTTAGTATAAACGGCAGGGTAATCATAGAGCATCTTTAAATCGGTGCTTTCATCACCCATGGGAGCGGCAAGTCCTTTTCCAAAGGAAGCATCGGAGAGGCCGGAGAAAACAAGGAACTCATCCTTGGTAAAGTAAGTTTCGCAGATGCTCTTTCCGCCGGAGGATCGCTGCATTGAAGAATCCTTTGCTTCGTAGGTTCCGCTCAAATTGTACATTTCTTTTAAGGAATCCACTGTGGGAAGAAGTTCGGGGCCCTTCTTTTCAAGATATTCGGAAGCACTCATCTCAAGAGCTTCTTCTATAAGTTCATCCACTGATTTCTCAACGCTGCCCTTTTCGATTCCGGCGTTTTCCATTCTTATTTCAAGAAAACTGATAAGACCTGATAGCGCCAGCTCATTGGCAGCAGTCTTTGCCTCGGCAAAACTTGCTTCATCTATCTTCTCTACAAATTTACCGTCTTTTGTAAAAGTAAGGTCAACCTTTACAACGACCTTTGTATTGTCGTAAACAACATTTGCAGAAGTTGTGGGGTCGTTAAACCATTCGTTCATTTCTTCCATGACATATCCGCGAAGATCGATCTCACGGCTCCATGTCCCTAAGTAACTTCTGTCTTTAAAGAAAAAGTATTTGTAGGCTAGAAGTCCGCCGCCTGTAAGAATTATAAGAAGTAAGAAAATAACCATAAAGGTCAGAAACTTATTGGCTTTCATAGTCCCTCCCCGAAATAATCTCTGATCCGTAATTAACGGAAACCCCTTATAAGGGAAATCAAAACAATTCTCCAAATCATCGTATCACAAAACAATCCGTAAATCAAAACTATTGCGCTTTAAGGCAGTACTGTAATTACACTGCTATATTGGTGAAAATATACAAAAAAGGAAACGGATTTTGTGAAATTGGTTTCTTGAAGGGAAACTATGGACAATATATAATGGAAACTGTAATAAGACAAATTGGTTTCCTATGTTTTTTTTAATATATAGAAAGGCAGATGAAATGGCAGTAAGAAGTAAGCAGCAGGAGCACATTCTGGAAGGCACTATCAGAGTCTTTAACAAAAAGGGTCTTAAGTTCACCATGGATGACCTGGCACATGAACTTGGTATGAGTAAGAAGACCATTTACGTGTCTTACAAAGAGAAGAAGGGCCTCTTCTTTGATATGGTTGATTATCTCTTCGACAATATCGCAGGAAAGAAGAAGGAAGTCCTTGAGGACAAGTCCCTTGATACTATAGAAAAGATCAAGCGTATCCTTGGGGTTATGCCCGAGAGCTACAGCGAGATCGATTTCAGACAGCTTTACTCTTTGAGAGAGAAGTATCCCGAGATTTACAAGAAAGTTGAAGAAAGACTTGAGACCGGTTGGGACGAGATAATCGTTCTTATCGAGCAGGGAATCAAGGAAGGTGTTGTAAGAGACATTCCCGTATTCCTTGTAAAGACAATGCTCGAGGCATCTTTGGAGCAGTTCTTCGCAAGAGACGTTCTTGTTCAGAACAAGATCTCATACAATGAAGCTCTTGAAAATGTAGTAGAAATCATCGTAGACGGTATCGCTGCGAGGTAAGAAAGGAGAAGCCTGTGGACAGATCAAAAACCATATTCGGAAACGAAATGACATCAGGTGTTTACAACAAGGCGGTTCGCTCTAAAAAGAAATTTGCTAAAAAATACGGAGATGACAGCAATGTCAGCTACCCCGTAAAGATCGAGAAGAATAAATATATCGGTGACAGCCTCGGAGTCAACAATGTGCTTGTGGGTGACCTTAAGCAGAACGCACATTATGTAGAGGAGGACAACCTTCCTGCTCTTGAGTGGGATACCGAGAAGGGCATCATCGTCGGAAATATCCGTATGGGATTCGGCCATTATCGTATTTCTATGGCTATCGCATCAGCTGCAAAGCACCTTGGATATACTCCTTACTGGATGGACCTTAATTCATATAAAGAAACAACCTGTACAAAGGTTATCGGAGCACAGAACGAATTGTACTCTCTGGGTTCAAGACTTTCAAAGAACCCTATCTTCAACAAGTTCGTATGGGAGCCTGTAAACTATGAAGGCTTCAGAGCTCTTTCATATAACGCGGCAGATCAGAAGAACGCAGAACTCATGGCTCCTGTTTATGCAAATGTTCCCAAGGATATCCCTGTTGTAGGAACTCACGTATGGCCCGCGCAGGCTGCTCTTCATGCAGGAATGAAGTATGTTGTCAATGCAATTCCCGACAACTGGCCCATGGCTCTTCACTTTGCAGAGGGCGCAGTTCACACTATTCAGTGCCGTAACGCATATCAAGGTTACAAGATCTTAAACGGCATGATGAAGAAAAAGGTCTGCAAGCCCATGCCCGAAGGAAGCCTTGTTTATACAGGCCACTATATCGACCATGAACTTGTAGTAAATATCGAAAGGGATTGTGAGGCAAGGATCAAGCGTCAGCAGAACGGTAAGCCCATGAGATTCCTGTTAACCATCGGTGGTGCAGGAGCTCAGAAGGAGATCTTTGCAGCGATCATTAAATATCTTCTTCCTTTCATTAAGGAGAAGAAGGTAGCTCTCTATGTAAACGTTGGTGATTACCGTAACGTTTGGGACGATCTTCTTAATGAGATCCCCGGCATGAGAGAATGCGCAACAGAACACATGGACAATTGGGGAGACACCGAAAAGTTTGCAGAAGATGCTCTTACCGAAGAATTTGAAGTAACCGGTATTCACGGTTTCTGGCATAAGAACATCTTTGAAGCGGTTTACGCTACAAACCTTTTGATGAGAAGCTGTGATGTTCTTGTAACAAAGCCCAGCGAACTTGCATTTTATCCTGTACCCAAGCTCTTTATCAGACGTGTCGGAAAACACGAGATGTGGGGAGCTATCCACTCCGCAGAAATGGGAGACGGAACCCTTGAGTGCAGAGATATTCCCCACACTATCCAGATGGTTGAAGAGTTCATGACAAGCCCTTCACTTCTTAAGGATATGTGTGATGCAATAGTTGAGAATAAAAAAGTCGGACTCTATGACGGGGCATATAAAGTAGTAGAGCTCGCAATGGGACTTAAGTCCAAGGAGGTATAAAATGGAACAGGGTAAGAGAAAATTATCCGGAAAAGAAAAATTTGCTTATGGTATCGGAGCTGTCGGAAAAGACATGGTTTACATGCTCTCCGCAAGCTACATCCTTTACTATTATCAGGATATCATGGGCGTTGCAGCGTGGATCATGGGAATCATCCTTTTGATCGCCAGAGTATTTGATGCATTTAACGATCCCCTTATGGGCGTGCTCGTAGCTAAGACAAAGACCAAGTGGGGAAAATTCAGACCCTGGCTCTTTATCGGTACACTTACCAATGCTGTAGTACTCTTCCTTATGTTTGCAGCACCTCCTACTCTTACAGGCAGCGGACTTGTTGCTTATGCAGCAATCTTTTACATCCTTTGGGGCGTAACCTACACCATGATGGACATCCCTTACTGGTCAATGGTTCCCGCATTTACAGATGGTGGTAAAGAGCGTGAGAACATGTCAGCTCTCGGACGTACCTGTGCAGGTGTCGGTTCCGCGATCGTAACCGTTGTCACTGTACTTACCGTTTCTGCTCTTGGTAATCTTGCAGTTGGTAAGAGCGCAGACAATCGTACTCTTAATCTTACCGAAGCTACCGCTTATGTTGTTGAGATGGATGAGACAGGTGCAGCTACCGGTAATGTAAAGACTCTTACCGGAGATGTAGCGCTTAATATTACCGCAGACAAGTCAGAGTTTGAAAATGCTTTTTCATACAGCGCAAACAATAACGGAAGCAACGTAAATTATACCGTAACCGTTGGTTCACTCAGCTTCGCGAATCAGGGTGACGACGTTGTAAGTTTAAACGGACTTGATGTGGCATCAGACGGAGAGTCTTCAGAGGCTGTTGTTGCAGTATATGTTAATGAAGAGCAGTTCGCTTCAATAAACGAGAGCGATTCAATCTCAGCAGACCTTTCTTCTAAGAAGCAGGTTGAGAGAGAAGGTTTCAAGTGGTTTTCACTTATCGTAGCTGTTCTCTTCTTTGTATTTATCCTTATCACCTGTCTCTTCATCAAGGAGAAGTCAACCGTTGATGTTCAGACCGCTAAAGTCGGTGATATGTTCAAGGCACTTCTTCAGAACGATCAGGCAATGGCAATGGTTATTACCATCGTACTTGTAAACTCTGCTACTTATATTACTTCTAACCTCCTTATCTACTTCTTTAAGTATGATCTCGGCGGATCAAATTGGCAGGGAGATTACACCACATTCAATACATTTGCAGGAGCTTGCCAGATTCTTGCTATGATGGCATTCTTCCCTCTTCTTCGTAAGTTCTTTAACACTATGAAGATCTTCTATATCTGCATTTTCTCAGCAATCGGCGGATATGTAGTTCTTCTTGTTATGGCGCTTACAGGAACAAGCACCGTTTATCCTTTCCTTGTTCCCGGATTCTTCATCATGTCTGCAGTGGGAATGCTCAACGTTATCGTTACCGTATTTCTTGCAAATACTGTAGACTACGGTGAGCTTAAGAACAACAGAAGAGACGAGTCAGTCATCTTCTCAATGCAGACTTTCGTTGTTAAGCTTGCATCAGGTATTGCAGCACTTGTTGCTTCAATCTGCCTTTCAATCTTCAATATCAGTAGTTCAGACAGCACTTACAAGGCTCTTGACGGAAGCATCGCAGCAGGTCTTAAGGGTAAGATCTCAGATATCGTAGCAAACGGAGCTACCGTTGTATCAAACAATTCAGTTATTGGTCTTCGTTTTGTAATGACTGTACTTCCTGTATTCGTACTTGTTATTGCATTCATTATCTTTAAGGCAAGATATATTCTTACCGATGAGAAGATTGAAGAAATTTCTAAAGAACTTAAAGCAAAGAGAGCATAATATATTTCTTAGAGAAGGATAATATATATGATTAGAGTTTCAGAGAATAAGGGTTTTATCCTGGAGACAAAGAATACTTCATACCTCTTCAGCGTGTTGCCGACGGGTCAGCTCGAGCACCTGTACTATGGAAGAAGGTTGACGATTCCTGAGGGTGCGGAAGAGGGATGTATTGATGCGCTTACTGAGAAGCATGCATTCTATCCCGGAAACACCATTGGTTATGATCAGGAGCATCTTCAGTATTCACTTGAAGATATGCGTCTAGAGATGTCTTCATATGGTAAGGGCGATATCAGGGATCCTTTCGTCTGCATTACACATGCGGACGGAAGCAGAACCTCAGACTTCCTTTATGATTCATATGAGATAAAGAACGCTACTCTTTCTTTGAAGGATATGCCTTCTTCATATGACGAAACCGGAAAGGCTCAGAGCCTTACCGTTGTTCTCAAGGATAAATCTTATGATCTTACTCTGAAACTTAATTATGTTGTATACGAAGACTGTGATGTGATAACAAGAAACGCTGTTTTGGAAAATACAAGCAGCGAAAAGATCGGCGTTGAGAGGCTTATGAGTATGTCTCTGGATCTTGACCGTGTGGGATATGTATATACTTCATTTCATGGCGCATGGGCAAGAGAAATGCAACGCGATGATGTTCTTGTGACTGCAGGAAAGCATATCGGCTCTTCAATTACGGGGACAAGTTCCAACAGATGCAATCCTTTCTTTATGGTGCATCCTTTGGAAACAAGTGAAGATGCCGGTGAAGTTTATGGATTTAACCTTGTATACAGCGGAAATCATTATGAGTGCGTTGAGGCAAGTTCATTCGGAAAGACAAGGATAGTAAACGGTATCAATCCCGAAGGATTCTGCTTTGTACTTGCTGCAGGTGAGAAATTTGAATCTCCCGAAGCTGTAATGACCTACAGCAATAAGGGCTTTAACGATATGAGCCACCACATGCATGATTTTGTCAGAGAGCATATCGTGCACGGAGAGTGGAAGAAAAAGACAAGACCCGTTCTCTTAAACAGCTGGGAAGCAGCATACTTTGATATTAACGAGGGTAAACTTACTAAGCTTGCGAAGGCAGGTAAAGAAGTCGGTATCGAACTTCTTGTTATGGATGACGGCTGGTTCGGCGAAAGAGATAACGACAGCTGTTCTCTTGGAGACTGGGACGTTAATACAAAGAAACTTCCTCACGGTCTTAAGGGCTTGGCGGACAAGATCAACGGCGTGGGTCTTGATTTTGGTATCTGGGTTGAGCCTGAGATGATCTGTGTAAAGAGTAAGCTTTATGAAGCTCATCCCGACTGGGCTGTAAATATACCGGGGAAGCCTCATTCCGAAGGACGTAACCAACGGATACTTGATTATTCAAATCCCGAAGTTGTTGACTATATCATCGAAAAAATGTCGGAGGTTTTCTCATCTGCAAATATCGCATACGTTAAATGGGATATGAACAGGATCTTCTCCGATTATTTCTCACAGTATTTAACTGCTGAGCATCAGGGTGAACTTGCCCACAGATATGTTTGCGGATTATACCGCACTATGAAGGCGCTTACGGAGAAGTTCCCTCACATTTTGTTTGAGGGCTGCAGCGCAGGAGGAAACAGATTCGATCTCGGTATCCTCAGCTACTTCCCTCAGATCTGGGCCAGCGACGATACTGATGCAATGTGCAGGCTTTCAATCCAGACCGGATACAGCTACGGATATCCTATGTCCACTGTTACCGCACATGTTTCCGATTGTCCCAACCACCAGACACTTCGTACCACACCTCTTGAGACAAGATTTAATGTGGCTTCTTTCGGAGTACTTGGATATGAGTGCAATCTCTGTGACATGAAGAAGGAAGAAGTAGCTGCGATCAAAGCACAGATCGAGCTTTATAAAGAGTGGAGAGAAGTTCTTCAGTGGGGCGACTTCTATAGAGGAAAAGGAAGTGCACAGATGCCAATGGTTACCGCATCAACAAGCGGTTCTGCTGCTGTTCCTTTCAGCAATGATAACTTTACCGAGTGGACCTGTGTTTCAAAGGATAAGGAAAAAGCAGTTGGAATGGTAATGCAGAGACTTGTTGTTCCCAACGCTCCTTTCCATTGCTACCATGCAAAGGGTCTTAAAGAGGATGCTCTTTATAATCTTTATAACAGAGTCCTTAAAGTCGATATCAGAGAGTTCGGTGATCTTATCAATACCGCAACTCCCATCCATGTTAAGAAAGATGGTCTCCTTATCGACATCATTGCCAAGTTCGTAAAGATGGATGGCGAGAGCGAGAACGTTACAGCTTCCGGCGACACTCTTATGAGTGGAGGCATGCACTTAAAGCAGGCTTTCGGCGCAACGGGTTATAACGGAGAAGTCCGCCACTTCCAGGACTTCGGCTCAAGACTCTACTTTATGGAAAAGAAATAGAATAGATTCAGGAATTTAAAGAGCTGTGCCCTTAAAAGCACGGCTCTTTTTTTGAAAAAGGTGTAAGGTTTGGCTAAAATATCGGGTAGTGGATGTGGTATTATATTATCGATAGTATTCGATTACCGAAAGGCAGGGTGGAGTTATGAAAAATAGTAGTAAGAATGTTGAAAAGAAAAGTATATTATTGCTTTTTCCGGGAATTATACTTATTCAGATAATACTATCTGTACTTGTGGGACTATTATTTAGAGTTTCGATGAAAGATACAGCTTTTCTAGATGTATGTCATACATTGATGGGAGCATCTTTGAGTGTAGTATTCTTGGGAATATCTATGCTCAATATGCTGACAGACAATCGTGAAAAGATATATTGGGTCAATGATTCTGAAAGACTGATGAAGAAGAGACCTGACTTTATATTTTTGTGTCGTATAGGGTATGTTTTCCTTGGGTTACAGCTAATTTCATATTTAGGTGTTGTAAAGTTTAATTTACTTTCATTTTATGTAGCATTCGCAATGTTTTTTGTTGATGGCCTTGTATCTGTCATTTGGGTTTTCCATATATCCACAGAGGCTTTTTCAAATAGAAAAAAGATAATGAGGAAAATGGAAAAAGAATATGAAACTGAATCGGTAGATAAGAAGTATGAATATTATGTTAGAACAATTGCAAATTTTGCAGATGCTCTTAAGAACGGTGATACCGATTGTGCAGTGGATGATTTAAGATTTCTGATAGACTGCGCTTTGCAGAAAGATGAAAAGATAGATAAACGAAAAAAAGAATTTTTTAAGGTGCTGAAAAATGTGAATGAATCGGATCAACTACTCTTTGAGCCTATTTTTGAAAGAGTTATATTCGAAAAAAAAGATGAAGTATACCGCCTTGCGGTAGAGATGCTTGGTAGCAAGGAAAAAATATGGCTCGGGGATAAAGTGGCCGATCTTTTACTGGATGATTTAGAATGTCAGTTGGATAAATGCGATATTAAGTATAGAGAAATAAAATCATCTGAATGTAAAGCAGAAAAGAAGCTGAATAATTGCGGAGAAATAGATGATTATGTAGCTTTATATGACAAGTTGGATTGCGAAGCGGAGATTATATATAACAATGAAAAAATGGGTTCGTCGGGCTATAGTTTTACTGATTATTTCTTCAAACTAAAAGATTTGTTCATATGTTCACATAGGGTTGATTATGCAAAGAAACTGATTAATATTTTGCAAAATTCGAGGATGCCGATTTTCAGATATGAAAATCCCGAAGAAGAAAATGGCAAAACTGTTATGGATTATAGGGAATACTCGAAATTGACATTATGCATCTATGATGAGTATGGAAAGTATTATGATTATTCGATTTTAAGCGATAATGAGAAGGCGGAATTATTTTCCATACTGTTTCCAATTGTAAAAGAATATTGGTCTTTCTTTGAAAACAAAGATATTCCCGATTATTTCAAGAAGTCACTGCAAGGGAAAATAAGAGAAGAATTAAATAGGTTTGAAGAAGAGTATGAAAATTATGAGGATAGGGAGCAAGACCCTGATTATGAAGGACAGTGTGAGAAGAAGAAAGATAAATGTCTAAAAGACATAAAGAGAGCATTGAATATTTTATTTAAATCTTCTGAAGAATCTGAGTATGAGGATATTGTTGAGGATTACTCTTATCTCATAGTAAAATCCGGATATATGGGTGAGAAAGTAGGAAAACTTTTAACAGATATGAGAGGATATAGGTCATCGTATGAATTTCCTGAAATGATGAACATGTGGGGAAAAAGGAAATCCAAAGATGAGAAGATTAATGAATGGCTTGTGAATTATGCAGAAAGCCAAAAGAATCACTATTATGAACTTTTGAAAAAAAGAGCAGAAAACACAACCCAATAGAATAATACGAAACTACTGTCGACGATGTGATTATTATCCTTATAAATACAGACCGGTGGATTTTTCTATGCTTTAAGGGATTCATTTAATATGAAATGAGATAATAGTGTTACACAAGCGGCAAGTGAAATCATCTTGCCGCTTTTTTTTAACTTCTTGTTGCTGATTTTTTACCTCTTACGTAAAAACCATTTCTTTTGGATAACCATTGTGTATAATGAAATCATCGAGGAGGGCATATATAAAAGACACATGGTAAAAGACGCATAGCAAAGGACTAAAGACATACGGAGGGTAAATATGCTGACAGACATTTTTGAAAAAGAAAAAGCACTGTTTGAAGACGGTGCCCAGACTGTGCTCAGAGCGCAGGAAAATCGTAACAGAGTAGTTGGCATCTTGAAAGGGAACATCATTGCGAATTCAAGAAGCGAATCAAGAGGCATTAGCGCAAGGGTCGGAAAGGATGGACTGTTTGGATTTGCATCTATAGCAGACTACAGTGAAGATGCTGCAAAGAAAGTTCTTAAAGCGGCATCCGACAATGCAAAGCTTTTAGCTCGCCACACAGGAAATAAAGGAATTGTCCTTCCGCCTTCTTACGGAACGGGAATTGTTCCCATCAATAGAGATATTGTTGATGTTGAGCAAAAGAGAATCATCGATGCATGCCGAAAGATTGATGATCATATAGCTGAGAAATATCCGGATCTGGAAAGCCGTACGGTTTACTACACCGAAGATTCTCAAGACAGGATCGTTTATTCTTCCGATGCTTACGACGGACATCTTGTTACTCCCAGATGCTATATCTACGTATACATGAACTCAAAGACAAAAGACGGAACCCCCGTGGAACTATTCAAGGCTCTTGGCGGTTTTGGAAGCTTTGAAGATAATTTCTCTGACGTAGAAAAGTATTATCCCGAGCTTGATAAGTTGTATAAAAGAGTTAAGGACAAGACCGAGGGCGTTTATGCCGAAGCAGGATACAAAACAGTTGTGCTCGGCGGCATGATGGGCGGTATGCTTGCTCATGAAGCGGTAGGACATACAGTAGAGGCCGACCTTGTTATGGGAGGAAGCGTAGCAGGTCCTTGCCTTGGAAAAAGAGTAGCATCGGATCTTGTAAACTTAGTTGACTTTGCTCATACCTATAACGGCGGACTTGCTCCCCTTCCCGTTTATCTTGATGATGAAGGAATCAAGGCCGAGGATGTGGTCCTTATTAAGGATGGTATGCTTACCGGATATATGAACAATCGTGAAACCGCTGAAAAGTTTGGAGCGAAGCCTGCGGGAAATGCAAGAGGATGGACTTTCAGTGATGAGCCGCTTATAAGAATGAGAAATACCTGCATTCTTCCGGGAAAGAACACTGTCGAGGAACTCATTGAGTCTGTTGAAGACGGCTACTATCTCATAGACTCCGGCAACGGTCAGGCTGACCTTACGGGTGAATTCATGTTTGGAGTAACCTGTGGTTATGAGATCAAAAACGGAAAATTGGGAAGAGCACTTCTTGATACAACAGTTTCAGGCGTTGCTTTTGAAATGCTTAAAACAGTTGACATGGTTTCTAATGAGGTCGAGTGGTCTTCCAGCGGATTCTGCGGAAAGAAACAGCGTATGGCGGTTGGCATGGGCGGACCTCATATGCGCTGCAAGATCATGATCGGTGGCAGATAATTTATCCGGTTCAGAAAGGACGATTAAAATGAGCGAAATCAGAGAAGTTGCAGATTTATTTGATAATATACTTAAAGATAAAAAGATTGAGAAGTATACATACACTTTGGTAAATTCAGAGAAGCAGGAACTGAATGCTGAAAACGGTGAGCTGAAACTTATGAGAACAGTGTTCAACAGTTATGCTTCCATAAAGGTTTTCAAGGACAATAAAATGGGAAGTGCCAGTGGCAATGACCTCTCAAGAGAGGCCCTTACTAAATTGGCAGATGACGGTGTAAGTGCAGCAGAATCTTCTCCCGAAGATCCATGCCATGATATAGCACCGGATCAGGGATCTGAAGTATTCAGACAAGGTACTTATGAACCGGATATGGACAAGTTTATTGAAAGAATACAGGAATTCCTTGAAACAATAAAGAAAGAATTTCCAACAGTCATTCTTATGTCTGCTGTCGGATCTTATGACAAGAACCATTGGATATCAAGAAATACAAATGGAACTGAATTTGAAGACTATTCAGGTAGTTATTCTTTCTATATTACAGCAAGTGCAAATGAAGATGGAGTGAACAGCGGATTCAGTTCATCAGGTTTTACAACCGATAATCTGGATAAACCTTTTATTGAGATGGGTAACATCAGGAAAAGCCTGGAAGACTCTGTGAAAAGTGTACACACCAAGAGCCTTGAAGGAAAATTTGAGGGACCTGTTATCCTTACACCCGATGCAGCATCTCAGTTTATCGGAATGCTTGTTTCCCACTATATGTCAGGCGATGTAATAATTGACGGAACAAGCCTCTGGCTTGATAAAGTCGGTGAGCAGGTTGCTTCAGATAAGCTTACTGTTTCAATGAAGCCGTTTGATGAACGTATTGTATGCGGAGAAAGAGGAACACAGGATGGTTTCAGATCCGAAGATGTAACTCTTATAGAAAAGGGTGTTCTTAAAGCGCACAGTTTAAACCTTTATGCAGCAAATAAAACCGGACGACCTGTTGTAAAAAATTCCGGCTGGAGCCTTGTGATCGAGCCCGGCGACAAATCGTTGGAGGAGATCGTTAAGTCCATTGATAAAGGAATAATCATGGGAAGATTCTCCGGTGGAGAACCGGGAACAAACGGAGAATTTTCAGGTGTTGCAAAAAACAGTTTCTATGTTGAAAACGGTGAGATCAAATATGCTATTTCAGAAACCATGGTAAGTGCTAACCTCGGAGAAATAGTTAAAAACATCCGTGCTGTTTCCAAAGAACTGGTATGCGACGGATCCACAGTTGTTCCTTACATTGCTGTTGACGGTGTGGTAATTTCAGGAAAATAAAAATATAAAAGATGTGACAAGGAGGCGTATTGGTCGATTGGCCTTAACTTGTCACATCTTTTTTGCAACATTTTAAATATTTCTTCGTGTATATGGGTGAGTAGGGGAAAACAAAGGATTTCAATCATATACAAAGGAGAAGAAATATGAAAAAATACTTTAACACTAAAAAGATCATGACACTTATGATGAGCGGAGTTCTTATGGGAAGCACGCTCCTTACGGGATGCACAGGAAACAGAGGAGTAAATATCATGAATAGCTATAGCGGAGATGAAGAAAAAAGGGAAGAGATAGCAACATGGCAGATCCCCGGTTATAAAGAAGAGGAGCCTAAGGAATATGCGGGTGTAGAGACGCTTGGAACTGCTACCCACAGCGAATCTGCGTTGTACCCTGATTACGAGGAGTACATGAAAAACTACGGCGATAAGGGCGACAAGCAGTACTACAACGCGATGGAAGAGTGGGGTAAGGATAGGGAAAAGAGACTTGAAGGCTCAGAGGTAAACGCACCTGCCATCGAGGCTTTTTCGGAGAAACTCCTTCCCACGATGATGAAAGAGGGAGAAAATACAGTAGTTTCTCCAATCAATATCTATCTTGCTTTCGCCATGCTGGCTGAGGTATCAGGTGGTGATACACAGAAAGAAGTTCTTGATGCTCTGGGATGTGAAAGCATAGAGGAACTTCAGGAAATAGCAAAACAGCTTATCAGAACTAACGATTTTGAAGACGGCTCTGTGACTAGCCGGATCGCAAACTCTCTGTGGCTTCGCAATGATAAGAATTTTACTTACGACCGGAAGACCATCGATGATATTGCTTCCAAATATCTTGCTGAGACCTATTCAGGTGAAATGGGTTCCGAAGAAATGAACAGTGCTCTTCAGCAGTGGCTTAACGACAATACCGGCGGATTGCTTGAACAGCAGGCTTCGGGAGTAAAGACAGATCCTGCAACGATTCTTGCGCTTGCTTCAACTATCTATTTCAAGGCTGCATGGTCTGACGGATTTGCAGATGCGGGAAAAGATGCTTTTTATGGCTTTGCAGGCGAGCAGGAATGTAATATGATGAATAGAGTGGAAAACAACTACTATTATGTAGGCGAAGATTTCACTGCTGTAAATATCGATATTCAAAACGGAGGTTCTATGTGGGTTCTTATGCCTGCAGAAGGAGTAAAACCTGAGGAACTTCTTGAAAACGATAAGGCAAAGAAGATCATTTATGAGAACAGTGTGCAGGATGTTGAACGTGGACGCGTCGATCTTACATTGCCCAAGTTTGATGTAAACAGTGATATTGACCTTAAGGAAACCATGGTAAAGCTTGGCATCACAAGCGCATTCAACAGCGAAACCGCAGACTTTTCAAACCTTATCAAGAACGAAGATGCTGAGGCTGCTATTTCAAGCGCAAAGCATGCAGCAAGAGTTTGCGCAGATGAGGACGGAGTCCTTGCTGCAGCATTCACCGTAATGATGCTTGACGGATGTGCCGCCATGCCTGAAGATCCCCTCTTAATTAAGATCGACAGACCTTTCCTTTTCACCATCCTTGGTGATGACGGAAGTCTTCTCTTTACCGGAACCGTTTATGAGCCGGGAAATAATTAATCTGTAAAGGATACTTTTTCAAATGGAAGATTCTAAGATCGTAGACTTGTACTGGGCAAGGGACGAGAGAGCCATAGCCGAGACCCAAACAAAATACTCAAGATATCTTATGACTATAGCTCATAATATCGTTCTTGACATGGAAGACAGTGAGGAGTGCGTTAACGATACATATATGCGCGCCTGGAACGCTATGCCCGATGACAGACCGGACATGCTCTCCACTTACCTTGGCAAGTTTACGAGGAATCTTGCTATCGATGTATACAGAAAGAAGAACAGTATGAAGAGAAAAGATTCTGAATACGCTCTTTCAATAGATGAACTGGATGAATGTATTTCCGGCGGAAATTCCGTTGAGGAAGAGATCGACAGGGGACTTTTGTCAAAGGCTATCAATGAGTTTTTAAGAAGCCGCAGTGAGGAAAAGAGAAATATCTTTATAGCAAGATATTTTTATTGCGATCCCACCAAGACCATTGCGGAGAAGGCCGGGATGAAGGAAGTTACGGTCAGAAGCGTGCTTTTAAGAGAGCGTGAAGCTTTGAAGGAATATTTAAGGAAGGAGGGCTTTGCGGTATGAGCAGCGACGATAACAAAAAGAAGATAAACGGCGAAATGATCATGGATGCCATCGGTGATATCGACGAGGACCTCCTTAGACAGGCCGACGAGTTTAGAAACGGAAATGTGGTTCCTTTTAAAAAGAAGAAAAACGTCGGTAAGATAATTGGCCTTCCCATTGCGGCAGCGGCGGTTCTTGCTCTTGGTGTCATAGTTATGGGCCCCCTTGGCGGACTTCGTATGAAGGGAGCAATGGAATCAACGGCTCCCGAAGCTGCCGGCACGGATAGTGCAACTTATGAAGAGGCTGCTGAGTCCTCCGCATGGCTTGAAGAATCCGAGGCATACGAGGTGATGCCAGACGTAAAAGCAGATGGCGAGTCGGCAGTGGGAACCACTAACTCTTCGGATGCTGAATTGACCACCGGAACTGCAGATGCTTCGGCAACCGGGGCGGAAGAAGAAAAATCCATATGGGCTCTTGGGGAATATACCGGATATTTGGATGAGGCTGAAAACTGGATCAGGTACGAAGACTTCATCGATGCCGATTATGACGGTGACTCCAAAACTGACAGGGTCTACAGAGAGTATTATATAGTTGAAAAGGAATATGCTAACGGGGGAACTGCGGATTATACGATTGAATTCGGAAATCACAAGACTATAACCATAAGTGAAGTTGCTTATAACGGATTACCCACTATATATGGTGATGACCTTGATGGCGACGGTGTAAATGAGATCATCTTCAAAGTGACATTTGAAAACGGAGAAGAGCCCCGGGCGTGGGTGTTTGCTCTTGACAAAGACGGAAAATACGTCATCACAGATATTTCATTATAAATTTTGCACAAACTTTAATGGCAATTTTCAACACAATATTTTGTTACTGAATATTTACAACTGCACTATATCTTGTTAGAATAATATCTCGAAGGGCACCAAATATAGAGGAGAGTTTCGCTCTTTTTGGGCCCGTCTTATGTAAACTTATTGGGTCGTACTCCCATAAAGATACAAAAGGAGAGAGGTCTAACATGAAGATTATTAAGCGCAGCGGAGCGGAAGTTGAGTTTGATAGCCAGAAAATCATTATAGCTGTTACCAAAGCTAACAACAGCGTTATTCCCAGTGAAAGGATGACAGAGCTTCAGATCCGTCGTATTGCGGAAGACGTTGAGATCGCTATCTCAAACATGAACCGTTCTCTTGGCGTGGAAGAGATTCAGGATATAGTCGAGAACCAGATAATGAATCAGCGCGCTTTCGAAGTTGCGCGTCATTATATTACCTATCGTTACACCCGTGAGCTCGTTCGTAAGTCCAATACTACCGACGAACAGATCCTTTCTCTTATCGAGTGCAACAACGAAGAGGTTAAGCAGGAGAATTCCAACAAGAACCCTACCATCGTCAGCGTTCAGCGTGACTACATGGCAGGTGAAGTCAGCAAGGATATCACCCGTCGTTTCCTTATCCCCAATGATATAGCACAGGCTCATGAGCAGGGAATCATCCACTTCCATGATGCGGATTATTTTGCGCAGCATATGCATAACTGCGACCTCGTAAACCTTGAGGATATGCTCCAAAACGGAACCGTTATCAGCGGAACCATGATCGAGAAGCCCCACAGCTTCTCTACTGCATGTAACATTGCAACCCAGATCATTGCACAGGTTGCATCATGCCAGTACGGTGGACAGAGTATTTCCCTTACCCACCTTGCACCTTTCGTAGATGTAAGCCGTAAGAAGATCCGTGCTCAGGTTACCGAGGAGTTAAAGGGACTCAACGCAACCGAGGAAGACATCGAGCGCATCACCGACAAGAGACTTCGCGATGAAGTTAAGAACGGTGTTCAGATGGTTCAGTACCAGGTTGTTACTCTTATGACCACCAACGGCCAGGCTCCTTTCGTTACCGTATTCATGTACCTTAACGAGGCCAGAAACGAGCAGGAGAAGAAGGACCTTGCCCTTATCATCGAAGAGATGCTTAAGCAGCGCTATGAGGGCGTTAAGAATGAGAAGGGTGTTTGGATCACTCCCGCATTTCCTAAGCTTATTTATGTTCTTGAAGAGGACAATATCAAAGAGGACAGCCCTTACTACTATCTGACTCAGCTTGCAGCTAAATGTACAGCAAAGAGACTTGTTCCCGATTATATCTCAGAGAAGATCATGATCCAGAACAAGGTTGATAAGAACGGAGAGGGACACTGCTATACCTGCATGGGTTGCAGAAGCTTCCTTACTCCTTATGTTGATGAAAACGGAAAGCCCAAGTATTACGGACGTTTCAACCAGGGTGTTGTTACCGTTAACCTCGTAGATATCGGACTTTCCGCAGAGAAAAATCTCGACAGATTCTGGGAGATCTTCGACGAGAGAATGAAGCTTTGCCACAAGGCACTTCAGGCTCGTCACGAAAGACTTACCGGAACTGTTTCAGACGTTGCTCCCATTCTTTGGCAGCACGGCGCACTTTTAAGACTTAAGAAGGGTGAGAAGATCGACAAGTATCTTCACGGCGGATATTCCACCCTTTCCCTTGGATATGCAGGACTTTGGGAGTGCGTATACAGTCTCATCGGAAAGAAACTCACCGAGCCCCAGGGCAAGGAACTCGGTCTTCAGATCATGAAGAAGTTAAACGAGTACACCGCGCGCTGGAAGGCTGAAGAGGATATTGACTATTCCCTTTACGGAACCCCTCTCGAGAGCACTACTTACAAATTTGCAAAGTGTCTCCAGAAGCGTTTCGGAATCATCGAAGGTGTTACCGACAAGAACTACATTACAAACAGCTATCATGTGCATGTTACCGAGAAGATCGATGCTTTCTCAAAGCTTTCTCTTGAAGCAGAGTTCCAGGCACTTTCACCCGGAGGAGCTATCTCTTACGTAGAAGTTCCCAATATGCAGGATAACCTTGAGGCAGTTCTTTCAATCATCAAGTACATTTATGATCACATCATGTACGCAGAGCTTAATACAAAGAGCGACTACTGCCAGGTATGCGGCTATGACGGAGAGATCGAGATCAAGGAGAATGAGGACGGAAAGCTTATCTGGAGATGCCCCAGCTGCGGAAACCAGGATCAGAACAAGCTTAATGTTGCAAGACGTACCTGCGGATATATCGGAACTCAGTTCTGGAATCAGGGCAGAACTCAGGAGATCAAAGAGAGAGTTTTGCATCTCTAAAGCCTAGTATTTTGACAACTTTATAAATCCTTAAACAAATCTTAACTACCACAGTTGTAAAAAGTATGTTATAACTGAAGTGGTGCCGAGGGTCAGAGGAAGCATTTGCCTATCGTCTTTTGATATGGAATTCCTTATGACCCTTATTTTTATGCTTTTATCACGGCACAATTATCTAAAAAATCTGACTTTTCCCTGAATGTGATGTATAATGAAAATATCAATATCGTGAGCGATATGCTTTGTTCTATTTGCATGTCACAATAGTTCTTTATCAAGAGAGGAATTATATGTCATCAGAAAGCAGAGTTAAAAATACAAGATCACAAATACTTCTCACAATAGTAATTGTTCCGACTCTTCTTCTTGCGGCAGCTACAGCTATTATCGGATACAATCTTATCCTATCCTCATTATCCCAACAGGTTGAAAAAGAAATGATGACCACCGCAGCTATGACTGCTGATACAATTGATGCGATCTTTCCCGGAGACTACAAGTTGGTAGACGATGGGGGGCTAAGGCTTTATAAGGGCGAAACGGATATAACTCAGGATAATGAATTGGTGGACCGTCCCAAGGGCATTACCGATCTTGAGGTCAGCCTTATATATAAGGATACAAGAATCCTTACCACTATTAAGGACAAGTATGATTCAAGAATAGTGGGCACCGGTCTTGCAGATCAGGTGAATCAAAAACTGGGAACTTCGGAAGAAGGCATCCTTTACAAAAAGACGCTGATCAACAAGTCAAACTACTTTACCTATTATTATCCTCTTTTTAATTCCGACGGAAGTTTTGCCGGTGCCCTGGAGATCTGCTATCCCCATGACAGAGTATCTATTTTGGCTTGGCGCCCGGTAATGATAATCACAGGAATGATCTTGGCAGTAATGATCCTTCTTGTTTATCTTATATATGTTAATAGTAGCGGCACGGACAAAGCCCTTAAAAAGCTCATTAAGTTTACTGAGGATGCTGAAGCGGGTCACGACGGAGTAGAACTGGATCAGGAGATCCTTGCACGTGATGATGAATATGGAATCATAGCCCAGTCCGTTGTTAAGATGCACCGTTCCCTCAGGGATATGATGGACAAAGACGCTTTGACAAAGCTTTATAACAGAAGAAGTGCAAACAGAATGCTGGATCTTGTGCGTTCCCACTATGAGAGCGATGGAATTCCTTATTCGATTGCCATTGGTGATATTGACTTCTTTAAAAAGTTCAATGACACATATGGTCATGACGTAGGTGATGAAGTTCTGATGATCGTTGCAAGCATCCTTCAGAAGAACATGATGCCCATCGGCTTTGCATCAAGATGGGGCGGCGAAGAATTCCTATTGGTATTCGATAGAATGGAACTCACCGCGGCGGTTAAAAAATTACATGAAATTGCTGATGAGATCCGTGAACAGGAATTGGACTACGACGGAAACACAATTAAGATAACCATGAGCTTCGGTATCGCATCAAGACCTGAACTTGATCAGGACGACCTTATCAAGATCGCGGACGAAAAGCTTTATGAGGCCAAGGAAAATGGACGAAACCGTATTGTAGCAGATATTACGGAAGAAGCGCAGTAATGTCGGAATTTAAATAAATACTCTAATTTTGTGAATAATCCCTCGTGCTTTGCGAGGGATTATTATTGTATACATGTATATTTCTTGTTGACAAATCAGAATAAATCTCTTAAAATTCCACTTATAAAAGCCAATGGGGGCCTTCCGAAGCAGGAAGGCTTTTTGTCTAAAAATGGAGAGCGGACTAAAAACCGATGCATAAAAATGCAATCCACCCGGGCTAATAAACAATTGGAGGAAAAGATTATGAAAAAGAAATTACTTTCAGTAGTTCTTGCAGGCGTAATGGCACTCAGCCTTGCAGCATGCGGAGCAGGAACTGCAGGTGGCGCTTCACAAAGCGGTGAACTTGCAACAGCTCCCACCGAGGACGGAAGCCTCAAGGGAACCCTTAAGGTAGGACTCATCGGACCCCTTACCGGTGCAGCAGCACTTTACGGAAATGCAGTAGACAATGGTGCAAAGATCGCAGTTGACGAGATCAACGCTATCAGCAGTGATTTCCAGATCGAGTACAAGGCTCAGGATGATGAGCATGACGCAGAGAAGTCAGTAAACGCTTATAACCAGCTTAAGGACTGGGGCGTACAGGTTATCGTTGGTACCGTTACCACCACTCCTTGTATCGCAGTTAGCTCAGAGGCTAATACCGATCGTATCTTCATGCTTACCCCTTCAGCTTCTGCTGCTGATGTAACCGCAAACAAGGATCAGACCTATCAGCTTTGCTTCTCAGATCCTAACCAGGGTTCAGCATCCGCACAGTACATTTCTACAAACGGGCTTGCTACCAAGGTAGCTATTATTTATAAGAACGACGATGCATACTCAACCGGTATCTATCAGACCTTCAAGGCTAAGGCTGAGGAACTCGGACTTGAGATCGTATCCGAGACCACTTTCATGGACGGAAGCGACAACGACTTCACCGTACAGCTTACCGAAGCTAAGGACAAGGGCGCTGACCTTGTATTCCTTCCCATCTACTACACTCCTGCGGCACTTATCCTTTCACAGGCTAAGTCAATGGGATATGCTCCCACCTTCTTTGGCGTAGATGGCATGGACGGTATCCTTGGAATCGAAGGATTCGATGCTTCTCTTGCTGAGGATGTAATCCTTCTTACTCCTTTTGCAGCTGACGCTACCGATGATCTCACCGTAAACTTCGTAACCAAGTTCGAAGCAGCATATGGTGAGACTCCCATCCAGTTCGCAGCTGACGGATATGATTGCCCTAAGGTTCTTTACGAGGCACTTAAGTTCTATGCAGCAAAGAACGGCGGACTTGATGTTGATAAGCTTTCAAGCAAAGACCTTTGCGAGATCTTCATCTCAGTTCTTTCAGATCCCGAATTCTCAGTAGACGGTGTTACCGGTGAGAAGATGCAGTGGTCTGCAAACGGAGAAGTTAACAAGGCTCCTAAGGGAATGGTCATCAAGAACGGCGTATATGTAGGCCTCTAATCTATACCTAAAATAATTTAAAGCCGGGGCCACCTAATATTCCGGTGGTCCCGGTTATATTATAAAAATTCAGGGGAAAATAATGTTAAATTATCTTATCAGCGGAATCAGCCTTGGTAGTGTTTACGCTATCATAGCGCTGGGATATACAATGGTTTATGGAATTGCGAAGATGCTTAACTTTGCACACGGCGATGTCATAATGGTCGGAGGATATGCTGCCTTTTGCGCAGGAACATATTTCGGCTGGCCTGCTCCTGTTGCCGTTGTGTTTTCTATGTGCATTTGTACGATACTCGGTATCCTCATAGAGAAACTTGCATATAAGCCCCTTCGAAATGCCACAAGCCTTGCAGTTCTTATTACTGCTATCGGTGTGTCATACTTCCTTCAGAATATGGCACTCATCATCTGGACATCAAATCCTAAGGCATTTCCCAACATGGCAAACTTCATACCTTCAATAATCGTTGGTGATATCACCATTTCATCAACAACTATCATTACCATCATTGCCAGTGTGATCATAATGATCGCTCTTACTTTATTTACAAGTAAGACTAAGATGGGAAAAGCGATGCGCGCAGTATCTGAAGATAAGGGTGCAGCTCAGCTTATGGGTATCAATGTCAATGCGACAATCTCAACCACATTTGCCATTGGTTCGGGACTTGCTGCAATTGCAGGCGTGCTTCTCTGCTCTGCATATCCCAATCTTGTTCCAACAACTGGATCCATGCCCGGAATCAAAGCCTTCACAGCAGCGGTTCTTGGCGGTATCGGATCTATTCCCGGAGCAATGCTTGGAGGAATCCTTCTTGGAGTTCTTGAAAAGTTTGCCCAGGCATATATCTCTACCCAGCTTTCTGACGCTATAGTGTTTGCCGCACTTATCATAGTACTTATCGTTAAACCCAGTGGACTTCTCGGCAAGAAGATCCAGGAAAAAGTCTAAGGAGGTGCATTATGGGAGAAAAGATTCGCCTTCTTGGAAAAACAAACAAGCACTCATTAAGAGGTCTTATCAACTACGGAATAATTGTAGTATTTTTTGCGGTTATCACGCTGCTTAAGAGCGCCGGACTTCTGACCAACGCGCTTGAAGGTCAGCTGATACCCATTTGCGCATATATCATCATGGCTCTTTCATTAAACCTTGTTGTAGGTATTTCCGGTGAGCTTTCACTGGGCCATGCGGGATTTATGAGCGTAGGCGCATTCAGCGGAATAATCGTTGCGGGAGCAATGAAGTACAGCGGAGTTAATGCCAATGCTCCCAGACTTATCGTTGCCGTTATCGTAGGCGCTATCATGGCAGGAATCGCAGGTATCCTGATCGGTATTCCCGTACTTAGACTTCGCGGAGACTATCTTGCAATCGTTACACTTGCATTCGGTGAGATCATTAAGAATATTCTTAACTGCTTATATGTAGGCGTTGATGCAAAGGGACTTCACTTCTCCGTTACTGATGAAGCTCATATGGATATGGCTGCAAACGGAACCACACTGGTGCGCGGTCCCATGGGAGCTGTAGGAGTTTCAAAAGCTTCTACTTTCATTGCGGGAATAATTCTTATCATCCTCGTGCTTTTTGTTATCCAGAACATGGTCAACAGCAGGACAGGACGTGCCATCATGGCAATAAGAGATAACCGAATTGCTGCAGAGGCATCCGGAATCAATGTTACAAAATACAAGATGATCGCTTTTGTAAGCTCTGCTGTTATGGCAGGCGCTGCAGGAGTATTATACGGATTGAATTATTCAACTGTTGCACCTAAGAAGTTTGATTTCAATACTTCGATCCTTGTGCTGGTATTTGTCGTTCTCGGCGGTATCGGTAACATGACCGGTTCAATAATCGCGGCAGCAGTCCTGACAGTCCTTCCTGAACTCTTAAGACAGTTCCAGGATTATCGTATGCTCGTTTATGCTATTGTTCTTATCCTTGTCATGATCGCTACCAATAATGAAAAGATCAGGGCACTGTGGAAACGAGTGGCGAAGAGCTTTACGAGAAAGAA
Organism: Lachnospiraceae bacterium; assembly: GCA_016284315.1. Lineage (GTDB taxonomy): Bacteria > Bacillota > Clostridia > Lachnospirales > Lachnospiraceae > AC2028. The sequence goes on along the minus strand of JAEEOO010000011.1, from coordinate 36,803 downwards.
AGGGGGCGAGGTAAATGAGTAACAACCCCAATGAGACAAAATATGTTGAAGTACCCGGCCCCGGAAAAATTCCCGAGCGTGACAAGGACAAACGTCCTGTGCTTGAGGCAAGTCATCTTGGAATCGATTTTGGCGGACTTACTGCGGTAGATGAATTCAATATAGCCATTGGTGCTACCGAGATCGGTGGACTCATCGGACCCAACGGTGCGGGTAAGACAACGGTATTTAACCTTCTTACAAAGGTTTATCAGCCCACAAGAGGAGTTATCATGCTGGATGGAAAAGACACTCACGGCATGAACACCACTCAGGCTAACCAGGCAGGTATCGCAAGAACCTTCCAGAACATCAGATTATTTGACAAACTTACTGTAGAAGAGAATGTTAAGATTGGACTTCATAACTCCATTGGTTATCATCTCCCTTCCGCAGTATTGAGACTTCCCGGTTATTGGAAAGAAGAAAAAAAGGCTCATGATAAAGCACTTGAGCTTCTTGATATCTTTGATATGGCAGACCTTGCTGATGTTAAAGCATCTTCACTTCCTTACGGAGCCCAGAGAAGACTTGAGATCGTTCGTGCTCTTGCAACCAATCCCAAGGTTCTTCTTCTCGACGAGCCGGCAGCAGGTATGAACCCCTCTGAGACAGAGGAACTCATGAACAATATCAGAAAGATCCGCGACACCTTTAACATCGCAGTTCTTCTTATTGAACATGATATGAAACTGGTAATGGGTATCTGCGAGAATATCATTGTTTTAAACTTTGGTAAGATAATTGCAAAAGGTACTCCCATCGAGATCCAAAACAATCCAAAGGTTATCGAGGCATACCTCGGAAGCCAGGGAGAAGAGTAAAGAAATAACCAAAGGATAGGATTAAAAATGGCAAAGACACTACTGAAAGTAGAAGATTTAAATGTATATTACGGAAGCATCCATGCGATAAAGGGTATCTCATTTGAAGTAAACGAAGGTGAGATCGTTACCCTTATCGGAGCAAACGGTGCGGGAAAATCCACGAGCCTTAACACTGTGGCGGGACTTTTAAAGCCCAAGACCGGCAGCATTGTTTTCAAGGATAAGAATCTTGTTGGAATACCTGCTCACAAGATCGTTAAACAGGGAATGGCTCTCTGCCCTGAAGGAAGAAGAGTATTTCTTCAGCTTTCCGTTAAGGAAAACCTTGAGATGGGTGCATACACAAGACCGGGCAGGGAAGTAGCCGACTCCATCGAGATGGTCTACGATCTTTTCCCCAGGCTTAAGGAAAGATACAAGCAGGTTGCGGGAACCCTCTCAGGTGGTGAGCAGCAGATGCTGGCCATGGGAAGAGCTCTTATGAGTAAGCCTGAGCTTATGATGCTTGATGAGCCTTCCATGGGACTTGCGCCCATTCTTGTTGACCAGATCTTTGATATCATCAAGAACCTTCATGCTCACGGAACCACCATCCTTCTCGTAGAACAGAACGCAAGAAAAGCTCTTGCCATCGCTGACAGAGCCTACGTCCTTGAGACAGGTAAGATCGTAAATTCCGGAAGCGGAAAAGAACTTCTTTCCGATGACAGCGTAAAGAAGGCATATCTGGGTGGTTGATATTTAAATACGTATATCCAAAAGGTTCGGATCGCAATGTGACCCGAACCTTTTATTTTGCCCATTGACCGGAGTTTTTCACAAAGCAATATATAAAACTTTTCTAAAGCGCACCTCCCAAAAATCCCGAAAACCGCGGAACATAAGGAAACCAGAAACTCAAAGGGGTAAAAAAAGTTTTTTTGGGTTGCCTAAAAGGGGATTTTGTGAGAAAATAAGTCGTTGTAGTGTGCTCTGACGGAATGTTTTTTGCTTTAAAAATTGCGAAAAATGGCTTTAGGAGCATGCTTTGTTTGGAGATTTTTATGAAGATTTTGCTCTTAAACGGAAGCCTTCGCGGAGACAGAAGCTCCTCATTAAAGGTGGCGCATGCCTTCATCCGCGGTATACAGGAAGTTAACCCTGACGCGGAAGTTACGGAAGTTGCTCTCAGAGATAAGAAAATTGAACATTGCCTGGGTTGCCTTTGCTGCTGGAAGAATGAAAAGGGCAAATGCGTGATCCATGATGATATGGATGAGATCAGAGATCTCGTAATGGCCAGTGATATCATTATCGAGAGCTTTCCTCTCTATTTCTTTGGCCAGCCTTCCAAAATGAAGGCCTTTGTGGACAGAATGATCTCCTATGTATCGGAGTACAGAGGTATCGGCGGAAATGAGGAAAGCGGAAGCTTCCTTCACAAGATGCGTTATCCCGAGCTTATGCAGAAGAAGCTGGTTCTTGTTTCCAGTTGCGGATATGAGAAGACAGAAGGCTGCTACGGACCTATCAAGCAGCAGTATGATATCATCTGCGGAGAAGGTAATTATACTTTGATCACCTGCGCTCAGGGCGGAATGATCGCCGAAGAGACACTGCAGTCAAAGGTTGTTAAATATCTTGAGAGATATACCGAAGCCGGCAAAGAGTTTGCGGAAACCGGAAAAGTCGGCGAGGAGACTCTTAAAAAGCTTGCAATCCCCATGCTGGGACACAATACCTTTGAGCGCATCATCAATCTTAACTGGGACGATCCCAATGTGGGACCTTATGGCAGAAAGGGTTAAGTGATGCCGGTGATAAATGGTTTTTTAAAAGGCGTAGCGAGGTTTTTATTTTGGGCTTCGTACCCCATTCTCAGAGCACTGTATCCCATGAAGATCCATTGGGAAGATAAGAAGGAAACAGAAAAGGCTCTGGAAAAAAGCTGCGTAGTATTTTCCAATCACCTCGGATACGTTGAAGGTCTCTTTATGACGAGACTCCTTCATAAATACAGAGTTTGGACTTTCGTTGGAAAGGATTGGTATGATAAGAAAGCCATCAACTGGCTTTTCAGAAATCTTCCATATATTTCCATCGACAGAAAGAGCGGAATGGACACCGAATGGCTGGACACCACCAATGAAGTAATGGAGAAGGGCGCATCCATTTATATCCTTCCCGAAGGACATACAAGTCCTGCAGGACAGATGGATACTTTTAAACCCGGATTCCTGGTGCTGGCAAAACAGACCGGTGCAACTCCCGTTCCCATATTTATAAGCCGCAAGATCAAGCCTTTCAGATTGACACATCTTGTTATCGGAAAGCCTCTTGATTTTGACCTTCACGAAAAAGGCAGACCTTCACAGGTGCTCAAGAAGTACTGCGAGGAGAGCAGAAGCTACGTGGAAGGACTTGGAGAAAAGCTTAGCCGCGGCGAAGTTTAATTTGTTTATGACCGCTATGCGGATTCATATAGAACTGCTTTGAATGCTCAGGCGTTCAAGGACTGGATTTTACGAAAGGAATAAGAAAATGAACGAGAAAGAACTTGAAGTAGCAGCAAAGATCAAGAGCATGTTATCAGAGAACCTCAACATTCCTGAAGAGGAGCTTGATTATGAAGTAGCTCTTTTCGGTGACGGTATCGGACTTGATTCCGTAGACTCACTTGAGATCATCTCTTGCATCGACAACGAGTACGGTGTAGTTATGACCGGTGTTGCAAAAGAGAATTTCTACAACATCACTAGTCTTACTAAGTACGTAGTAGAACATATGTAAAAATATCAGGGACTAAAGCACATCAGAGCGTCATGCTTGCATGAAAGTACTGATGTGCTTTAAGGACCTTAAAACCACATGAGCATATAGCGGCAATTATATTGCCGCGGATGCGAATGCGGTTAGGATTGCGAGAGCTGCTTTGCAGCGAAGCAATCCGTGATATTTTCTCACTAGGTTAAAAATAACCATCACATGAGCCGGGGCCCACAGGGTAAACCGGTTTAATGTTGTGTTTAAATATTTTTTAGTATTTTAGTTTAATAGGGAGTACCAAAATGAACAAGCAGATTAACACAAGATGCGTAGTTACCGGTCTCGGAATGATCAACGCAATCGGAAACAATGTTGATGAGTGCTGGAACAATGCACTTGTAGGAAAAAAGGGTATTGATACAGTTAAGTCCGTAAATGCTGACGAGTGCTATGCAAACCTTGGCGCAGAAGTTGACTGTGATGAGCTTGATGCATACCAGGGTGTGGACAGAGCTTCCAAGCTTTGCCTCAAGGCTTCAGAAGAAGCATTCAAGGATGCAGGCATCGATATGAGCAAAGAAGACGCTACCAGATTCGGTGTTGTAATGGGAAGCTGCGTCGGCGGTGTTGTAAGTATCGAGAATTATGTTGTAGGTGGTCAGAAGGACGAAGATATCAGAAAGATGACCATTTCTCCAATTGCTAACCACGTTGCAAACAAGGTTGGCGCAGCCGGAGTTATCACAAACGTTGGTAACGCATGTGCAGCAGGATCCATCAGCGTAGCATACGCTTGTGAGCTTATCCGTGCAGGCGTTGCAGATATGTTCATCGTAGGTGGTGCAGATGCATTTGCAGCCGTTCCTTTCGCAGGCTTCCATGCACTTCACGCACTTTCAGAGCAGCCCTGCTCTCCCTTCAACCATTCAAACGGTATCACCCTTGGTGAAGGTGCAGGCGCTATCGTAGTTGAGTCTTATGAGCATGCTCAGAAGAGAAACGCAAAGATCTATTGTGACGTTCTCGCAGCAGGCGTAAGCAGTGACGCACACCACATCACCGCTCCCAGACCTGACGGAATCGGTCAGATGTATGCTATCCGTACCGCAATCGCAAACTCAGGCATCAAGCCCGAGGATATCGATTACGTAAATGCACACGGAACCGGAACCGCAAAGAACGATGAAGCTGAGTTCCTTTCACTTCACGCAATTTTTGATGATGTAAACGACGACCTTTCAGTAAGCTCCACCAAGGCAATGGTTGGTCACTGCCTCGGCGCTGCAGGTGCCATCGAAGCTGTATATGCTATCAAGGCTCTTGTAGAAGATAAGATTCCCCCCACAATCGGTTACACCGACGAGGACAAGGAAGCTCTTAAGGAGAAGGCCGGAAAGATCGATTTCATGCCCAACGAGATGAAGGAGAAGAAGCTTGACTTCGTAATGAGTAACTCCTTCGCATTCGGCGGAAGCAACGCAAGTATCATTTTCTCAAAGGGCGCAGGAAACGTAGCTGAGACTGCAAACGACGAGCCTATCTATATTACCGGTATGGGTATCGTAAGCCCTCTCGGAAACGGCGTTGCGAATTATATTGAGAAGGTTAAGGCAGGAGAGACCATCTCTTCAGATTCAGTATTTGCCGAGACCACTAAAGAAGATTACGACAAGTATGATGTAAAGATGGCATTCTACAGAAAGCTCGACAAGCTCAGCCTCATGCAGGTTGTTTCAGGTCTTGAAGCTTTAGAGAGCGCTAAGGTAGAGATCGCTGATGAGAAGGCAGAAGACTTCGGTATGATCATCGGTACCGATGACGGACCTCTTACCACCGTTTACGAGTTCCAGGAGAACATCGTTAAGAACGGCACCAAGAGCGGTTCTGCATTCAACTTCCCCAACACTGTTTACAATGCAGCAGGCGGATACCTTTCCATCAAGACAAATATGCGTGGTGTAAACGTAACCGTAACCAACGGTGCTCAGTCAGGTATGAGCTCACTCTGCTACGCATACAACGAGATCCGTCAGAACCATGCAAAGGTTATGCTCGCAACCGGTACTGATGAGAACAGCGCAGTTATGGAGAAGCTCTATCGCCAGCTCGGACATGTTGCCAACGGTGAAGCTAAGCTTTACGAGGGAACCGGTCTTGCAATGAGTGATGGTTCTACCACCGTTGTTCTTGAGAGTGCTGAGAGTGCAAACGCACGTGGTGCAAAGAAGTACGCACAGGTTGCAGGTTATGGTATGACCCACGCTGTAACCGAGTACGGCAAGGTAGCAGGAACCGAGAAGGGACTTGAGGAAGCTATCGAGATCGCACTTAAGGATGCAGGAATCTCTATCGCAGACATCGATGCTGTTTACGGCTTTGGTAACGGATGCGTTGAGATCGATACAGTAGAAAAGAACGTATACGGAAAGCTCTTTGACGAGAAGATGCCCGTACACAACGTTAGAGCATATGTTGGTGAGAGCCGTGCGGCAGCAAGTGCACTTTCTATCGCAACCGCAGCACTTACTCTTAGTGGAGACCTTGGAAGCGAGCAGAAGGCATACTTCTTCGGCGATAAGGTTACTGAAGGAAAGGCAGATACTTCTGCTTACAAGTATGTACTTGCAACCGCTACTTCAGAAGGTGGTTCTTACTGTGCAGTAGTACTTAAGAAGGCTTAATAAAAACAGAAAGGAAAAGACACATGGAGAATAATAACGAAGCAAAGGTAGCCCTTGTAACAGGCGCTTCAAGAGGAATCGGAAGAGCTTGTGCAATTGCTCTCGGAAAAGCAGGATATAAGGTAGGCGTTAACTACAACTCAAACGAAGCAGCAGCTCAGGAAGTAGTTAAGGCTATCGAAGAAGCAGGCAGCGAGGCTATCGCCATCAAGGCAAACGCAGCAGATCTTAAGGACGTTCAGAACATGATGCGTACCCTTGTTAAGACCTTCGGTAAGATCGATCTTCTCGTAAACAATGCGGGAATCGTTAAGGATGAATATGTAATGATGATGAATCCCGACACTATCGACCAGTGTCTTAACCTTAATATCAAGGGATATCTCTATTGCTCACAGCAGGCAGCAGTTAAGATGTTCTCTAAGAAAAAGGGATGCATCGTAAACGTATCTTCCGTAAGTTCAGTACTTGCTGTTCCCGGACAGTCAGTATACAGCTCAACCAAGGGTGCAGTTAACTCAATGACCGCTACCATGGCAAAGGAACTTGCTCCTTACGGAATCAGAGTAAATGCAGTTGCTCCCGGATTTATTGCCACCGAGATGATCGAGGCAATTCCCGAGGAGAAGAGAGAGCAGTACATCAAGGATATTCCTCTCGGAAGATTCGGTACCGCAGAAGAAGTTGCAAGCGCAGTTGTTATGCTTGCCAGCGATGCATGCTCATACGTGACCGGTCAGGTTCTCGTACTTGACGGAGGACTCAGCTTATGATGAACATCAACGAAGTACAGAAGAGGATCAAACAGCGTCCCCCTTTCCAGATGATCGAAAAGATCGTTGAGATCAGGGATGGCGAATATGCAAAGGGAATCAAGAACGTATCAATCAATGAGCCTTACTTTATGGGCCATTTTCCCGATACCCCCATTATGCCCGGCGTGCTCCTTATCGAGGCAGCAGCCCAGCTTTGTTCCGTAACCATCGAGAGCCAGGGTACCGATGAAAGCCTTATCTACGTTCTCCTCAAGGTTGACGAGTTCAAGTTCGTTAAGCCCGTAATTCCCGGAGACGTCTGCGAGATCGAAGTTACCAAGACCGCAGGCGGCGCAGGCCTCGTAAAATTCGACGTGAAGATCTCAGTCGATGGCGGCGTCAGAGCTAAGGGTAAATTGGCATTTACTTCAATGCCCAAGGAAGCGGTATACAGTTAATACAATTCCATAAGAGGCGAGAGCTTAGATAGATTTGTGAGCGAACCATGTAGCGCCGCCGGCACTTAGCGAATTCGAAGAATGAGCTTAGTACCGCTGCGAAAAGCGCGGTATGAGCCGAGAGGCGTGTGAGTGAACAAACTATCTAAGCTAGGCGCCGAAACTAGGAATGGAGATAAATAAAATGTCTAAACGTGTTTTTATGTTTCCCGGCCAGGGAAGCCAGTACATCGGAATGGCGAAGGACTTCTACGACGCCTACCCCGAATCAAAGGAAGTTTTCGAGAAAGCAAGCGCAGCTGCAGGCTTCTCTGTAGAGCAGCTTTGCTTTGAAGAAAATGAGAAATTAAACATTACAGAGTATACCCAGATCTGCATGCTCGCAGCTGAAGCAGCTATCTATGCTGCAGTTGTTAAAGAAGGCATCACCTGCGATGTAACCGCAGGCTTAAGCCTTGGCGAGTACGGTGCGCTTATTGCATCCGGAGCAATGACCATGGAAGATGCATTCAAGGTAGTAAGAAAGCGTGGAATGTTCATGCAGGCTGCGGTTCCCGAAGGCGGAGCAATGGCAGCGATCCTTAACCTTGACCCTGCAGTAGTAGCAGATGTTTGTAAGGAAGTACAGGAAGCGGGTCCCGCGGCTGATGCCAATGGTTATACACTTCCCTATGTTGTATCCGTAGCAAACTATAACAGCCCTGTACAGATCGTTATCACAGGTAGAGAAGATGCAGTTAAAAAGGCATCTGATATTTGCGTTGAGCGAGGCGCAAGAAGAGCCGTTCCTCTTAAGGTTAGCGGTCCCTTCCACTCAGCTCTTTTAGAGGGCGCAGGAAAGCAGCTCGGCGAAGTGCTTGAAACTGTTACCGTAAATGACATTAAGGTTCCTTATCTTGCGAATGTTAATGCTGATTATGTAACAGAAGCAGCACAGGTTAAGCCTCTTCTCACAGCACAGGTTTCATCATCAGTTAAGTGGCAGCAGACTCTCGAAAGACTTCTTGCTGACGGTGCAGACGAGTTCGTAGAGATCGGACCCGGAAGCACACTTACAGGTTTCGTAAAGAAGCTTAACAAGGATGTTAAGACAGTAAATATTGAAAAGTTAGAAGACCTTAAGGCATATCTCGAGGCATAGAGGTTTAGAATGGGAAACAATGTTGAAACATGCCCCGGCTGCAAAGCTGAGGTTGAGTGGTCCAAAGTAAAGGAAAACAATTACGTTTGTCCTGAATGTGGAAGACTTTTCAGGGTATGGACAGACAATAGAATAAAAATGGTAGCCGATCAGGGTACATTTGAAGAAATGTTCAGTGAGATCGGTACTACAAATGTACTCGGAACACCCGAGTATGAGGATAAATTAAAGCAGGCACAGGATAAGACGGGACTTTCGGAAGGCGTAACCGTTGGCAAGTGCCTTATCGGCGGACACAAAGCAGTTCTTGGCGTAATCGATTCAAGATTCCTTATGGGAAGCATGGGTCATGCGGTAGGAGATCGTATCACCAGTGCTGTTGAATTTGCAACTAAGGAAAAGATGCCCGTAGTTTTGTTCTGCTGTTCAGGTGGAGCAAGAATGCAGGAGGGAATCATCTCTCTTATGCAGATGGAGAAAACCTCAGCTGCATTAAAGAGACATTCCGAAGCAGGACTTCTTTATATTTCAGTTTTGACCGATCCTACCACCGGTGGTGTTACCGCAAGCTTTGCAATGCTTGGTGATATAATTCTTGCAGAGCCCGGCGCGATGATCGGATTTGCAGGTCCCAGAGTTATTGAGCAGACCATCGGAGAAAAACTTCCCGAGGGCTTCCAGAGAGCAGAATTCCAGCTTGAGCATGGATTTGTTGATAAGGTTGTTAAGAGAGACGAACTTCGCCCCACCCTTATCAAGTTACTTGAAATGCATTCCGTACGCGGTGGATATGCAGGATTCACCAATGTGGGCGAGAAGGTTTATTACGGACCCACCGAGATAATGAGAGAGCGTGCTGCAAAGGCACAGACCCTCAGCGCATGGGAAAAGGTTCAGGAAGCACGTAAGGTATCAAGACTTGGCGCAGCCGAGTACATTGAGTCAATATTTGATGATTTTGTAGAACTTCACGGTGACAGATATTTCAGAGACGACCCCGCTATCATGGGCGGTGTTGCTTATCTTGACGGACAGCCTGTAACCGTTATCGGTGTTAACAGAGGAAGAAGCTTTGATGAGTGTCAGAAGCACAACTTCGGAATGCCTTCTCCTGAAGGTTACCGCAAGGCTTTAAGACTTATGAAGCAGGCAGAGAAGTTCGGCAGACCCATCATTACTTTTGTTAATACTTCCGGAGCATACCCCGGAATGGAAGCAGAGGAAAACGGACAGGGTGAAGCGATAGCAAGAAACCTTTACGAAATGTCCTCAATGAGAGTACCCATCCTCGCCATTATGATCGGCGAAGGAGGAAGCGGCGGAGCCCTTGCTCTTGCAGTAGGAAATGAAGTATGGATGACCGAGAATGCCATCTACTCAATACTCTCACCCGAAGGATTCTCTTCAATCCTCTGGAAGGACGGAAGCCGTAAGGTAGAAGCCTCCGAAGTAATGAAGATCACCGCTCAGGATCTTAAGAAACTTGAAGTTATCGAAGAGATCATTCCTGAGTACGGCGGAGCCGATGAGGCAGCCCTTTCTTCCATGGCCAGTGATATGAAGGGAAGGATCCGCACATTCCTTTCCAAGATGGACGGAAAGAGCGGAAACGAACTTGCTGAAGAAAGATACAAGAGATTCAGAAAGTATTAATATTGTTAAAAATGCTCCCTTACAATAGCGTGAGGGAGCGTGTTGTTTTATAGGATTCAACATATTCTTATAAAGATTTATCTGTTATAATGAATCTGTGAATGCACAGTTGTTTACGGTTAACCTAAAACCGGAAAGGAAAATGACATGCGCTGGATGAGATATAGGATCAAGACCAAGACAGAGGCGGAAGACATCATTATCTCCACTCTTTACGATATAGGTCTTGAGGGAGCTCAGATCGAGGATAAGATTCCTCTTACTCCCCTTGAAAAAGAGCAGATGTTTGTTGATATTTTGCCCCAGACCGAGACTGATGACGGAGTTGCCTTCCTTAATTTCTTTGTAGAACTTGAGGACAACGGCAAGGCCATGGTGGAGGGAGAAGAGACAGATCCCGAAGAATTAAAAGCAAAGATAGAAGCGGAACTTGAGGACCTTAAGTCCTTCAATCTTGATATCGGAGAAGGAACCATCGAGACGGAAAGCACCGAAGATATCGACTGGATCAACAATTGGAAAAAGTATTTCCACCAGTTCTATATCGACGATATCCTTGTTATCCCTTCATGGGAAGAAGTAACTCCCGAGGACAAGGACAAGATGATCCTTCACATCGATCCCGGTACAGCTTTCGGAACCGGTATGCACGAGACTACTCAGCTCTGCATCAGACAGATCAGAAAGTATGTAAACGAAGAGACAGAGCTTCTTGACGTTGGAACCGGAAGCGGAATCCTTGGAATCCTTTCTCTTATGATGGGAGCAAAGCATGTTGTTGGTACAGACCTTGACCCTTGCGCAGTTCCTGCTGTAGATGATAATCTTGCCAACAATGGTGTGGACAAGAACAAGTTTGACCTCATCATCGGAAACATCATTTCTGAAAAGAATATCCAGGATGAAGTTGGATATGAAAAATATGATATCGTGGTAGCAAATATCCTTGCAGATGTTCTTGTACCGCTGACACCTGTGATAGTGTCACAGCTTAAGCCCGGCGCGGTTTATATCACTTCGGGAATCTTAAATGACAATGACAAAGAATTCAGGGTAAAGGATGCATGTACCGCTGCAGGCCTTGAGATAGTTGAGACAACCTATCAGGGCGAGTGGGCTTCGGTAACAGCAAGAAAACCTGAATAAGGTTTATAACCAATGGGTATGGGAGGAAAACTATGTCGGAACAGGTATTTAGTAACACACACATCATTTCTTGGCTTCAGTATTTTTCACAGAACACGGATCTTGATCTGGAGCATGTAAAACTGCTGGATATCACCAAGAAGAATAAGAACATTATTCCTACAGTTGAGGCACACAGATGCGTGCTGGTGTTTACTGAAGCGGGGCACAAAGACATTTTCTATCGTATGTATAACGCAGGCCTTGGAGATTGCACCGTTATATACAACGAGGGAAGTGAGCCTGTGGGAGAGATCAAAAAAGACAAGCTCTCCGACATGATCGACCGCGGAATTAATGCATCCGCAGGTATGCTGATCCTTAACCCCAATGCGAGAAGTACTTTTAAATTCGGAATGGACAATTCCGCATTTACTCCGGGATCTGTTAAGTATGTAGGCTCCGAGATCAGAGCCATCATCCTTTCAAAAATGCAGATCGAAGAGGGAAAGAATATTTGTGTTATCTCCGGTGAATCTATCGTTGTTGAAGCCGGAATAATAGACGGTGACGGAACCATTATCGCTGTTGAATATAATGCCAATGACAGAAGCGCCCTTGAAGACAATGTGGACCGCTTCGGAATCCAGAATGTAAAGATCGTTGATCATGTGGACGGTAAAAGCTTTGAGGGACTTCCAGTTCCCGATGTAACCATGCTGGTTGCATCCGCAAGCATGGAGCAGGAGATGGAGTATATGCTCTCCATCAATCCCGAAATGGAATTTGTTATCTACACTCTTGATTTTGTTACTGCAGCAGGAATGCCTGCTCTCTGCGCAAAGTTCGGTATGGAAGATCCCGAGATCATCCAGATCAGCGTATCAAAACTCGGAAGAAAGAATACCTTTGAAAACCAGCCTGCGCCCTGGATCATTACCTGCCACGGCGGAAAGTAAATCTTATGTATCAGTTTTTTGTGGAACCCTCACAGATAAACACGGAATTAAAAAGAGTGTTTATTACGGGGCCTGATGTAAATCACATAAAGAACGTCCTCAGGATGAAACCGGGGGAAGAAGTAAATGTATCCAACGGTTACGATGGCAAGGAATACAGATGTGCCATTATTGATATGGATAATTCTGTGGTAAACCTTGAACTTCGTTTTATCAAGGAGGACGGAAATGAACTTCCTGTGGAAGTTACTCTGTATCAGGGACTTCCCAAAGCTGACAAGATGGAACTTATCATCCAGAAATGTGTGGAACTCGGAGTTACAAAGATAGTTCCGGTTTCAATGAAAAGATGCGTTGTAAAACTGGATGATAAAAAGGGAGCCTCAAAGGTTTCCAGATGGCAGTCCATAGCTGAGTCTGCCGCGAAGCAAAGCAAAAGAGGTATCATTCCCGAGATCGGAAATGTGGAATCTTTTGAAACGGCTCTTAAAAATGCAGCCGAGTGTGATGTAAAGCTTTTGCCCTATGAGATGGCTGACGGTGATGCCATGGACAAGACAAGAGCACTGTTTGAAGGTTTAAGACCGGGAAGTAAGATCTCTGTTTTCATCGGCCCCGAAGGAGGCTTTGACGAAAGCGAGATTGAGAAGGCCAAAGCGGCGGGAATGCAGATCATAACCCTTGGAAAGAGAATTCTAAGAACTGAGACTGCGGGACTTACCGTAATGAGTTGGATAATGTTAATGACGGACGGAAAAAATGGAAATATATCTTGATAATTCTGCGACCACAAGGGTACTGCCCGAGGTCGCAGAACTTATGACTAAAGTAATGTGCGAGGATTACGGCAATCCTTCAAGTATGCACCATAAAGGTGTTGAAGCAGAAAAGTATATAAAGCAGGCAAAGGAGATCTTTTCCAAGATCCTTAAATGCGAGGAAAAGAATATCTACTTTACTTCCGGCGGAACGGAGTGCGATAACCTTGCCATCATCGGCGCAGCACAGTCCATGAAGAGACGTGGCATGCATCTTGTTACCACAAAGATCGAGCACCCCGCGGTATTAAATACCATGAAATACCTTGAGGGAGAAGGCTTTGAAGTAACATATCTTCCTGTTGATGAAATGGGAGTTGTAAGCCTTGAGGATGTAAAGAAGGCAGTCAGAAAAGACACCATCCTTATTTCTGTCATGCATACAAACAATGAGATCGGAAGCGTTCAGCCCATCGCTGAGATTGGAAAGATCGTTAAGGAGATCAATCCCGAGATCATCTTCCATGTGGATGCGGTGCAGGGATTTGGTAAAGCAGTTATTCAGCCCAAGAAGATGAACATCGATCTTCTTTCCGTAAGCAGCCACAAGATTCACGGTCCTAAGGGAATGGGAATGCTTTATGTTTCCGATAAAATTCGTCTTAAGCCCATAACCTATGGCGGCGGTCAGCAGGGCGGTCTTCGTAATGGAACGGAGAATGTTCCCGGAATTACAGGAATGGCTCTTGCCGCTAAGATGATCTATGAAAACTTTGATGAGGATATGGAGCGCCTGTATGCTCTTAAAGAGAGACTGATAAAGGGAGCCCTTGCTCTCGGTGACGTAAGCGTCAACGGAGTTAAGGAAGACCTTTCAAATATCAGAGAGACCGCACCTCATATCGTAAGTCTTTCATTTGCGGGAACAAGAGCGGAAGTGCTCTTACATTCCCTCGAGGATAAAGAAATCTATGTTTCTGCGGGAAGCGCTTGTTCAACCCACAAGCCCGAACCCTCAGCAACATTAAAGGCCATAGGCCTTGATAAATCTCTTTTGGATTGTACACTGAGATTTTCAATGTCAGGTCATACAACGGAAGAAGAGATAGACCTGACTATAAAAGCACTGGGAGAGATCCTTCCCATGTTAAGACGTTTTGTAAGAAAGTAACCAATGGTTTGTGGTCTGCGGGCCTTAGAATGTGAGTAAAAAGTGAAAAAAGAATTATTTACGGATTTTTTAATTAAATACGCAGAGATCGGTATCAAGGGCAGAAACAGATACATGTTCGAGGATGCTCTTGTGGCAAGGATCAAGTCTGCGCTGTCACACGTTGACGGTGAATTCAGAGTATACAAGACTCCCGGAAGGATCTTTGTATCAGCCGATTCAGAATTTGATTTTGATGAAGTAGTTGATGCGTTGGGACATGTATTCGGAATCGTCGGAATTTGCCCCATCGTTCGTCTCAAGAAGGAGACTCCGGAAGCTCTTTTTGAAAATGTCGTAAGCTATATGCATGACATGTACGGAACAGAGCTTGTTGCGGAAGGCGAGACCGGAGCAAAGTCCGTTGCCATTATGAAAGAGGCCGGACTAAATGCGGAGAAGCCTGAAGATGCAATGAAGGATGAAAACTTCGGCAAGATCAAATGGCAGGAAGTTCTTCCTTCCATCGAGAGAAGCGAGAAGGATTGTAAGAGATTCAAGATCTTTGCAAGAAGAGAGAGCAAGAACTTCGCACTTGATTCCATGGAACTTAACGTGGAAGTGGGTGAGGCAGTTCTTAACAATTTCACCGGACTTAAAGTTGACGTACATCATCCCGAGATGATCATCTATGTTGAGATCAGAGATTATATTTATCTCTATTCCGAGATCATTCCCGGACCCGGAGGAATGCCTGTTGGAACCGGGGGACATGCAATGCTCCTTCTTTCCGGTGGAATCGATTCACCTGTTGCGGGATACATGATCGCTAAGAGAGGTGTAACCATTGATGCGGTTTATTTCCATGCACCGCCTTACACTTCAGAGCGCGCGCTTCAGAAGGTGGTTGATCTTGCAAAGATCATTTCAAAATATACCGGACCCATAAATATGCATGTCATTAACTTTACCGACATTCAGCTTGCTATTTATGAGAAGTGTCCCCACGATGAGCTTACCATTATCATGCGCAGATACATGATGAGGATCGCTGAGCATCTTTGCGAGCAGTCAGGAGGTTCAGCTCTTATCACCGGTGAGAGCGTCGGCCAGGTTGCATCTCAGACTCTTGCATCACTTGTATGCACCAACGAAGTTTGCAATCTTCCCGTACTCCGTCCTCTTATTGCTTTTGATAAGCAGGATATCGTCGAGATCTCAGAGAAGATCGGAACCTACGAGACTTCGATCCTTCCTTACGAAGATTGCTGCACCATCTTTGTTGCAAAGCATCCCGTAACAAAACCTTTGAGACATGTTATCGAAAAGCATGAGCACAATCTTGATGAAGTCATCGACGGACTTCTCGAGCAGGCATATGCTACCGACAGGGTTATCGAGATCAGATAACCAAAGGAGATAAAAAAGAGCATCCCTTGTAAGGATGCTCTTGAATAATCTTATTAAAAATGAAGCAGAGGATTAAGCCTCATACTTCTTGAGAACTGCAAGCACATCATCTGCGCCGTCCTCGGTGTGGATGTTAAGGTCGATGGGCTTTGAAAGATCAAGTGAAAAGATACCCATGATAGACTTTGCATCGATTACGTATCTTCCGGATACAAGATCGAAGTCATAATCAAACTTGGTAATGTCATTTACAAAGCTCTTAACCTTATCGATTGAGTTAAGTGAAATCTTAATAGTCTTCATACTATTACTACCTCCGTATATAATTTTTCTTGCTACGAGTTCATCTTAACTTTGAAACCGTTTTATGTCAAGAAAAAAACCTACAGAAAAAGGGCCAAACTTTTAGGGAAAAACAATGAAAAAAGTTGCATTTCACAATCTTGGTTGCAAAGTGAATTCCTATGAGATGGAAGTAATGCAGCAGATTGTACAAAATAAAGGTTACGAAATTGTGCAATTTACACAAAAAGCAGACGCGTATATTGTGAACACTTGCACCGTAACGAATATTGCAGACAGAAAAAGCAGGCAAATGCTTCACCGCGCAAAGCAGTTAAATCCTGATGCGGTGGTGGTTGCGGCAGGCTGCTATGCCCAAACGGGCGAGGCGGATCTTGAAAAAGATTCAGCTGTAGATATTATTGTGGGAAACAACCACAAGACCGAAATTGCAGATATTCTGGATGATTACTTCAATAACCGTTGTGCACAAAAGAACAATAATTCGGATGATGAAAAAGAAAAACTAACGGTTATGTCCGACTTAACCGGTCCTTCCGATTATGAAAATGCAGAAGTAACCATAGGTGAGAGTAGGATCAGAGCTGATGTTAAGATCCAGGACGGATGTAACCAGTTTTGCAGCTATTGTGCTATTCCTCTGGCAAGAGGAAGGGTAAGAAGCCGTCGCCCCGAAGATGTAATTTCCGAGATAAAGAATCTTGCAAAGAACGGTCACAAAGAAATTGTTCTTACAGGAATCCATATCTGTTCTTACGGAATTGATTTTGATGATGAAGCATGGAAGAACAGAAAAGTAGAACCATCGGTTCATGAGACAAATTCTGAGATGATGCGGGATTATCGCGGAAAGACAAAGCTTTTCGATCTTGTGGAGATGATCGATAAAGAAATTTCGTCGGATGAGATCCAAAGGATAAGACTTGGATCTTTGGAACCAAGGGTTATAACCAATGAGAACGTAGAACGACTTGTTAAGATAGAAAGAGTTTGTCCTCATTTTCATTTATCACTTCAAAGCGGATGTGATGAAACTCTTAAGCGCATGAACCGTCACTATACCACTGATGAATACGAAAAAGGTGTTAAGCTTTTAAGAGATTCCTACGCTGCAGCAGGAAAGAATGTAGCCATTACAACCGATGTCATCGTCGGATTTCCCGGAGAAACCATCGGTGAATTTGAGACCACAAGAAAGTATCTTGAGAATCTTGAATTATATGAGATGCATATCTTCAAGTATTCAAGACGAAAGAATACTGTGGCGGACAGACTTCCGGATCAGGTTAAGGATGAACTTAAGAATTCAAGAAGTGATGTGCTCCTTGATATGACGGAGAAACATTCCGACAAGTACAGGGAAAAGTACGTGGGCAAGGAGATGGAAGTTCTTTGGGAAGAAGAAAAGAAGGGCATTTTCTTCGGGCACACAGCAGACTACGTAAAAGCCGCCATGAAAGCAAGCGAGTTTTCGGAGGATCCTACGGGTAAGATCGTTACCGTAAAGGGTGTAAAGGTCGCCGGGGGACTTGTGGAAGCTAAACCGCTTTAATCAAGGGATATTTGAATTTTTTACCGAAATATAGTACAATAAATCCAAATGGTTTGGCGAAAAACTAAGGGAAAGAGGTAAGAAGATGGCAGATTTGGGGAACACACAGTACTTTGAAGTTCAGACTGAGCCTCCTACAGGCGTGAAGGAAGTACTTGCACTTGTCTACGAGGCGCTTCAGGAAAAGGGATATAATCCCGTTAACCAGATAGTAGGTTATATCATGAGCGGTGACCCGACCTACGTGACAAGCTACAATAATGCCCGCAGTCTCATCATGAAGGTTGAGCGTGATGAGCTTGTTGAAGAACTTCTTAACAGTTATATCATCAATCGCGGCTGGGAGCAGTAAGTCCATGAGGATAATGGGGCTTGATTTCGGTTCAAAAACTGTGGGTGTGGCTATCAGTGACCCACTTTATATTACAGCCCAGGCACATGAGATAATCAGACGTGAGAAGGAAAACAAACTCAGAAAGACTCTGGCCAGGATAGAGGAACTATGCACTGAGTTTGAGATCGAGAAGATCGTGTTGGGACTTCCTTTGCACATGAACGGTGATGAGGGAGAACGAGCACAGCTTTCGCTTGAATTCAAGGAGAGTCTTGAAAGGCGCACGGGACTTCCCGTCATCATGTATGACGAGAGACTGACCACCGTAGAAGCCGACGAGATCATGAAGGAAGTGGGAGTGCGCAGGGAGAATCGCAAGGAATACGTTGATATGATCGCGGCGCAGATAATTCTCCAGGATTATTTAGATAACAATAAATAAGAATTGAATCCCGAGTGAGCGGGAAGAAATAACAGGTAAACTATGAGTGAAAAAAAGCTGGAAAAAGTAATTTTCAATCCGGAAGGAGAAGATCCGGTAGAGTTTTTTGTGTTGGAGCAGACCAGGATCGGGGGCTTCAACTACATTCTCGTGACCGATTTTGAGGAGGGCGATGGTGAGGCCCTTATCCTTAAGGATCTGTCTGAGGACGGCGATGAAGAGAGCAGATATGTGATCGTGTCAGACGATGCAGAGCTTAATGCCGTTGCTTCCGTATTTGAAGATATGCTTGAAGACGTAGCTTTAATATCGGAGGAAAATGAGTAAGAAGAAAAGTAAAGATAAGATGCAGCTGTCAGGGCTTAAAGTAATTCCTTTGGGAGGCCTTGAACAGATCGGCATGAACATAACTGCCTTCGAATACGAAGACAGTATTATTGTAGTGGATTGCGGATTGTCCTTCCCGGCAGATGATATGCTGGGAGTAGACCTTGTAATCCCTGATGTGACCTATTTAAGGGACAACATCGAAAAGGTCAAGGGATTCGTTATTACCCACGGACATGAAGACCATATCGGAGCACTCCCCTATGTGCTTCGTGACATTAATGTGCCCATTTACGCAACGCGTCTGACCATGGGCATCATTGAACACAAACTGACCGAGCATGAAATGATGGATACCACCAGAAGAAAAGTGGTTAAGTTCGGACAGTTCATTACACTTGGTAAGTTCAGGGTTGAGTTTATTAAAACCAATCACAGTATCGTTGATGCTGCAGCCCTGGCTATATATTCTCCTGCGGGCATCATTGTTCATACAGGAGACTTCAAGGTGGATTACACTCCGGTTTACGGAGATGCCATCGACCTTCAGAGATTCGCAGATCTTGGACGCAAGGGTGTCCTTGCCATGATGTGCGATTCCACCAACGCGGAAAGACCCGGATACACCCCTTCCGAGAAAACCCTTGGAAGAATGTTCGACAACCTTTTTGCGGAGCATAGGAACACAAGGATCTTTGTTGCGACCTTCGCATCAAACGTTGACAGAGTTCAGCAGATCATCAACACCGCACACAAATTCGGAAGAAAAGTAAGTGTGGAAGGCAGGAGCATGGTAAATATCATTGAGACTGCCCAGAAGCTTGAATGTATCAGCGTCCCCGACGATACCCTTGTGGATCTTGACCTTATCAAGAATTACCCGCCCGAAAAGCAGGTTATCATTACCACGGGAAGCCAGGGCGAAAGCATGGCAGCCCTCAGCCGTATGGCGAACGGTACCCACAGGAAATTAACCATTGGTGCCGGAGATACAGTTATCTTTTCATCACACCCCATCCCGGGAAACGAAAAGCCGGTTACAAAGATCATCAACGAGCTTTTGGCCAAGGGTGCGGATGTAATATTCCAGGATGTTCATGTATCGGGACATGCCTGCCAGGAAGAGATAAAGCTTATGTACACCCTTGTACAGCCTAAGTTTGCTATCCCGGCTCACGGAGAATACAAGCATCTTAAGGCTCAGGCCAAGATTGTTGAAGAACTTGGTTATGACAAGGACCATATCAAGATCCTTTCATCGGGAGATATTCTTGAATTCGGCGAAGACTTTGCAAAGGTTACGGGAAGAGTACCCGTTGGTGATATCCTTGTCGATGGACTTGGAGTCGGTGATGTAGGTAATGTCGTTCTCAGAGACAGACAGCACCTTGCAGAGGACGGAATCCTTATCGTGGTAATGTGCCTCGACGAACTTTCCGGAGAACTTGTTGCGGGACCCGATATCGTTTCAAGAGGATTCGTTTACATGAAGGAATCCGAGGATCTTATCGAGGAAGCGAGAGTTCTTGTGCAGGATACCGTTGAGGGCTATATCTCCAGACATATCACGGACTGGGGCAAGATCAAATCCGGTACCAAGGATGTGCTTAGCGAGTTTGTGTGGAAAAAAACAAAGAGACGTCCCATGATCTTACCGATCATTCAGGAGGTTTAGATTTCCGGGAGGTTTAGGCTATGAACAGAGAAGTCAAAGATGCTTTGGACAATCTGATCGATGTCATAAAAAAAGACGAAGTCTATGAGGAATATCACAGACAGCTTAATCTGCTGAGACAGAATCCCGAACTGAAAAGGCAGGTGGATGATTTCCGCAAGAGAAATTATCAGATGCAGATGGGTGAAGACCTGGACTTCGTAAAGCTTGGTGTGTTTCAGGAAGAGAACAAGACCCTTCGCGAGAATCCGCTGGTTGACAATTTTCTGGCATCCGAGCTGGCCTTTTGCAGGATGATGCAGGATATCAATTTTGATATAGTAGAGGCGGTTGAATTCGAGTAGTATTTTTCAACCCTTCGAGGAAAGTGATTATGAAAAAAAAGAAAAATAACAACGAGATGGTGGGGAGAGTATTCGGCCTGACCGGTAATGTCCTTGACACGATCCTTCAGATACTTCTTATCGTGGTGATCGTTCTTGTGATCATTAAAGGCGCAGGAGTTGCATATGACTATGGTTACAGGGTTTTCACCGAGGAACCAATGGCTAAGACCATCGGCAAAGAGATCGAAGTGACCATTCCGGTTGATTTCAGTGCCATGGACCTTGGAAAGCTTTTTGAGAGCAAGGGCCTTACCAGAGATCCAAAGCTTCTTGCGCTTCAGTATTATTGTTCCGAGTACAGAGAGAACGTTAAAGGCGGAACATACACTCTCAGCACTACCATGACTGCAGAGGAAATGTTTGAGGCCATAGCTGAAGTAAACATTGAAAAAGCTCAGGCCGCAAAGGAAGCGGAAGAGAAGCTTAAAGCCGAGGAAGAGGCTGCTGCAAAGGCAGAGGCTGAGGCTAAGGAAAAGGCTGAATCCGATGACGGCGATATGTCCGGAGAAGGGGATACCGGAATTCAGCAGATCGACATGGGAGATGATTCAGGTCTTACGGAGGATAGTATAAGATGATGGAAGCAGACAGATTGTCCGCCTTCATTGACCTCTGTGACAGAGGAAACGGTCCGTTTCTGGACCGGCTTGAGCAGGAAGCTCTTGGGGCGGAGGTACCGATCATACGTAAATCCACTCAAAGCTGTCTGCGGTTTTTGATAAGTTTTGCAAAGCCGAAGCGCATCCTTGAGATAGGGACAGCGGTCGGCTTTTCTGCTTTACTTATGAGCGAGGCAGCAGGCCCGGACGCACATATCGATACCATTGAAAAATACGAAAAAAGGATCCCGGTAGCCAAGGAGAACTTTAAGAAGGCATTTGATCAAAAAGAGTGCAATATGGCTTCCCTTGACAGGATCACCTTATATGAAGGGGATGCATTTGAAATACTCCCCACATTAACAGGCGAGTATGACATGATATTCATGGATGCCGCAAAGGGTCAGTATATCAACTGGCTTCCGGACATTAAGAGGCTTCTTAAGTCCGGCGGATTACTTGTTTCCGACAATGTTTTAAGAGACGGAGATATCATTGAATCAAGGTTTGCAGTGACCAGAAGAAACCGTACCATTCACTCAAGAATGAGGGAATATATTTATGAGATCTGTCACGATCCGGAACTTGAGACCGTTATTCTCCAGACCGGTGACGGAATGACATTAAGCACGAAAAAATAGTTATTTCGTACTTGGATATTTAAAAGAATTGGATAGAAAAATGAAAAAGATAACAAACCCCGAACTTCTCTGCCCTGCAAGCAGTCTTGAAGTTTTAAAATGTGCGGTTCGCTACGGTGCGAACGCGGTATATATAGGCGGTGAGGCTTTCGGACTTCGCGCAAAGGCAAAGAACTTTTCCCATGATGAAATGGCAGAAGGTATTAAATTTGCCCATGAGCATGGCGTAAGAGTCTTTGTCACCACCAATATCCTTGCCCACAACTATGACCTTAAGGGAGCAGAGGAATATTTCAAAGAATTAAAGGAATTGGGCCCCGATGCACTTATCGTGGCAGATCCAGGCATGTTTACTCTTTGCAAGAGAGTATGGCCCGAGGCGGAGATCCACATTTCAACCCAGGCCAACAATACCAACTATGAAACCTATAATTTCTGGTGGAATCAGGGCGCCAAGAGAGTTGTAAGCGCAAGAGAATTATCTCTTACTGAGATCGCCCAGATAAGAGAGCATATCTCTGACGATATGGAGATCGAGAGTTTTATTCACGGCGCCATGTGCATTTCCTATTCCGGAAGATGCCTTCTCTCCAATTACTTTACGGGAAGAGATGCCAATCACGGAGCATGCACCCACCCATGCAGATGGAAGTACAATGCTTACGAACTTCAGGAAAAGGATCCCTTTGAGACCGAATCCGGCGAGATCAGATATGCAATCGAAGAGGAAAGCAGACCGGGAGAGTACCTTCCTGTTTATGAAAATGAGAGAGGTACATACATCTTTAACTCTAGGGATCTTTGCATGATCGAGCATATTCCCGAACTTTTTGAGGCGGGTATTGACTCATGGAAGATCGAAGGAAGAATGAAGACCGCGCTCTACGTTGCAACAGTGGCAAGAACCTATCGCAAGGCTATTGACGATTATCTTGAGAGCCCTGAGAAATATAAGGCAAACATGGAGTGGTACAGAGAACAGATCGCCAAGTGTACCTACAGAAAGTTCAGCACCGGTTTCTTCTTTGGAAAGCCCGATGAGGAAAGCCAGATCTACGATAACAACACATATTCAAGCGATGCTGTGTATTTGGCAATGATCGATCACACCGCGGTACTTAAAAATGCTGAGGGTGAAGAAGTGGAGATGGCATATTTCGAGCAGAAGAACAAGTTTGCCGTTGGCGATGAAGTGGAGATCATGAAGCCGGACGGTAAGGATATTAAAGTTAAAGTTCTTGAAATGTATCATGTCTGTGACGGCTCCAATTTCGAAAAAGAGGTTTCCGAAAGGATCGTTCTTGAAGGAAAAGAGTGCATTGCGGCTTCCGACTGTCCTCATGCAAGGGAAATGGTCTATGCAAGATTCTCCGTTTCACCCGAGGCCGGAGACATCGTAAGACAGTAGAAAAACCTTGATACACATATGCTTTTGAGATATTATGAAATATATGGGCGTATGCCCTAAATGCAACTGAAAGGTAAATTTGACATGAGCGAAGTATTAAACGTTGAAGAGATATTCGGCAGCAAGGTATTTAATCTCGGTAAAATGCGCGAGAGATTGCCGAAGACCGTATTCAAGGAAGTAAGAAAGGTAATGGAACAGGGCGGAGAGCTTTCAAAAGAGTCCGCTGACGTAGTTGCCAAGGCAATGAAGGATTGGGCTGTTGAAAACGGCGCTACCCACTATACCCATTGGTTCCAGCCTCTTAACGGAATCACCGCTGAAAAGCATGACGCATTTGTTACCCATCCCGATGAGGAAGGCAGAATGCTTATGGAGTTCTCCGGAAAAGAGCTTATCAAGGGTGAACCCGATGCTTCTTCATTCCCTTCAGGCGGACTTCGCGCTACTTTCGAAGCAAGAGGATATACAGTTTGGGATATTACTTCTCCCGCATTCCTTAAAGAGGATGCCACCGGAGTTATCCTTTGCATCCCTACTGCCTTTTGTTCATATACAGGAGAAGCTCTCGATAAGAAGACTCCTCTTTTGAGATCAATGGAAGCCATCAACACACAGGCTCTCAGAATCGTAAGACTTTTTGGTAATACCGAAGCAAAGAAGGTTGTTCCTTCCGTAGGTGCGGAGCAGGAGTACTTCCTTGTTGACCATGAGAAATATTTAAAGAGACCCGACCTTATCTTCTCCGGAAGAACTCTTTTTGGTGCCCCCGCTCCCAAGGGACAGGAACTTGAAGACCACTACTTCGGAGCTATCCGTGAGAGGATCGGCTCATACATGAAGGACCTCAACATTGAGCTTTGGAAGCTTGGCGTTACCGCAAAGACCCAGCACAATGAGGTTGCACCCGCACAGCATGAACTTGCTCCCATTTACGAGAGTGCAAATATTGCGGTAGACCATAACCAGCTTGTTATGGAGACCATGAAGAAGGTTGCTACCCGTCACGGACTTAATTGTCTCCTTCATGAGAAGCCTTTTGCCGGAGTAAACGGATCCGGTAAGCATGACAACTGGTCACTTACCACCGACAACGGAGTTAACCTACTTGATCCCGGCAAGACTCCCAACGAGAACGTTCAGTTTCTCCTTGTTCTTGCATGCGTAC
This sequence comes from Lachnospiraceae bacterium, assembly GCA_016284315.1. Classification (GTDB taxonomy): domain Bacteria; phylum Bacillota; class Clostridia; order Lachnospirales; family Lachnospiraceae; genus AC2028. Next base: position 12,267 of record JAEEOO010000011.1, on the reverse strand, counting down.
TTAAGGCTGTTGATACTCACGCAGACCTTCTTCGTCAGAGCGCTGCGGACGTCGGAAACGATCACAGACTCGGCGCGGATGAGGCACCTCCGGCAATCATTTCCGTATTTCTCGGAGAGCAGCTTGATGACGTTGTAAGACAGCTTATCGAGACCGGTAGCGCAGATCACTCTATCCAGGGTGAAAAGCTTGTTACAGGTGTATCTACCCTTACCGATATCGAGAGAGATGCTACCGACAGAAACCGTACATCACCTTTTGCATTTACAGGAAACAAATTTGAGTTCAGAAGTGTAGGTTCATCTGACTCCATTGCGAGCCCTAACACCACACTTAACGCTATCGTTGCAGAAGCCTTCAGCGAGGCGGCTGACAGACTTGAAAAGGCAGACAACTTTGATCTTGCCGTTCATGATCTTATTAAAGAGTACCTTACCGAGCACCAGAGAATTATTTTCAATGGTGACGGATATTCCAAGGAATGGGTGGAAGAGGCTGCAAGAAGAGGACTTCCCAACATTGCTACCACCATCGATGCGGCAAGCGCTCTTACCACAGAGAAGGCTGTTAAGCTTTTCGAGAAGTTCGGAATTTACAGCAAGGTTGAGCTTGAGTCCCGTCAGGAGATTACCTACGAGACATACTCAAAGACCATCAATATTGAGGCTCTTACCATGATTGATATGGCTAAGAAGCTTTATATCCCTGCAGTTGTTGACTACACCAAGACTCTTGCGGATACCGTTAAGGTCCTTCGCGAAGTCGGTGCGGATGAGACTGTTCAGGCAGATATCCTTAAATCTGTTAGCTGCGAGCTCGCAAAGGCCAATACCGCCCTTAAGGGACTTGAGGCAGCAGTTGCAAAGGCATCTGCTGAGAAGAACAACAAGGCTCAGGCATATCTCTACAAGGATGAAGTAAAGGTAGAGATGGACAAGCTTCGTAAGGCTGTTGATACCCTTGAGACTCTTGTTGACAAGAAGGTATGGCCCGTTCCCGCATACGCAGATCTTATCTTTGAAGTATAAGTTTAAGTAAAGAATTTAACATTGTTTTGGCAAACCGCCCGTTACACGAAAGGGGAGCTTTATATGTCTGAGAAAGATCAAAAGAACTTGACTGAAATGACTGATAAAGAAAGACTCCTGAAGGCTATGGACGAATTCGGAGACGGATACTTTGAACCCATTGACAGGGAAAAATTTGACGATCCCGAGCTCGCCGATGCTTTTAACAGTATGCTCCATCGCCAGTCGGACAGAAACAACAAATACCTGGTCCGCATTAACGACACCCAGTCCAGGGTGGCTGATACCTCATGCCTTAAAGCAATGTTTGAACAAATCACAGCCCAGGAAGAAGCTATTAAGATGATCCAGGATGTCAAATTTGACATTACACCGGACTCACGTCCTGTAGCGGAAACCAATCAGGAGCTTCTTGCTTTGGCAGCCCAGGTGAAAAATACCATCAGACCCTGCAGCGAAGATATCGAGGAGGCACTTAAGCTATACGAACAGCTTGAAGTTCCGGACAATGAATCCTGGTCCGAGACAGAGGATAATGAGCAGTATATTATTTTAAGACAGCTTCAAAAATCCATACAGAGAGCCGGAGAAAAGCTGGACTCCATGGAAAGAAGGATTTATTCCATCGACGAAAATGCCAGAAGCCTGTTTGAGATAATAGATAAATCAACAACTATCGGAAACAGCTTCATAGCGGGAGTGGACCTCTTAACAAAGAGCTACAAGAATCTGTCGCTTCAGTGCATTGCCCTTGGAAGACATCTCTATCGTATATCAAGAGATATAGACAATGCCCGTAATGACAGTTACAGGTATAATTCCTATCCTACGCTTTTGGATAGGCTAAAGGTCTTCGAAGTTGACCACATAACTGTTGCCTGGAGAGTTTATAACCATCTCCTGGAGTATGAGACACTTAAGCTTACACAGGTTAATAATCCGGAGAGCTGTAAATTCGGACTTTGGCTTAAGAATGCAAAGGATCCCGTATATGCGGGTTCAGATGAGTTTAAGAATCTTTCGGTTATGCACAAGGCTTTTCACGACAGATGCGTGGAATGTTACCTTGCAAAACAGGAATCTGACACGGTTGTAGCACTTGATAAGTTTGCCAATGCCATGGATGCATTGGAGGGCCTTATCGGGGCTCTGGGAGCCTTCAGAGAGTATGTAATGGCCAAGGGATATACAGAAGAAACAGAACTTTGGGAATACAAGGGATATTAAAAGAATAATCAGTGAAATAATAAAAGTGCCGACATTAATTTGCCGGCACTATTTTTTCTTTTGGAAGCCATTCCAATAATTTTTCGTGAAGGACTTTTACTTCGATGGGCTTTGGTATGATATCGCTCATACCCTCGTCTAAGAACATCTTTTTTGCGTCCTCCATGACATTTGCCGTAAGGGCAATGATGGGAACTTCATTGTATCTTGTATGGAATCTTCGTATAAGTCTTACAGTATCTATTCCGTCCAGTCCCGGCATCATGTGGTCCATGAAGATAAGATCGTAGTCTTCTTTCACCAGCTTTTCAAGACATTCCTGGCCGGAGGAAGCAAGATCGACTTTTATCTGAAGTTTTGCAAGAAGTCTTTCTGCAAGTTTCAGGTTCATGGGGATATCGTCAACTACCATGATCTTAGCTTCGGGAGCGGTGAAGCTAAGCTGTTTTTCGGACTTCGACTTACCGGCTCTTGCCTGGCTTTCGTTTACTCCCTCCAGTATGGTTGCAAGGCTTATGGTGGTGATGGGACTCTTGACCACAATTGTTCCTTTGGGAAGCTCAGTGGGATTTTCTGCAGGTTTCTCCTCGGAGTTTTCAACCTTTTTATCTTCCTGTTTTCCTTCGGTCAGGTAGATAAGTTTGATCTCAGGATGCTTTTCAAAGTCAAAACCGACTTTCTCGAAGAATCCCATTTCGTATGAAAGATCGTCAAAGAAAACATATTTATCAAGTGCCTTGTGATCATCGATCCAACTGAGAAGCGAAGCCTTAGAGATCTCGGAATAGTCAAAGGCCTGGGTATACATGCCCAATTTGTCCACTGCGTCATGGAAACTGGAGAACATGTTGTGATCTTCGATGACCGTAAGGAAGATGTACTGTCTCGGGTCGTTAACCTTACAAAGAGGCGAGGGATCGGAGATCTCCTGAGGTATCTCAAAGGAGAAGGTACTTCCGATGCCGTATTCACTTTCAAGGCTTACGGTGCCGTGCATAAGTGAAATAAGCTGCTTAACGATGGCTAGTCCGAGACCTGTTCCTTCCACGTTCCTGTTTCGGCGGCTGTCCACCTGAGTGAAGGAACTGAAAAGCTTGTCATGGTCCTCTTTTTTTATTCCGATACCCGTGTCTTTAACGGTAACCTTAAGCTTGCAGTTTCTATACTCTTTATATGTACACTCATAGGATATCTTGATATAGCCTGTGTTGGTGAATTTGACCGCGTTGTTGGCAAGGTTGATTATTACCTGCTGGATACGGGCAAAATCGCCTACAAGGGACATGGGAATATCCGGGTCAACATCTATCTTTAAGAAGATCCTGTCAGCTTTATCGCGAAGCCTGTTGGAGATGATGGAAGTAACATCCCTGATCAGAGAGATGGGGCTGTATTTTTCCTCAAAGATGGACATCTTTCCCGAGGAGATCTTGGAGTAGTCCAAAATGTCGTTGATAATGTGAAGCAGGGTTTTACCTGAACTTTGGATGTTCTCAAGATACTCTCTTGCGGTGGGGGATATTTCCTCCTGGGTGGCCAGCTCCGCCATACCGATAACAGCATTCATGGGGGTACGGATCTCATGGCTCATATTTGCAAGAAAGTCGTTCTTCATCTGAGCAGCTTTTTCTATTTCGGAAGTGGCCCTAAAACTTCTTATACGGCTGTCAGCCGATTTCGAAAGAATATATGAGTAGTTAAAAAGACCTTCCGCTGCTCTTTCCACCACGTGCTGAGGCTTTACGGGCACTTTAAGAGCAGCCTCCCAGAGCATATCCGGATCAAGGTCGTGTAATTCGGCAAAGTGTTTAATTTCAGATTCTACGGGGGGACGGTCGAAAACCATGCCGCCTGTGATATAGGCAACCATTTTACCGTCAACGATTATGGGGCAGCAGATCTCGATAAGCCCCAGATAGCAGTAGCTATAAACCGCACGCTGAACCTTGAAGCATTCCTGGGCAGAGTACAAGCGACATCTTTCACACATGGAATTGGTCTTCTTGTTCTGCTGGACCAAAATGTCGCAGAAAGTAGTGCCTCCAACTTTTGAGGTCAGAGGTTCGCCATCGATGGAATACGCACAAATGGGCATGCCCGCAATGTGGTAAAAGGAAGTTTGTATGCTCTTTAGTTCGTCAAAATCGAGCCAGGACAGAAGATCGTTTTTCTCCAATTTATCCATAGTTGCTCCGAATGATAAACTTCAGTTTACGCTACTTAGAATCATTATATCATAGTTTGGATTAAAAAATTATATAAATAAAAGCAGTTCTTTTGAACATATGTTATAATTACGGGAAACATGTTTGGGTTGCTGAGGGGAAGATTTTTAAAGGAAGAAATAATCATGCTCATACTATTAAAACAAATGTCCATTCTTTTCATAATCATGATCATAGGATTTATCTTAAGAAAGATAAAGATGATCGGCGATGAGGGATCAAAGACCCTTTCGGCAATAGTTGTCAATGTGGCAAATCCTTGTCTTATACTTTCAGCCAGCATTAATCAGGAGAGTACGGTAAAGGGAATGGACCTTCTTAAGACCGTGGGACTGGCCATAGGAGTCTTTGCGTTTCTTATAATCATTTCCCTGTTCCTTCCCGCTATGATACGTGCCCGCAAGGAGAACAGAAGCGCGTACAGGGTTATGACGATCTTTTCAAATATAGGATTTATGGGATTCCCTGTTATTTCAGCCACCTACGGAAGCGATGCCCTTTTATACGCATCAATTTTCCTTATTCCATATAATATTTTGATCTACACCTACGGTATTGCTGCGCTGAATGACGGAGCAGGTAAAGATCCTGAGGGGACAGAAAACGTTAAAAAGAGCAAAAAAGAGGTCCTTGGAAAGATATTCAATGTAGGTGTTATCGCCTGCGTATTAACCATTGTCATTTACCTTACAGGTATCAGGGTGCCTACGGTCATCGAGGATACGGTTAAGAGACTCAGTGAACTCACCGCTCCTCTTTCCATGATAGTAATAGGCGCTTCTCTCGGAAAAATCGAGCTCAAGTCCCTGTTTACGGATGTAAGGCTTCTTGTATTTTCGGTTATAAAGCTGATACTCATTCCTTTGGTTGGAATGTTCTTAGTCGGCTTTTTAAAGCTGGATCCGAAGCTTGCGGGAGTGATGCTCATCATGCTGGCAACTCCTGTGGGAAGTATGACCGCTATGCTTGCCGAGCAGTACGGCGGTAATTTTGATCTTGCTTCAAGAGGCGTGGCACTTACCACAATTTTTTCCGTATTTACCATTCCTCTGACCTCATTGATCATCTCATTTTTCCCCGTATTTTAAGGGGAAAATACTAAAATAAAAATTTTTTAAAAAAGTACTTGCATTTCCCGTCATGTTCGTGTATACTTCATTAAGTCGCGCGGATAAATGACGCGGTAAAGGGCTATAGCCAAATGGTAAGGCAGCGGATTCTGATTCCGTCATTTGGAGGTTCGAGTCCTCCTAGCCCTGCTGAATCCTGTGAGTTACCTCACAGGATTTTTTACTATCAAAAAATAGTTTTTGACAGTGCTTCATAAATGGTGTGATATTGATCATGTAATGTGATCTGCGGATTATTATGAGGGTTTAAAAATGTATTCCTATGATTCAAGAGTTGGCTTCAGTATGGTTGACTCCGAGAAGAATATCACCATCAATTCCATAATTGATTTCTTTCAGGATGCTTCAACTTTTCATTCGGAGGATCTGGGAGTGGGATATGATTATCTCCTTCCGAAGAATCTTGGCTGGGTCATTAACACCTGGCAGATAGATATCTTAAGGCGCCCCAAGTATCTTGAGAAAGTCAAAGTAACCACGGTACCTTATAAATTCAGAGGTTTCCTTGGATACAGGAACTTCACTCTGGAATCGGAAAGCGGAGAGATCCTTGTTAAGGCAAATTCTTTGTGGAGTTTGATCGATATTAAGAAGATGAAGCCTGCTTCGGTTCCGGAAGAACTTCCGGCTGTATACGGAAGCGCAGATCCCATGGAGATGGACTATCAGAACGGAAAGATCAGGGTTCCGGAATCTGCGGAAGAAAAATTAAGGATCAAAGTTGAGCCCCATTTCCTTGATCCCAATCATCATATGAACAATGGGCAGTATATCAGTCTCGGAGCTTCACTTTTACCGGAAGGATTCAAGATAAAGAGACTGAGAGCGGAATACAGAAATCAGGCCTTCTTGGGCGATATGCTTTGTCTCGTGGCAGGGCAGGACCAAGAGGGAAGATATATAGTTTCTATTAACAATGCACAGGACGGAAAGCCTTTTTCAGTACTTGAGTTTTCCTGACCTGCAGTCAAAAAGAGGACGGTGAACATGTTTAAATTAGGTGAATTTCAGAAGTTAACAGTAGTAAAAAGAGTGGAGTTTGGTGTATACCTTGCGGAAAAGAAAGGCGATGAGGACAAGATCCTCCTGCCCGGAAAGCAGGTTCCCGAAGGACTTAATACAGGGGACGAGATCGAGGTCTTTGTTTACAAGGATTCTGAGGACAGACCCATCGCAACAACTTACAAGCCCCTTCTTACCATGGGACAGGTAGCCAGACTGAAAGTCTCTCAGATAACAAAGGTTGGAGCGTTCCTTAACTGGGGACTTGATAAAGACCTTTTCCTTCCTTTCAAGGAGCAGACCTTTAAGGTAAGCGAAGGTGATGAGGTTCTTGTAAGCCTTTATCTTGATAAGAGCAGCAGACTTTGCGCTACCATGAATGTATACGAGAACCTTAGAAACGACAGTACCTACAGAAAAGACAACACTGTAACCGGTACCGTTTATCAGATAAGCAATAACTTCGGAGCTTTTGTTGCAGTTGATGATATTTATTCAGCACTTGTTCCGAGAAAAGCCATGTTCGGTGCTGCAGAGAAGATCAAGATCGGTGAAAAACTCACAGCAAGAGTAGCCAAGGTGATGCCCGACGGAAGACTTGAACTTGCGGTAAGAGACAAGGGATATATTCAGAGAAATGAAGACTCTGAAGTTATCATGGAACTCATCAGCAAGGCCAAGGGAAGACTCCCTTTCAGTGATAAGGCCTCTCCCGAGCTTATCTTCGAAAAGACCGGTATGAGTAAGGCGCAGTTTAAACGCGCGGTGGGAAAGCTTTTAAAAGAGGGTCATATCAATATCGGACCTGATTATATCGAACTTCGCAGAGACTGATCGTAGTAGCGCTTTTGAGTTATGTAAATTGGATATGTACATTTTTGCAAAACTGTGTTATGATTTACATAACTAAAAGGATTTAGTTATAAAAAAGGATTCAAGGAAGAATCAGGAGGTGATAGTATGGATCTGTCAATTACAGGGCTTATGCCTGCTGTCAGCCAGGCACAGCTTAACACCGATTTCGGTGTAAAAATGCTTGCAAAAACAATGGATAATAACGAGCAGATAGGACAGAATCTTGTGAACATGATCGACGCTGCCGCTATGGAAAGAAGCGTAAATCCCGCTGTCGGCGGAAACTTTGATATGTCCGTATAGTTATTATCGTTATCGATGCGAGATCCAAAGGGTTGAAGGATTCCTTCAACCCTTTGTTATTTTTTAACAGTAAAAATTGCTCCAAGAGAAAATTATATAAATGTTTTGACGAATAAAATATAAAAATAACCAAAAAACAGTTGATTTTTTGGTTATTTTTTAGTACAGTTTATATAGCGATATTAAGCGCAGCATTTTGGAGGAAGACATGATCTCAAATCAGATTTTACAGAATACTCTTGACGGCCTGAGCTCAATTTCCGGAGTGGCATTAAGTGTTATGGATCCGGAGGGAAAAGTGGCCGCTTCTACAGCGGATCTTTCCGACTGCAGTAAATCAGCAGCGGAATTTGCTAAATCTCCCGCGGATTCTCAGGAAATCTCCGGTTATCAGTATTTTAAAATATACGATGAGCAGAGCTTGGAGTATGTTCTTGTTGTAGGCGGAAGCGGTGAAGAAAAGTATGTTGTGGGAAGAATGGTGGCATTCCAGATCCAGAGCCTTCTCGTAGCATACAAAGAGCGCTTTGATAAGGATAACTATATCAAGAACCTTCTTTTGGACAACCTGCTCCTTATTGATATCTACAGCAGATCTAAGAAGCTTCACATTCAGACCGAAGTTCCCAGAGTAGTTTTTGTTATAGAGTGCGCAAAGGGCAAGGACAATAATCTTCTTGACCTTACTAAGTCTGCGGTCAACAATGGCAAGGATTTTGTAACTGCTGTTGACGAAAAGAATGTTATCATCGTAAAAGAGCTGGCATCCATGGAAGCTACCAAGGAGATCAGCAAGACCATAAAGAGTCTTTCAGACTTCTACCACAAAGAGGGAGTTAAGGGACTCAGGATCGCATATGGTACCGTTGTACCCGAGATCAAGGAAGTAAGCCGTTCATACAAGGAAGCCCGCATGGCAGCAGACGTAGGAAGGATCTTCTTCGAAGAGAGAGAAGTTGTTGCCTACAACCAGCTTGGAATCGGACGTCTTATCTATCAGCTTCCCGTTCCTCTTTGCAAAATGTACATTGAGGAGATCTTCGGAACAAAGTCTCCCGATGACTTTGATGACGAGACCATCACCACCATTCAGAAGTTCTTTGAGAACAACCTTAACGTTTCAGAGACTTCAAGACAGCTCTTCATTCACAGAAACACACTTGTGTACAGGCTTGATAAGCTCCAGAAGAGCACAGGTCTTGACCTTCGTGCTTTCGAGGATGCGATCACCTTTAAGATCGCTCTCATGGTAGTTAACTACATGAAGTGCATTGAAGAGAACGATTACAGATAATTTCGAGGCTATTATGACATCAAGTGAAAAGAAACAGGCACAGAGGGAAAAGTTTGTCGAAGAGAACGGCATCATCCTTCTTGAAAATGTTAGTATGAATTATCCCGAACAGGGAGCACCTGCCATTGACAATATTTCCCTTCGTATCAACAAGGGTGAGTTTGTATTTATTACAGGTGACAGCGGATCAGGTAAGTCTACCATGATCAAAATGCTCTTAAGAGAACTTGTACCCACCAGCGGTTATGTCTATGTCAACGGTTACAATACCAGAAAGTTAAGACACGGACAGATCCCCAAGTTCAGAAGAAGTCTTGGCGTTGTATTCCAGGATTTCAGACTTTTAAGAGACCGTAACGTTTATGAGAACGTTGCATTTGCACAGAGAATAATCGAGGTTCCCTCAAACCAGATGAGACGAAATGTTCCCAATATTTTATCCATGGTCGGTCTTGCGGGAAAATATAAATCAGACGTCAGAAAGCTTTCAGGCGGTGAGCAGCAGAGAGTAGCTCTTGCAAGAGCACTTATCAACAAGCCGTCTATTTTGCTTGCCGACGAGCCCACCGGTAACCTTGATCCCAACAATTCATGGGAGATCATGAAGATGATCGAGGAGATCAACGAGATGGGCACCACAGTCGTGGTCGTAACACACAGCCCCGAGATAGTTAACGCAATGAAAAAACGTGTTGTTACGATGCGTAAAGGCATCATAGTCAGCGACGAGGAAGAAGGACTCTACATAAATGAAGATTAGTACATTTTTCTATACATTGTGGCAGGGTGTTCGCAACCTTTTCAGAAACGGTTGGTACTCACTCGCGTCAATTTCAACAATAGCAGCATGTCTGTTTTTATTCGGACTGTTCTTTTCTGTTGTATTTAACATCAGAAATATCCTTATGACCGCCGAGAAGGCAGTGTCAGTCACCGTATTCTTTAACGAGGATGTAAGCGATGCCCGCGTTAAGGAGATCGGAGAAGAGATCAGAAAGCGCTCTGAAGTTTCAGATGTTGTCTTCCACGACGACGACGAGATCTGGGCGGAGTTTGGTTCTTCTTATTACGGAGAGGATTATGCTGAAGGATTTCCCGAGAATCCCCTTGAAGGCGATCACAACTACGAAGTATTTTTAAGCGACGTTTCCATGCAGGATACTCTTGTTAACTGGCTTCAGAACAAGAGTGAGATCAGGAAGGTCAACTATTCCGAAGTTACAGCTGATACCCTTACGGGTGTTAACAGCCTCATTGCTTATGTTTCAATCGCCATCATTGCAATCCTTCTTGCTGTAAGTATCTTCCTTATCAGCAATACCGTTCGAGTAGGTATTTCAGTAAGAGCTGAAGAGATCAGCATTATGAAATATGTGGGAGCTACAGACTTTTTCGTCCGTGCACCCTTTGTGCTTGAAGGTATGCTCATCGGTCTCATCGGTTCCGTGGTCCCTCTTTTGCTCATTTATGAGCTCTATGATTACGTTATCGGATATGTGACTGAGCGATTTGAAATCCTTAGCAGCATGCTTAACTTCCTTGAGATCGATGAGATATTTAAGTATCTTTCACCCATCTGCCTTATTATAGGTGTTGGAATCGGATTCATCGGAAGTATGGCTACAGTACGTAAACACTTGAGAGTATGATATGAAAAGAGATTCGTCATTTAATAAAATGAGTAATAAAAGAGCCGCAGCGGTTAGTCTGTTCATGACTGCCGTTATGGCTCTTTTGTGCGTTCTTCCCATGAGGAGCGCATACGCAGCCCCGGCATATACAAGCATTTCCAATGCATCAATTGCTCAGAAACAGGCCGAGATTGAAAAGCAGAAAAAAGAAAAGGCCGAGATGCAGAGCAAGAAATCGGATGTTGAAAGTATAAAGAAAAATCTTGAGCAGCAGAAGAACGACCTCAGCGCATATATCACCGAGATCGATACTTCTCTTGAACAGATCAACTACAACATAATGGACCTGGAAGACCAGATCGTAATCCTTGAGATGGATATCGAGAACACCAGGGCAGAATTAGAGGAAGCCAAGGCAGAAGAGGAAAGGCATTACGAGGCCATGAAGGTCCGTATGCGCATGATGTACGAAAAGGACGAGGCAGGTATCCTGACCAGTCTTCTTACATCTACCAGCCTTAGGGAACTCCTTAACAGAATGGATTACATTGAATCCGTTATCGCTTATGACAAAGCTTCTTGGGAACAGCTTAAGACAGCGAGAGCTTATGTTGAACTCTGTGAACAGGAACTTGAGATAAAGGAAGAATCCGTAGAAGAAGCAAAGGCGGACGTTGAGATCGAAAAGGCAAATATGGAGGCCCTGAGAGAAGAGAAAACCGCTCAGCTCGAGGAGTATCAGAGAAGCATTGCCGCATCCCAGGCTCAGATCGATTCCCTTTCCGGTCAGATAGACGATTGCGATGATGAGATCGCAGCTCTTGCAAAAGCTATTGAGATCGAGCAGAAACAGATATGGCTTGCATCCCAGAGCTCCGCAAAGACCTATGATGGCGGATCCTTCATACTTCCCATCGCGTCTTATAAGTATGTATCAAGTAAGTATGGATGGAGAATCCATCCCATTTACGGAACACAGAAATTCCACAGCGGAGTCGACCTTGCTGCAAATTACGGAACTGCCATCTATGCCGCATATTCCGGCGTTGTTGCAGGTGCAGGATACAATTCCTCCATGGGTAACTACGTAATGATCAATCACGGTGACGGTCTGTACACCGTTTATATGCATGCATCCTCTCTGGATGTAAAAGAAGGTGATGTTGTTGCTACCGGTCAGACTATTGCAAAGGTTGGAAGCACCGGTAACTCCACAGGTAACCATCTGCACTTCTCCGTGCGACTTAACGGTGAATATGTAGATCCCAACAATTATTATCCCTTCTACTAAAACGCAATACAAAGGATGAATTATGGAAGACTTGAACAATGTAAATGAACAGCCCGTAGCTGCACAGTCTGCTGTGACAAGCAAGGGCGATAAGAAATTATTTGTTGCCGGTATCATCATAGGTGCGCTGGTCATGGCCATAGTAATGGTCATGGTTGTCCTTGGGATAACCAGAAAATATACAAGAAAGTATATCGAAGAAGGCACATATGTTTCCGGAAGTGATTCGGTTCTCGACGAAGCAACTGTTTTAAAGATCGAAGAGCTCCAGTCACTCATCG
>JAEEOO010000001.1 GCA_016284315.1 Lachnospiraceae bacterium | reverse complement strand
TTTACTGTTATATAGGTTTGGTCTTTTCAGACCTCGTTCTCTGAATTTTCTTTAAAGAATTTTCAGGGTTGCATTGCTGTTCAGTTATCAAAGATCATTGGGATAGTGGTTAGCCATTATCCTAACGGAGAAGGAGGGATTTGAACCCTCGCGCCGCTGTTAACGACCTGCACCCTTTCCAGGGGTGTCTCTTCAACCACTTGAGTACTTCTCCAAATGCTTAAATATATATTACATATTTAATTAGCAGGAGAAGCAATCTCCCAGAGCGGAGAGGGTGGGATTCGAACCCACGCGCCCTTTCGGACAAACGGTTTTCAAGACCGCCTCGTTATGACCGCTTCGATACCTCTCCATAAGTCTTTTTTAAATTGTTCTGACGCGTTTCAGCGACGTTGACTATAATAACAACTTATCCCTTAAAAGTCAACACATATTTTCAAGTTTTTTGAACTTTTTTTCAAGGTATTTTGAAAGCCCCTGAAAATGCCCTTTTCAGGCAATAAAAAAGGCCCGTTTTCAGGCCCTTTTGTAAGCAGGTATGACCTTTAATTTATGTAGGTTCAAGTTATGTAACCTATCTATCTTCTTTTTTATGTTTTCATCGGGACAATTGCCGGTCAAAATATACTCGTCCAGCATATCATACGTGAAGCCTAATTTGTCCTCATCACTCATGCCGCTTAATCCGTCGGAGGGAGTCTTATGAACCAGCCTCTCGGGGAGTCCCAATTCCTCTCCTATCTTAAGCACTTCCCTGACGGTATAGTCCGAAATAGGCGAAAAATCTCCTGCCGCATCCCCGTACTTTGTGCTATAGCCCACATAATCTTCAGACTTATTGCAGGTATTAGCCACTCTTCCTCCATTGGGAAGTGACTGCGCAACAGCATATAATGTGGCCATCCTTATTCTGGGAGGGGTATTTATCTTTGCTTCATTAGATAATGAAACAACTTCTTCTATGCTTTTGGTAAGTTCATCCGCAGCGTTACCTATATTAACGGTAATAGCTTTTATTCCAAGGAAAGAAACTGCAAATTGCGAATCATCTATATCCGGCTGAATACCTCTGGGCATAAGGACGCCAAGCACTCTGTCCACGCCAAGAGCTTCCTTTAACAGTGCGGCAACAATGCTTGAATCCTTTCCGCCTGAAAGTCCAACCACAGCAGTGGCAGTTGGTCCGTTTTCCTCAAACCACTCTCTGATCCACTTAACGATATTTTCTTTTTCCTTTTTTGCGTCAAAGTTCATCATTCGTGCTTCATTCTCCACTCAATACATCTCTGCAGATAGCTTTCATATTCCGGATTCTTGCACATGCCTTTTCCTTCAACATCCGAAAGCTTAGCCACATCCTGCCCGTTGCAGGCAGTCGTCTTCATTACAATATTAAGAGGCTCCGCAAAGGTATCATTTGAAATAAATGTACCTATTCCAAAAGCAACTTTTACTCTGTCCCTAAAATGCTTATAGATCCTGTTTGCACGTTCGAAGTCCAAGCTGTCGCTGAAAAGCAGGGTCTTCTGTGAAGCATCTATGCCAAGTTTCCTGTAATGAGAGAGCATTTTCTCTCCCCATTCGATAGGATCTCCCGAATCATGTCTTACGCCGGAAAAAAGAGTTGCAAACTGAAGATCGAAATCACGAAGGAAACAATCGGTGGTTACTGCGTCGGTCAGTGCGATTCCGTTTTGAACGCCGTATTCCTTAACCCAATACCTGAGCGCATATCTGTTGGAATATGCCGGATTATGGGCATGATCTCCCTGTCCGACACACATGATCCACTCATGGGCCATGGTTCCAACAGGTGTCACTCCGAATTTCTTCGCAAGATATACATTAGAAGTTCCCACAAACTTTGAATTGCCAAGATAAGTAGATGACAGTTCTTTAACGGCACGCTCCTGCGCTTCGGCGCAAAGTCGTCTTCTGAGACCGAACTCGCTGAATGCGGATATTTCATATGTACCGCTCGCAAGCATGCTCACCTTATCAGCAAGTCTCTCCAGATAACTCCTCATAAGCTCACCATAGTCATATTTCATCCTGAAATAGACTTCGTTAACTATGGCAAGCGTGGGAATCTCATACATGGACGTATTAAGCCATGTACCGGAGGTCTCAATGTTTAAGCCACACTCTGAATCTGTATTTATGGTATAGTCCTCAAACCTTGGATGCCAAAGTCTGAGGAAATCAATATATGACTTTTTAAACCAGGATATTTTGCTTAGATATAAAAGCTCTTCTTCCGTGAAATGGAGGTCGCAGTAGGCCTTTATCTGCTCTTTGATCTCCTCCACCATTTCGGCCGTAAAGAACACATCCTCATTACGGCATTTAAAAGTCCAGGTAGTCTCATAGGACGGAAAATTATGATAAATAGCCTGACCCATGCTGAACTTGTAAAGATCCGTCTCAAGTAAGCTAACAATGATCCTGTTTAATCTCATATCTATTACCCCTCAATAATATCAATCTGACAGGTTTGCATTGCGGAAATTGCAGTAGCATGGGATACGGGTGAAACGCAAGCGCAAAGATTCTGAAGAGTTGCGATCTTTACTTCAGGGCAGAACGCCTTTAACACCATTTCATTACTGATAACGCAGATTCCGGTACAAACACCGCAGAATTCCACGTACTCATATTCCTCATCCCTTATAAATTCCGCAAGTTCGGTACTTCCGAAAGTGGGCTTATCAAAGATCCTGCGAGTCCTGGTGCGGTCTTCGGCAAGATTCCAGAGTTCGGGAATGATCTCCCATCCCGGAGTTCCTTTAACGCAATGTACAACAGGAAGTTTTGAGCCCTCCTGTGTCTCAAGATAATTTTCCTTGTGAGTATCCCTTGTAAAAACTACATCACCCTCAAAAGAAGTGATGTAGTCCTTTATCTTTCCCCTAAGGTCCTTTGCTTCCGGCGTCCCAAGTACGCCGGTCACAAAGTCATTTTGCATATCCACAACAACAAGTAGTTTTTTCATTATATCCCCCCTAAAAAACTATTAAATCATTCTTTTCCGTCCCAGCAATATGTGCAAAGCTTTGAAGGATCGATGCCCGTAGCTTCAAGCATATCATCGAGTCTGTTAAATCTAAGAGATGTAAACCTAAGTTCCTTGCAGATCTCAGCTTCCATCTTCTGATACTTCTCGGTCTCAGGGTTAGCGTACTCCTGCAAAACTTCCTCTGTTACGTTTCCGTTTTCAAGTCTCTCTATTACTCTTCTTGCGATGAGATCCATCTCTGAATTGGATCTTGAGAAATTGAGATACTTACATCCGTAAAGGAGCGGAGGACATGCGGGACGAATATGCACTTCCTTTGCCCCGTTTTCATAGAGGTATTCGGTAGTCTCTCTGAGCTGGGTACCTCTTACAATAGAGTCATCGATAAGAAGGATGCTTCTGTCTTTGATAAGTTCATTTACAGCCAGCATCTTCATCTTTGCGATAAGGTCGCGCTTACTCTGGATGGTAGGCATAAATGATCTCGGCCAGGTGGGAGTGTACTTGATAAAGGGTCTGGAAAAAGGTATTCCGGACTCATTTGCATAACCAACGGCATGTGCGGTACCTGAGTCGGGCACTCCGGCCACAATGTCGGGTTTAACATTATCGCGCTTAGCCATCCTTGCTCCGCAGTCATATCTCATCTGCTCTACATTGACTCCTTCGTAAGTACTTGCGGGATAACCGTAGTAGATCCAAAGGAAAGTACATATCTTCATATCCTTTCCGGGATTGGAAAGGGTGATGCAGTTTTTCTCCGTAAGGACAACGATCTCCCCGGGGCCGAGCTCTTTATAGTCATGGTATCCGAGGTTCTTGTATGCGTAGTTTTCAAAGGAAACGCAAAAAGCCTCATCCTTTTTACCGATCTGTACAGGAGTTCTTCCCAAACGGTCTCTGGCGGCGTAAATGCCTGCCTGGTTTAAAAGAAGAAGCGACATGGATCCGTCTACAACTTCCTGTACAAATTTAATTCCTTCTATAAGATTTGCTTTGCTGTTGATAAGAGCCGCTACAAGTTCGGTGGCATTTACTTCTCCGGAACTCATCTCCTGGAAATGTACATGTCCCTGGTCAAAAAGCATCTGAGTAAGCTCATCGATATTGTTGATCTTGCCTACTGTAGAAATGGCGTATGTTCCATGATGTGAACGTATGATGAGGGGCTGTGCCTCATAGTCCGAAATACATCCGATTCCGTACCAGCCTTTCATATCGTGAATTTCTTTTTCAAACTTTGTTCTGAAAGGCGCGTTCTCGATATTATGAATCGCTCTTTCAAAACCGTCCTTACCGTAGACTGTGATTCCTCCCCTTCTTGTTCCGAGGTGTGAATGGTAATCAATTCCGAAGAAAAGATCGAAAACACAATCCTCTTTTGATGCAACGCCGAAAAATCCGCCCATTTTTAGTAATCCTCTTTCATGTCAAAATATATAATTAAACATTGATCTCTGCCGTCATTCCAAGGTCAGCCTTGTTGGCGTCAAGAATAGGTCTTACAACTTCGCTTAAGAAAGTATCGACCTGTCTGGGAGCACGTCCCACGTACTTTGAAAGATCCATGGTAGAAGTCTTAAGTTCTTCAAGAGTAAGACCAAAGTCAGGATCGGCTGCGATAAGTTCAAGAAGATTGTTATCCATACCGTTCTCCTTAACATTTCTGCCGGCTTCCATTGAAAGTGTGCGGATCTTCTCGTGAAGTTCCTGACGGTTGCCACCGTTCTTAACGGCATCCATCATGATATTCTCAGTAGCCATAAAGGGAAGCTCTGCGAGCATATGCTTCTCGATAACTTTGTCATATACCTTCAAACCATCGGTTACGTTGAGGCAAAGATCGAGGATTCCGTCTACAGCAAGGAAACCTTCTGCGATGGAAAGTCTCTTGTTTGCAGAATCGTCAAGAGTTCTCTCAAACCACTGGGTTGCGGAAGTGATGGCAGGGTTCAGTGCATCGATCATCACGTATCTTGAAAGAGACGCAATTCTTTCACTTCTCATGGGATTTCTCTTGTATGCCATAGCGGAAGAACCGATCTGATTCTTCTCGAAGGGCTCCTCAACTTCCTTAAGGTGCTGAAGAAGTCTGATATCGTTGCTCATCTTGTGAGCTGAAGCTGCGATGCCTGCAAGAACATTGACAACTCTCGTATCTACTTTTCTTGAATAGGTCTGGCCGGATACGGGGTAGCACTCCTTAAAGCCCATCTTTGCAGCGATCATGGGATCGATCTTGTCGATGGTCTCGTGATCTCCGTTGAAGAGTTCAAGGAAGGATGCCTGAGTACCGGTGGTTCCCTTTGAGCCAAGAAGCTTCATGGTGCTTAGTACATGATCAAGATCCTCGAGGTCAAGGCAGAACTCCTGGAGCCAGAGGGTAGCTCTCTTACCTACGGTAGTAGGCTGAGCGGGCTGGAAGTGGGTGAAGGCAAGAGTGGGCTGATTCTTGTACTTGTCAGCAAAATCAGCAAGGGTCTTCATTACATTTAAAAGCTTTTTACGAACAAGCTTTAAGCCTTCGGTCATGATGATGATATCGGTGTTGTCACCAACATAGCAGGATGTTGCTCCGAGATGGATGATGCCTGCTGCCTTGGGGCACTGCTGTCCGTATGCATATACGTGGCTCATTACATCGTGACGAACTTCCTTCTCACGGGCACGTGCCACATCATAATTGATATCCTCGGAATGCTCTTTAAGCTCGTCGATCATTTCCTGGGTGATAACGGGCTTTCCATCCTTTGAAAGGCCAAGTTCCATTTCAGTCTCTGCAAGAGCGATCCAAAGCTTACGCCAGGTGCGGAACTTCATGTCCTGTGAAAAAATGTACTGCATCTCCTTGCTGGCATAGCGCTCTGACAAGGGGCTTGAATATACGTCTGTTGCCATTTAAAACCTCTTTCTATATTGAAAAATAAATTATTGGATTCCGATTAATTGAGTTTGCTTCCTGTTAAAAGCTCATATCCCTTGTGGTAAATATCGATGGTCTTATCAACTACTTCCTGAGGGAGTGTCCAGTTGTGGCCGTCATTTGACTTGAGCCAGTCTCTTGCGAACTGCTTATCGAAGGAAGGCTGTGAATGTCCTGCCTCATAAACATCAGCGGGCCAGAAACGTGAGCTGTCGGGAGTGAGCATTTCATCGCCGATCACGATATTGCCCTTCTCATCAAGACCGAACTCAAACTTGGTATCAGCGATGATGATACCCTTGGTAAGAGCATAGTCTGCGCACTTCTTGTAAAGAGCGATGGTGTAGTCACGAAGTTTTGTAGCATATTCTTCACCTTTTCCGGGGAATCTCTCCTCAAGGTATGCTACTGACTGCTCGAAAGAAATATTCTCATCATGGTCGCCGATCTCAGCCTTGGTTGAAGGGGTGTAGATGGGCTCAGGGAGCTTATCCGACTCCTTTAATCCTTCGGGAAGCTTGATTCCGCAAACTGTACCGTCTTTCTGATAGCTTGCCCAGCCGCTTCCGGTGATGTATCCTCTTACGATGCACTCAACGGGGAGCATTGTAAGTTTTTTGCACATCATGCTTCTGCCTTCGAACTTAGCATTTCTGAATCCTTCGGGCATATCATTGACATCTACCGAAACCATGTGGTTGGGAATAATGTCCTTTGTAAGATCGAACCAGAACTTTGACATCTGGGTAAGGACTTTTCCTTTGTCGGTAACGGTGTTGTTCAGGATAACGTCGAAACAGCTGATCCTGTCTGTTGCTACGATGATGAGTGTGTCACCGTTGTCGTAGATCTCTCTTACTTTGCCTTCTTTGATGGGTTTTACTTCTTTCATTTTTTCGGGATCCTCCATAAATTATTAAATAACCATAGGTTATCGTTAACTGGTTCTCAGTTTGCCTCTTTAATCCTCTTTGGAATCAAGAAGCTCTATGATCTCGGAAGCATATTCCGGATACATCTTTGCAATATCTTCGATCTCCTGCTTTGCATCTTCCGCCAGTTTTTTATTGTAATCGATCTGCTCTCTTACTCTCTGGCGTCTGATGATAAGCTCGTGTCTGATCTCAACCATTTCTCTTTCATCAATGAATGCGGCAGCCTGGGTTATCCATCTGTCCGGATACTTAACTCTCTGTGATGAAAGACTTTGAATAAGCTGTTTTTTCAAAAGATCGATACCCGCCTCGGCTTCGCTTGCCTGGCGTCTCTCTTCTTTCTCCTGCTGGTAAGCTTTCCAAAGTTTATCAAGCTTTTCGCCGTTTTCAACATGGTATTTCAAATATAAAAACTCGAGAAGTTTTCTGTTGTTTACGTAACGGATCTTAACCGTGTTCTGAAGTTGTATTAACTTGTTCTTTTCGTTTCGGATGACTTCAAGTTCCTTGCCCGCATCCATATATTTGATGGCGGATATGGCCACAGCGATGGCTACAAGAGCAGTGGCAAGGAAGTATCCGATAAATACATTTAATCCCAGTGCAAACTGGAAGAACAATAAAAGGAGCATGCAAAAAACATAAGCGCCGATAAAGATGGTCACCATGCCTTTTAAGTTGCCCATGGTCTTAAGGTTTTCATTCTCCCTAAAGTTCCTGGCATGTCTCTCACCGTCAAGTCTCCTTAAATCTCGCTTCACGGCAACGGCATATTTCTCAGCCTCTTTTATCTTCTCAATGCCTTCTTCGACCTCGGATTCCCTCTTTTGGAGAGTGTAGTACTCGATGTCCGTCATACGGCTCTTACGCTCTCGGTACTTTTTGATCTCGGCATCATAAACATTAAGGGATTTTGCGATAGCCGACAAATCCTCTTTTTTGTTCTTCGGGAGGGATTCAATCTCGTCCACATCCGTGAGATAATCGGTAACCAGCTGATACTCACCCGCAAGGAGTTCAACCTCTCTTGAGGATTCCTCCATTTGATCCAGACAGTCCATGAAATACCTGCTGCGGTCTTCCGGATCCTTTAGGTTGACACTGCTCCTTGAAGTAACATACCCTTCAGTCTCATCCGTATTCTGTTTTCCAAAAAATGAAGTGATCTTTTTAAATATGTTCATAAGCTCACATTCTCTCTGTAACTGTCTTTCAGTCCCTTGAGTATCCTGTCATTTTCTGAATAATACTTATATGCTTCATCAGTATCACGCATCTGCTTTCTTAATTTCAGCTGATGTGTCTCGGCTCGGGATTCCCATTCCGCTTTAATGGACTCGATGGTTTTTTCAAGCCGTAGTGTATCTTCATATCCATCGGTTAGTCCCGCAGCAAAGTCGATATACTCACTGTCATTAAGTCCCATTCTCTTTGCAGCGATATATGCGAGATAATGTTCCCGGTCCCCGTCAAGAGAATAAGCTTTTTTGAAGGCTCCTGCGGCTCTGTCATAAAGCATGAGCCCCACGTAGGCCACACCGAGGTTGTGGTAGATGGCTGATAAAACATTTATACCCGGCAAAATAAGAGTCTTGTTCTCACTGACGTAATTCCACTTTTCAATAAGAGAATGATAAGCTCTTATAGCCGAAAGATACTTTTTCTTTGACACCATGTAATCGATCTGACTCTTGTGCCTTTCAATGGCAGAAAGGCCGGCACCTTTTTTAAGCACCTTTCTGACGGTGTCGATGTAATAGGTGTCCTGAAGACCGGTGTATTCCATTATGAGACAAACAAAAGTGCTTAATGAACCCTGTCTCTGAATGATGGCATACATCTGATCCGCAAGCTCCGGAAGCTCGCACTCCGATTCAACCCACTGTGCAAGAGATCTTGTCATGATGGACTGATCGATGAGCACGGCGTTTTCTCCGAGAAGATAGCAAAGCTCCTCGACGCAATAAACAGGCGCATCAAGCCCTGGAACAATATATGGAATTGTGGCATATTTTCCAATGCTTATTGTAATGCGCATCTGCTCTCATCCTCTTTCTACAGAGGAATCTCCTCTCTCCAGATCCTATGGGTTGAAGGTCTGAACTCTCCAAATCCCAGGTCTTCTATTTCTGCGATCAAAAGTCTTTCGCTTTCCATGTAAAGCTTACACCTCATTCTTGAGAT
Organism: Lachnospiraceae bacterium; assembly: GCA_016284315.1. Taxonomy (GTDB): domain Bacteria; phylum Bacillota; class Clostridia; order Lachnospirales; family Lachnospiraceae; genus AC2028. The sequence goes on along the minus strand of JAEEOO010000001.1, from coordinate 6,148 downwards.
CTCAGCGTTAAAATCATCAAATGTGATCCTTGCGATCTTATCACCGCCACCAACGAGCGACCTGATGATAAACTCGATATAGTTACCGTCCTGAATGTAAAACTCAAAAGTCTGACCGGCATCATACCAGCTGACTCCCGCATCAAGGATGGCGAAATAGGTTTCATCATTCTGGCTTAATATATTCATGCCCACATTGGCGGTCAGTTTATCATTTCCAAGGAAAATGTTCTTTCGCTCAATGGGCTGGTCGGAATTCCTGTCAAGAAGTCCGTAGCAGGCTCCCTTGCTGTAGAGGTTACTGCCCTGGAACACACGGTACTTGCTGCACAGATACTTCTTGGATTCCTTCATCCAGATATCATTGTACTTTGATCCGATAAGGAAAACGCTGATGGTATCCTCCGCCTCGCAGACCTCTTTTGCAATGTTCATAAAGGTTCTGTCCAGCTGAATGAGTTCATAGTCGGTATCGGGCTCGTTACCTCTTGATCCGGTGGGCATGGGGAAATGTTTTTCATCCATGTAAACAACCACGGGCTGAGTTCCGAAGTTTGATTCCATTCGGTAGGTGATTATCTCATCACCCTCGTACTCGATAAGGATACTGCCGTTTCTCCAAAGTTCATCGGGCTGATAGGTCATGAAGTGGTAATAGCTCTCCATGTGACTCTGGAAGTAGATCTTTTTAGTCTTGAGTTTTAACAAAGACACTGCTTCCTTTAGAACGCCGATGTTTTCGTAGGTCAGGTTCTCGGCGGTAAAAAGGACTCCCGCCACACGGTCGGAATAAACCGCCGTTACAAGTGACATACACCTTTTAATGAATAATGCAAGAAGGGATACGGGCTGGTATGCCACCTGATCAACAAGGATCGGCGTTCCCTTCTGTGCAAGAGTCAGAAGGTGATCGATCAGGATCCCGTCTTCATCGTCCGCATGTTCAAGAGCCTCTCTGCCATAGAACCATTGGTTAATGCCTTCACGTTTGCAAAGAACGGTGGGGATATTAAAATCCTCTTCACCGGTGGTCATGGAAACGGTATCGATCGCTTTGCCGTCCGCGGTAAAACTGATCTGGCAGAAATTGTCACCGATGTTAAAGCCCACAAATATTCTGTTGTTGCTTCCTGACTTAATGCCCGGCAACTTGATCATTTAAAAGCTCCTATAGCAGCCTGAATAACTGTTCATTCATGTATTCACGCTGTAAAAAATCTTCATACTGCTTATCAAAGCGGATATAGTCCTTTGTTGTATTGCTGATAAGCATATCATTGATAAGGGCGTAGCGATTGATCCTTCCATGTCCGTCGGTATCGGTACTTGAAACCTGTCCGCTGTCGGAAAGGGCCGCCTCCTCTTCCGTCTCCTCAGTAATGTAGTACTGAAGGGTTTCGCCAAAGAAGAGGATGAAATCCTTGAAGCATACTCCGCCGCAAACTTCCTTCATAGTTTCGGAAGAATAGTCGAAGTTCTCCGTTCCCTCGCTGACGATAACGTAATGTATCTTTGCGCTCTTACCTCTTGTGACCTTGTAGTCGATGATAGTCCTGTCTCTGATCTCATCAAGAACCTTCTCGCACATGTTTTTCTGGTCACTGTTCTTGAACATTCCGATGTTCAGATATGACTTGAAGAATCCAAGATAGATCCTGCTGCCGATCATATCCTTTAAGAATGCTATTGCTATTTCTCCGGCTTCCTCGTCAAGCTGATCGGGGAAATCCGCGAAATACTTGAGGAATGCCAGTTTCGAAGGTCTTGTGATCTCAACGCCTCTGTTCACCATCTGAATGATGTTGGTTGTGATCTCCTTCGTGGGCACGCCCTTGCCAATAAAGTAATTGTATGATCCCTGAGAGACAATGGCTCTTGCAATATCCGATGAAGGATCGTCCTCAACGCAATCCCTTGCGATCTCGTTAAGATCCGAAATATACACATCTGTGTACATATGCTGGGTCATGATCCTTCGAACAATGTTACCTGTGGGAAGACCATAATTCTTTACAACCTTCCAGACTTCCACAAGTTCCTTTGTGGAGCCCTCGAAATTGTCCCCAAGGAACTGAGCAATTACAGTTCCGGGATTTCCTTCCCTAAAAACGTATATAGCCGCTTCGATCAGCGCTCTCTTGAAAACGCCTCCATCGGGCTGGGGAGCCTCAGGATCTGCATTGAAGGGCTTTAATTCTCTGTCCAGATATCTCTTGATATTTGCCCTGCTGGTAAAATAAGGACCGAATCTGATGAGCCAGTCTTTTACCTCTTCGTCATAACCAAATCTGTAAAGCAATGGGAAAAGCCTTCCTCTTTGCTCTGCCGTAAGGTTTTCCGTTCCAAGCATTCTCAAACATCTTGAGAATGAATTTTCGTCGTCGTGATTGCTGTAGTACTCCATGGCAAGAGTCAGCATGTTACGGCGAACATAAGGCCTTACGTTCTCTGATTCACCAAGCTGCATGAATCTTGAAACGTTTGATGATGTGACGGTCACAGCAGTCTTTCCGGTTCCCACCACATAGAAATTCAGCCTTTCATTGTCCCATACAAGCCCGATAATAGCCGGCAGGAACTTGCTCACAGGCATCAGTTCTTCGCTGGTGAACTTAACGGAACCAATGTATCTGTTTCCTTCTGCGTCCTCAAAGACAACTATATAGCCGCTGCCGTATCCGCAAATAGCGCCCTCACCGTTTACAAGGTCGTATTCATAGGGATACTGACAACCCTTCTGGTAAACAAAAGCCTTTACGCAGTCCTTTTTCTCGCAGACGATCCACTTTGAGAAAAGGATATTTGAAATACCAAGAGCCTGCTGGCGACTAAGGACCGCGGGATCGAATACATCCGCATAAATAGCAGCAAGATGTTTGTTTATCTTTCCCTTTGCGATCTGACCGCTGGCAAAGAATTCCATTCCCGTAAGACTAGCTTCGTAAAGATCCGAATACAAGGACTTGTTCCGGATTATGTAGTAGTACATGTAGGCCAGTCTGTCGCTTTCCAGATGATTCTGGTATCCGAAATACATCAGGACAAGAAGGGGAATATCCTCCTCTTCGGTAAGGTCCATGGACTGGATAAAGTACTCAAAAAGGCCTGTCAGTTTGATCTCTTTATCAATGGCAAGTCTGTACCATTTGTGGGCTGACTTGTCTACTTTGTTAGCTGAGATCAGTTGTGAGCAGAGTTCCTGCAAAATACGGTTGTCATCAAACTGCTCATATAAAAGCTCCAACATGTGGAGGTGAATATAATTCGTCTTTCTTACTCTGGGAGAAAGGGCAAGTACCTGCTCCAAAGTCTTTTCATTGACCACCTTGTACTTGCATCCGAAATACACGGTCTGGATCATGAAGCCGTCCATGTACTTAGAAACAGTGGGCAATTCATTTAAAGCCTTAATGGCTTCGTAGTAAATGATTCCGCTTCTTCCGCCGGCCTCATAAAGATCCTGGCAAAGATTCCAGCGGGTAAAAGGTGTTGCATTGTGAGTAGTTGGAAGCATAAGGGCAATAGCTCCGATCTTCCAGTCTCCGGGCGCCTTTCTGACAAGGCTTTCAACCTTCTGAGCAGCCATCTTGGTGAAGTTCTCGTCCTGATTAACGATGGATGCGGTTAACCAATGGTATGCATAAGCTTCCAAGAGTTTATTTCCGCACAGCTCACCGTACTTCTCCGCTGTCTCGATAATATCCGCAGCCTGGTCAACAAGCCATCCGGCCTCATTATTGCGTCCTTCAATACATAAAAGCCTTGCTTTGAAAAGATTTGCATATACATCTTTTCCGCAAATCGCCGAATATTGTTCAACGATTCCAGTAGTTTCTTCAAACCATTCCTTGTCTTCCTCAAGGCCAAGGCCATGGCGAATAAATGCGCCGGTAAGGCTCTCAAGGATAATGGCTCTGGAACGGACCACTTTGTTGTTAATGATCTCTGCTCGTCCCTTAACAACGATGGGGATCTCCAGATATGCAAAATTATTTCTTAAAACGATCCTTCCTTCGCGCCTTCCTTTTCTGCACTTGGAGGGATCAATGAAAATATTCAGAGTACAGATGTTTCCGGTAAAGTCATTTTCGGAAAGCACATCTCTTCGCATGACAATAAAGTCACCTTCGACTTCAATCTGCAAGTCGACGTAACTCCATCCGTTTCTGACGATCTCGATCTCTCTTTCAACAAGGTTCTCGGAATACTCAACTCCGATAAGAGAGGTCTCAAATATTTTTTTATCGTAAAAATACTGCGCTTTGGGTTTTTTACCCGAGCTAAGTAAGAATTCTTCAAGATTTTGTGAGTTACCGGGGATGGCTGAGAGTGCCAAATACATGCCCATATAATACTCATCGCTTCCGCTGAGTATTCCTTTGAAATCAGGGGAATAGAAAAGTTCGAGGGCTTCGTCCCAATTGGTTCTTGCAAGATTGACAAAGTTGAAAAGATTTCTGATCTGTCCGGCAGAGGATAAAAGCTCACCGGGCTCAATCTTGACAATGAAGGGGATGTTCAGCTCTCCGTGATCTGAAATAACAGAAAAACCACCCTTGATCTCATCTCCGGGCTTGCAAAGATCTCCGTGAAAATGGTATGAAATGTCGCTTTCGGTTCCGGCCACTTCAGGGCTCAAAACTTCCATTCGGGCATCTGATGAAATAATGCGGGACTCGAGTACACTTCCATCGGAAGTAAAGATCCTAAAGGATCCCTCGTAGTCACAATCGCAGGATACAGCAATCTCCACCTTTGATGCAGAGCAGTTTAAGATACCACTGCTTTGTATGTAATTTCCCTCTAAAACCCTGCTGATAATATCGCGCATCTAACGCTCCAACCCAAAGAAATTAGCTTTCGGAAGCAACAAACTACCGCAACCTACATTATACCAAAATAATAAGGTCTAGGCAACGATTGATTGGTCAACCGAGGCCCGGACCTTATTAGAATTTTAGAGTTATTTTTCGTTGTTTTTTGTAGATATTTTTAGGATATCCACATTGCTTTCATTTACTCGATCACATGGATCCAGCCCTTGGGAGCTTCAATCCTGCCCATCTGGATTCCGGTAAGGGTTTCGTAAAGCTTCTTGGTAACAGATCCCATCTCGGTCATGCCGCTGGGAAGGCAGATCTCCTTGCCGTGATCAACGATCTTTCCGACGGGCGAGATAACTGCTGCGGTTCCGCAAAGACCTGCTTCTGCAAAGTCCTTAACCTCATCGAAGTAAACTTCGCGCTCTTCAACCTTAAGTCCAAGGTACTCCTTGGCAACATATACAAGGCTTCTTCTGGTGATGGAAGGAAGAATGCTGTCAGACTTGGGAGTAACAACGCAGCCGTCCTTTGTTACAAAGAGAAAGTTTGCTCCACCGGTCTCTTCAACCTTTGTTCTTGAAGCTGCATCGAGATACATATTCTCGTCATAGCCCTCTTCGTGAGCGGTTACTATAGCATGAAGGCTCATTGCGTAGTTAAGTCCGGCTTTGATATGTCCGGTTCCGTGAGGTGCCGCACGGTCAAAGTCGCTGACCTTGATGGTAAGGGGCTTGGCGCCGCCCTTGAAGTAAGGTCCTACGGGAGTGGTGAAGATCCTGAACATGTAATCCTCAGCGGGCTTAACACCGATAACGGGATTGATTCCCATCATGTAAGGTCTAATGTAAAGAGTAGCTCCGCTTCCGTAAGGAGGTACCACATTCTCATTGGCTTTTACGACCTTGGTGACTGCCTCGATAAATCTTCCATCGGGAAGAACAGGCATCTCAAGACGTGCTGCTGACTGATTAAGTCTCTCAGCGTTAAGGTCGGGGCGGAAAGTAACGATATGTCCATCCTCGGTGGTGTATGCCTTAAGACCTTCAAAAACGGTCTGCGCATACTGGAAGACTCCTGCACACTCATTAAGAGTAACGTTAGCGTCGGCGGTAATCTCACCGTCGTCCCACTTTCCATCCTTATAAAGGGATACGTAGCGATAGTCTGTGGGGACATAACCAAATCCAAGGCTTGCCCAGTCAATGTTTTTCTTTTCCACTTTCATGTCCTTCTTTCGTAAGTACTTGTTTTAATCAGATTAAAACTGTTAGGAATAATTATCTGACTATGATTAAAAAAAGTCAATAAACCAATTTTAGCCTTTT
>JAEEOO010000079.1 GCA_016284315.1 Lachnospiraceae bacterium | reverse complement strand
CTCGGCGCATCCCTTTTCTCCACAGGTCGTACAATCATGGGTACAACCATCGGATACTTTAACAGCCTTTCCTTTAGCGGCAGCCTTCTTCTTGATCGCATTCTGGATCGCTGTAAGGAATGCAAGAACAAAGAATGCTCCGGGTGCAAGTACAAAGATATTGATGGGGGTGAAGCCTTCCGGCATTACATTAAATCCGAATACCTTTCCTGCTCCCAGAAGTTCTCTTACCGCGCCGATAAGTGTAAGGGCAACTGAAAATCCAAGTCCCATTCCAAGGCCGTCAAACAGTGAGGCAATGGGGGGATTATGATATGCATAGCTTTCCGCACGTCCAAGGATGATACAGTTTACAACGATAAGAGGAATGTAAACTCCAAGGGCTGTATTTAAGCCGGGCAAATATGCCTGTAATAAAAGCTGCACCATGGTAACGAAGGAAGCTACGATAACGATGAATGCAGGTATTCTTACTCTGTTAGGGATAAACTTCCTAAGGAGCGAGATGATAAGGTTTGAAAGGGCAAGTACAACGGTTGTTGTAAGTCCCATTCCAAGACCGTTCATTGCTGAAGTGGTAACTGCAAGAGTAGGGCACATACCAAGTGCAAGAACGAAGGTGGGGTTTTCTTTGATGAGGCCGTTATAAAGACGCTCTAATACGCTGTTCTGCTTCATAACTTAAAACCTCCCTTCTGCTACGGCTTTTTCATAAAGCTCGTTTGCTGCGCTCATACCACCGTTTACTGCATTGACCACAGCCTTGGTGGTGATGGTCGCACCGCTGATTGCATCGATCTCTGAATCGGAGGTGGCTCCATTCTTGGTGTAGCTGAAAGTAATTGCCTGCTTGTTCTTGAACTGAGGAACAAGTACTTCCTCTGCTCTCATACCAAGACCGGGAGTCTCTGAAATGCTGAGGATCGAAACGCCGCATAAAAGAGTTGGTGACTGAGCGGGATCGATTCCAAGATAAAGAACGATGTTTCCGCCGTAACCATTGGATGAAGTAGATTCAAGTACATATCCCTTGAATGCTCCGGCTTCGTCATAGGCTTCGTAAACAGTACCAATGGTTACTCCGTTTTCGGCCATCTGTTCTGTTATCGTTTCGCTTAAGGTGTACTCGATCTCCTTAAACTCTTTTGCATCTGCCATTACTTCCTGACATGCTCTGTCGATAGCAAGTTTATTTTGCTTTTCGATAGGCTCTTTTGTGAGCTGGTAAACAAATCCAAGAAGGAGTCCGGCGATAAGTGTAATGAGCAAAAGTGCGCCGGCTTCTTTAAGCATGACTTTAATATCTTTTGACATCTTACTTACCTCCTTTCGACTTCTTTGCGTCGGCTCTTCTGTAGCCGAAAGGAAGGGGTCTTGTAAATTTCTCGATAAGAGGAACCAGAAGGTTTCCGATTATGATTGCGAATGAAACTCCTTCTGCGCTCGGACCAAAGATACGGAAAACTCCGGTCATAACGCCAAGGAACACGCCGAATATAACCTGTCCCCATTTTGTAATTGGACGGGTAACATAGTCAGTCGCCATGAAGAAAGCGCCCAGCATGATACCGCCGCCTGCAAGGTGAGCTGCGATAAATGCGGGATCAAATCCTCTTCCTGCGAAGATTGAAATAAAGATCACGAAGGAAAGGATGTAGCATCCGGGAATGATAAGATCAATGACTCCCATAAGGATAAGGAAGCATGCTCCGATCACAATAGCGATAAGAGAAGTCTCACCAATGGTTCCCGAAGTCTTACCGATGATCATATCGGAAATATTAACCTTCTCTCCGGTCTTAAGAAGCGCAAGGGGAGTAGCTCCGGTGTAAACATCGGTTGCAAAATTTGTCATTGCTGCGGGGAAGGAAATAACAAGGAATGCTCTTCCACCCAGTGCAGGGTTCATGAAGTTCTGTCCGATTCCGCCGAAAAGCATCTTTACCACTACGATGGCAAAAACACCGCCCAGTGCCGGCATCCAAAGCGGAATGTTAACGGGCATGTTGAGTGCGAGCAAAAGTCCGGTAACAACTGCGGACAGATCTGCTACAGTCTGTTTCTTCTTAAGGATAAGATTAAACAGGAACTCTGAAAGTACACAGGAAGCAACGGTTATTCCGATAATGATCGCCGCTCTGTAACCAAAATTGTAAATACCGAATCCGGTGGCAGGCATAAGAGCAATGATAACCATCAGCATTATGCTGCCGGTAGTAGCCTTCGATCTCACATGGGGATTGGAGGATACTTTATAGATTGTCTTTGTTTCTTCAGCCATCTTTATCCCCCTCCTACTTTTTATTTCGCCTGTTGGCGAGTTCTATTTTTCTCATGGATTTGATGTTCTGAGTAAGCTGTCTCTTTGCAGGGCAGATGAAACTGCAGCATCCGCATTCACAGCACTCCATACCGCCAAGGGCCACAAACTTTTCCATATCTCCGTGCTCAGCCGCATCGCAAAGCGCATTGGGCATAACACGTCCGGGACAAACCTGGAGACATCTGCCGCACTTAATGCAGGCTGTGGTCTCCGAAGCAGCAACTTCATCGTGCTCAAATGCAAGAAGGGCTGTGGAAGTCTTTGTGGTGGGCACATCAAGTCCGTACATCGCAAATCCCATCATGGGACCACCGCAGATGATCTTTTCGGGCTGAACCCTAAAGCCGCCGTCTGCATCAAGGATCTCCTGATAAGAAACACCAATGGGTATCTTGAAGTTCTTGGGATCATTGACTGCATCGCCTGTCACCGTAACGATCCTCTCCATAAGAGGCGCGCCGGTTACAACTGCGTTATAAACCGCAACCAATGTATCCACGTTATCAACTATGCAGCCCACATCAGCGGGAAGCATGTTTGAATTAATCTTTCTTCCGGTAGTAGCGTGAATCAGCATACGCTCAGCACCCTGAGGGTACTTGGTATAAACGCCCTTTACAGTAATTCTCTTGTCCTCATGGGTAAGTTTTTTGAGAAGTGCTATACAGTCAGGCTTATTGTCCTCAATGGCAATGATGCCGTGGGCGTTGTCGAAAAGCCTAAGCAGGATCTTCATACCACCGATGAGCTTTTCGGGCTCTTCCATCATTCTGCGATAGTCGCTGGTAAGATAGGGCTCACACTCCGCACAGTTTGCGATGACATATGTGATTGCCTCGGGATCCTTGGGTGAAAGCTTTACATGAGTGGGGAAACCTGCACCACCCATACCAACTATACCTGCATTTTTTACCGCTTCAAGGATCTCTTCTCTTGAAGCAAGGTTCCAGTCCATAAGGGGATTATAAGTTACTTCTTCATCAAGGAAATCGTTCTCGATGATGATGCTGTTAACCATATCGCCGGTAACAACACGTCTGGGCTCAATAGCCTTAACGGTACCCGAAACCGATGAAAAAATGGGCGCAGAAACAAATCCCCCGGCCTCTGCGATCATCTGGCCGCGAAGAACTCTGTCACCTACTTTTACAATTGGATTAGCGGGAGCGCCAATGTGTTGAGAAACGGGATAAACAAGTACTGAACCGGCCTCTAACCGGGTAATGGGCTTGTCCTTAGATAGATCCTTCCCCTCGAAAGGATGGACACCACCCGAAAAAGTAAATCTTGGCATCAAACCTTCTCCTTTTGTTCATGTTACCGCGAGGGCAACCTTATTGATAATTTTACACTTTTTTTCAAAAAAATACTACTATATTCAGATAATTATGTTATGATACAGAATATATAAAAGTGTGGTACTTCATTGAAAGGAATAGCGCATGAAGATATCAAGAGAAACTCTTGAAGAATTTGATATTGACTACGACATTTCTCTTCTCGGTCCAAAGGAAGAGTTACTTTTTTTGGATATTGAAACCACCGGTTTCACTGCCCGCAGCTCCTATCTATATCTCATAGGACTGGCTTATTATGAAAGCGGAAAATGGTGTACCATCCAGTGGCTTTCGGAAGCCTATGAGCAGGAAGTTGAGATCCTTAATGCCTTTTTTGATTACATCAAAGGCTATAAATATCTGGTTCACTTTAACGGCAACCAGTTCGACCTGCCCTATATTCTTCAGAAATGCAAGCAGTATGACCTTGACTACAGTTTCGATAAATTTATCGGCATCGATCTTTACAAGCGCATTGCTCCCTGCAAGGTGTTCTTAGGGCTTCAGAACTGCAAGTTGAAGACCATGGAAAGCTTCCTTGGCATTGACAGGAAAGATGCTTTCACCGGCGGTGAACTTATCGGTGTTTATCACGACTATGTTAAGGATCCTTCGGAGTTTTCAAGGAACACTCTTCTTCTCCACAACGAAGACGATCTTAAGGGCATGCTCAGCATTCTTCCCATGCTCTCCTACTTTGACCTTTTTAACAGCAGCGTTAAAGTAAAGAAAGCATCCGCAGGAACCTACAAGGATTATTCCGGCCAGGAAAAACAGGAGCTTCTCTTAACCGCAGAGCTTCCCTGTAATCTTCCCAAGCCCGTTACGGCAAGTGCCAATGGTTGTTATTTCCACGGTGAAGGAAATGAAGGTTCATTCCGCATTCCCATTTACTGTGAGGAAATGAAATACTTCTACGCAAACTACAAAGACTACTATTATCTTCCCGAAGAAGATGTGGCTTTCCATAAATCAGTTGCTACTTTCGTTGAAAAAGAGCACAGGACTCAGGCTACTGCAGCTACCTGCTACACCAGAAAAGAGTCAAGATATCTTCCCCAGTTCGATTTCATATTCGAGCCCATTTTCAGGCGCGAGTACAAGAGCAAAGAAGTATTCTTTGAACTGACCGATGATCTTAAGAGAGACAGAGCTGCATTTACAGAATATGCAAATCATATCCTCCAGATGATCGGAACCACATACTAACCATTGTTTATTACTAAATTTACTATAACAAAACAGGCCGCCTATAAAAGCGACCTGTTTTTATTTCTATTCTTATTATCCATTTCAATCATAAAGGCTGTATTTTTTTAATTTCCGAACTTCTCGGCGTAATCTTCCGTAAGCCATTCAATTCCTGTTTCGGGATTTGTTTTCTTAAGTCCGGCAATAAAGCCTCTTATTCTCTCATCATTTGCATCATACAAAGCAACTACATTGGAATATCTTGTGTACTTGATGTTAACATCATGAGGACCGATGGATGCTCTTACGCTTTCACGAATTGCTTTCCATGTTCCCTCTCTGTCAGTATCATCGTTGGTTCCAACAAAGAATACAGTATATTTCTTTCCCTTCTTTTCCATCAATTTGATGATATAGCAAAGCATTCTGACATGAGCGGGATTTGAAATATCCTTTCTTTCATGCATGTCAACCTGAAGCCTTGTCTCAAGGAGGGATGAAACTCTGATATCGCCGTTTTCGTCGGTATCAAGGCCTTCGACGGTGCTTGCCTTTAACTCGCCTTTGTCAAGGAGCCTTAATACGATCTCAGTAAGAGCGGGATCGAACTGAGTTCCGGAGCATTTGATAAACTCCTCTCTAACCTGTTCATCCGTAAGTCTCTTTCTGTACACACGGTTAGAGGTCATTGCGTCATAGCTGTCTGCCAGCGCAAGGACTCTCGCGATCAGAGGAATATCAGTGTCTGAAAGACCATCGGGATAACCTTGTCCGTCAAATCTTTCATGATGGTACTTTATTCCATCAAGAAGACCTTTTATTCCGTCACCCATGGAGCTCATGATCTCATATCCGATCTCAGAATGTTTCTTCATGAGTGAGAATTCTTCTTCACTAAGTTTTCCCGATTTGTTAAGTACGTTATCCGCTACACCGATCTTACCGATGTCGTGTACAAGACCGATATAATGAACTCGTAAAATATCTTCTTCCGTAAGATCGTAATCCGCTGCCATCTCTCTTGCAATTCGGCTTGCATATAATCCGACACGTTCGGAGTGACCTCCGGTGTACTCATCTCTTGCATCTATGGCGCCGGCAATGGTCTCAATGGTACTTATCGCCATAGCAGTCCTGGTCTTCTCACGGATCTTTGATCTCTTGATCTCATCGTAAATGGTCTGGGCAACAGTGCCGATCATCAGTATCAGCATTGCGGAACTAACAAAGCTTCCGAAAGAACGATAATTGCTTGAGTAAAAGCCGACAAGTTCTGCTCCGGATACAATAACAAAACCAATTATCGCAATTGTTGTTATGATGTATTCTTTCGCACGTTTTCTTATAAAGTCTTCAACTATACTTGCGATGGTAACTCCCGCACATGCAGCAACCCATATATGTGAAAAGGATATCGTGGTATGCAGTTCCCTGATCCCCGCAATATGAAGTACAACATTTACAATCAGCTGGATAAATGCAGCAGCCTCAACGATGAGATACCTTTTATGATATCTTTTGTGCTGTACTTCATCAACAAACATGGCTGAAAGAACTGCCATAAGTTCCACAGACAGATATGCAAAATATAAGCTGAAGGATGGACGTCTGAAAATGAACTGCCTGATGTCGGATTCGGAGAAAACCCAAAACGCAACATCTATCATAAGAAGGCTCAAAGCTCTGGGAGCCTTTATGTCGTACGCTTTGTTAAGAATGGTTGAACCGACGCAGAGTCCAATTCCCATCATAAGCACAACCGTAGCTATTATATTCACCCTCAGTCCGTTCTTAAGGACTCTGAACCAGGCATTATTTCCATTTCCGTACTTGATCTCGCATAGTACGCCTTTGCTTCTTGATTCAACAACGATCTTTATCTCTTTTCCCGCATCTTCTTTGGAAAGATCTGCTACAAGATAGGTGCTGGGTAAGTAATAGGGCTTAGCGGCAAGTTGTTCGGAAGTGTATGAAGATCTAAGTTCCCCATCAACATAAATATAAACTTCCTGCATCTTTGATCTGAAAAGCAGCTCCATACCGTTATCTACGTCATTCGGAAGAGTGTTTGAAAGAGTTACCGTAGCACCCTTTTTCACATCATAAGTAAGAGGCAACTCTACAGCATATCTGATGCCTTCCTGTTCAAGCACCCAGCCCTCGTTAAAACTATTGGCTTCGAAGCTTCCGGCATATGCTTCTTTTTCGGGTTCTCTGTCAAACATGGCCAGGATCATAATGAGGGCTGTAATGAACATGACAAACAAAGCCCCTATAAGGAGCATATCTTCAAATATCTTGTTTATCATTTTCTTTCTGTCTGCCTTCATAAAATCTCCGGTAGTTTAGTGCTTAGTTTCCTTTCTTAACATATCCGTAATATTTTCAACTTGAATATAATACCCTTTTATTCCACGTATTGCATCGGGCAAAATGCCAAATTCATACCTAAATATTTCATCTTTATATTCATATGTTCCTATCTTAGTTTCCCCTCTTTTGGCATTCTTGACAAAAGAAAAGAAATCCTGACGCAAAAATGTGTTAAATCTTCCACCATTGCCCGGAACCTTTTTCTCAATCTCCCAATCGGCAAGCTCAGGGAAAAGGGCTTTTGCGTATTCACTGCATCCCATATAGCCTGTCCTTTTATTGAACATGATATAACCTGTGGTTTTTATCTTATCCTCGAAAATACTGCGGTTATCATAGATGGAATAGTTATACATTTTAACTATAGGATTAAGAAGGATCAATATACCAATGGTTAAAACAATAGGAACCAACGTCATTCCATCGGAGAAAAATCTCTCTGTGATATAAACCCCTGCGATCATAATATCTATTGCAAGGATCAGATGAACATCCAATATGCTTACAAATCTCTTCCTGTAAAGGGACAATACCGTAACAACAAGGTTGAGAAACAGATACAGGAAAAGGGTTATAACATACAGATTGTGCAAAGGGCCGTATGTCTTTATGAGTCTTGAGCCACCACCTTCGGGATAATAAACAACCGTCTTGTAATAAATATCAGAGTGACCAATGGATAAAACCGCAAGATAAATAAATACCTGTATAGAGTAACCGATCACAACCAATAGCTTCGGTATCTTGACCTTGCAAATATAGCAGACCACCAAAAAAGTCAGGAAAGGTACAAAAGCCCCAATAGTATATACCAGTTTAGTAGCTATAATGGCGGATTCAAGGGAGTCTGACCGGGAAAGGGCAAAGTACCCTCCGTTTCCGATGGTAACCACCATTGATAAAAAGATCATATTTAAATTAAGTACTTTTCCGTATGCCACCAAAAAGATCAAAACAAACAGTGACACCCAGAAGCAAATAATGTATATCCACATAAATTTTATCCGTTTTAAGTTGGTTTTATATCTAAATTATCACGAAAAAAGCCTTCCGTGATTCTCATCACAGAAGGCTTTGATCTACTCAATTGCCGGGTTTTTCATAGAAGAACGAGTTCTTTCTCTCATATCCGATCTCTTTGTAGTTCAGAATCTGTTCTGTACTTCCGATGAAAAGATATCCGCCGGGTTTAAGGCTCTGATAGTATTTCTTGAATACTTCGTCCTTTGCTTCGTCGGTGAAATAAATAAGAACATTACGGCAAACTATGAAATGATAGTCTGTCGGATATTTATCCTTAAGAAGATTATGCTCATGGAACTCAACCCTCGCTTTGATCTCGTCAGAGATCTTAAATGAAGGTCCAACCTGAGTAAAGTACTTCTTTTTAAACTCATCAGGAACACCCGCGATACTCTTCGCGTCATAGAGTCCGACTTTCGCCTTCGCTATGACTGTCTTATCCAGGTCCGTTGCGTAAATCTTGATCTGATTAAGGGGAACAAACTTAGAAAGAGCCATAACAAGTGAATAAGGCTCGTCCCCGGTAGAACATGCGGCACTCCAGATCTTTAGGTTCTTTCCAAACTTGTTGATAAGGTCGGGAAAAACTTCTTTATCCATGAATTGCCACTGATCTACATTTCTGTAAAACTCAGATACATCGCTAGTAATGAAGTTGATAAACTCATCAAAAATATCTTTG
>JAEEOO010000078.1 GCA_016284315.1 Lachnospiraceae bacterium | reverse complement strand
TAATTAGACTGCTCGCAAAGACGTAGAACTTCGCTCTCTTCTATGCTGTCACAAAGACTTCTGAGTTTTTCTTCATCACCGTTGGATAAGCAAAGATAATAGATGTCCAAAAACTCCTTAAGCTTTTCGTTGGCAGTCTCTTCAAGAGGAACTTCCTTGCTTTCGAATTCTTGCTTCTCCTGCTCCTCAATTTGAGCTTTTGCAAGAGCTTCCTGATCTTTTTCTCTCTGTATTGATTTCTGTCTCTGATCAAGTGCGATGAGCACGATGACTGCAGCTACAACAAGTGCAATTGCAGGGAAGAAATACTTACTGTATTTGAGAATAAACTTTCCGGCTTTACCGGGAAAATCCTTTAATTTTGCAAAAATAGCTTTCATATTTTAAATCCAAGTACTTTGTAAAACTTTTTCCTTCTCTATAATACTGGTGACAAATTGACAAATTGCCGGCTGCGGCCGACAGGAATCGAACCTGCATTAAAGGCGTCGGAGGCCTTCGTTCTATCCATTAGACTACGGCCGCAAATTGTTACAATTTTGTTACGTCACTTCGCCTATATTACCACAAAATAGGCATAAAGGCAAATAAAATAAGCCTAAACTATTCTCACCTGTTGCTCTTCTTTATCAAAATAATAAAGATTGTCCGAAAGGAAGTCGTTAGGAGCAAGTTCATGCCTGTTAACATAGAAGATCATTTGTTTTATATCATCCACCTGCATCTTCCACTCGTAGGAATCTATATTCGAAAATACATCGGGAATAAGGATGAGTTCATGAACAGAACTGGGGATGATAAATACATTTGAGTCCTTCATTTCCGTAAATTCCTTTAATTTTTCGGCACAGATCATTGCCGATGCTCCGTAATTTGCACTTTCATTGGTCAGGATCCACATATAGTCATCGATGAGTTCCGTAGGAATACCTGCAAAGCCTCCGGCTACTCCGCCGCATCTGTCTTCTATCTTTTTCTTTAAATATTTTTCATAGAAATCACTCATTGAAAGTGTTTTTAATTCTTTCTTATTATCCAGATTATCAAGAGCAGCCCGCATCAGCTCTTTACATGAAATTCCCCAGTTCTTCATATACTTATTAGTTACAAGGATATGTCCGTCACCTATATTCTCATCATTCATCTCAATATAGAAAATAACTGCAAGGTCAAGGAATTCAATAAAAGGAACATCCATGAGCATCTCATTGTTTCGCTCCCTGTTGCAAAGTCTTACGCAAATATCATCCCTTACACTTTCAAAGTCTGTTAAATAACTAAGATCCACATTTGTATCTATCATACATTTCTTGTACAGCCCCATAAGTTCATTCATGATCTCTCCGAAGGTTGTTCCTTTCTCATATTTATCATGGAAATATTCAAGATAAATAATAGGGCTGATATTGTATTTTTTATCCGTTATATTAACGCTCCAAAACTTAGTATCATTTAATTTGATATTCTCGTGGATCTCCACATTATATTCATCTCCAAGAATCTCAACAGCAGCATTCTTAACTTTTTCAGCAAATTCGTTTATTAACATTAAATACCTTTCCGGGTCTCCCCAACTTAAATTTTTTACACGCAAAAAAAGAGCAACTCTGCATAAATGCAAAATTGCTCTGTCGATTCGTAAATAATGTATATAGCTTATGCTCTTCCGAGGTACTCGCCGGTTCTGGTGTCGATCTTAACAACATCACCTTCGTTGATGAAGATGGGAACTCTGATCTCAGCACCTGACTCAAGAGTAGCGGGCTTGGTAACGTTGGTAGCTGTATCGCCACGAAGACCGGGCTCGGTCTCAGTGACCTTAAGCTCAACGAACATCGGAGGCTCAACTGAGAAGATCTGTCCATTGTGTGAAAGCATGGTGCATTCCATGTTCTCAAGAACAAACTTCATTGAATCACCGATCTCAGCCTCGGGAAGCTCGATCTGCTCATAAGATTCCATGTCCATGAATACGAACATATCATCATTCTTGTAAAGATACTGCATCTTCTTCTTTTCGATGGTAGCAAGTGTGAACTTCTGAACAGGGTTAAAGGTTAACTCTCTAACGCCGCCGTTCTTAACGTCCTTCATCTTAACACGAACGAATGCAGCTCCCTTACCGGGTTTTACATGCAGGAACTCAAGTACCTGGAATACCTTGCTGTCATACTCAAAAGTAACTCCGTTCCTGATATCACCAGCCGTAATTTCAGCCATTTTAAAATCCTCCTATGCGGTTCTTAGTCACAATACTAAGATATTTTAACAAAAGAAATAAAAACTTTCAATAAAAATTTTCAGTAATAAAATAAAATTATAGGCCCAGCACAAAATCCATAGCCATGATATAGCCTTTTAACCCCTGTCCATAGATCTGTTTGTCACATGCAGGCGCAGTAACGGAGATCTTTCTGAAATCCTCTCTCGCCGTAATATCCGAGATGTGGATCTCACATTTTGGAATGGTTGTCACCGAGGCAAGTGCATCATGAATGGCATAACTGTAGTGGGTATAAGCTCCGGGATTGATAACAATTCCTTCGGTTCCGTCAAAGTACGCCTGCTGGATCCTATCGATTATGGCTCCCTCATGGTTTGACTGAAAGCATTCCACCTCAGCATCTCTTTTTGCTGACTCTTCCTTTATCATATTAACGAGATAGTCATAGTTCTCATTCCCGTATATGTTCTTTTCTCTAATCCCAAGGAAATTCAGATTAGGTCCGTTTATAACAAGAAGTTTTTTCATGTTCCCTCCCCTAAACAGTTAAGTATCTCATCCAATATCTGGTTTTGATCCTTACCGTCAACTTCAATAACATAGTCTGCACATCTTCTGTAGATTGGATCCCTTGTTTCAATGAGTGAGGCTATCTTTGCTTTGGGATCGTCGCACTGAAGAAGCGGTCTTGTTGTATCGTGTTTAAGCCTTTCGTAGATCGTCTCAGGCTTTGCGCTCAAATATATAACCGTTCCGCATTGACAGATAAGTGACTGATTCTGAAGGATCACAGGAGTTCCGCCTCCCAGCGAATAGATCTTCCTGCACTTTTTGTCCCTGATCTCATATAAGAGCTCGGTCTCCAACTTTCTGAAATAGCTTTCTCCCTTTTCGGCAAAGATCTCGGAAATCTTTTTCTTTTCCCTGCTTTCAATTATCTTGTCTGTATCCTCAACGGACAGTTGTAATTTATAAGAAAGCCTGATGCCAAGTGAAGTCTTTCCGCTTCCCATAAAGCCTATCAGAACTATATTGTTGTTCTTTACCTTCTTACCCAATTTGTCTTACCTACTTTTATTTAATGCCCATGGCCTCAGCCATTTTATGGTAGATCTTTTCAGAAAGTTCATCATCAACGCTTTTTCCCGTATAGAGTTCGTAAGCAATGACTCCCTGATAAAGAAGCATTCTAAGTCCGTTATAAGCCTCGGCGCCCGACGCCTTGCAAAGCTTCATGAACTTTGTCTCTGCGGGATTATAGACAAGGTCATAACCAAAGGATACTTTCTTATAAAACTCCTCATCTTCCAAAACCGCCCTGTCCACATCCGGATGCATTCCGACGTTGGTAGCCTGGATAACAACATATCCGTCGCCATAAAGACTACTGTATTCCGAAAGCTCGTGAGCGCTTATGATATCGCCGGCATAAGCCTTTATCTCTTCTTCGATGGCCTTTGCCTTTTCAATGGTCCTATTTAAAACATAGATATGATTCACCTTGCTGTCAGCAAGAAGAAAGGCTACAGCTCTGGCAACTCCGCCTGCGCCGAGGATGATCACATCTTTACCGGCAACTTCAGCTCCGTCGTGCTTCATTGCTCTTAACAGACCCGGCATATCGGTGTTGTAGCCTTTATAACCTTCATTTGTATATACCAAGGTATTAACGGCTCCGATTCTCTTTGCCAATGGATCTATATCGCAAAGGAAAGGAATGACCGCACTTTTATGGGGCACGGTAACATTTAACCCTTGGATACCCAAAGCAAAAGCGCCTTTAACAGCATCTTGTACTTTTCCCTCATCAACTTTAAAAGGAGCATAAACAAGGTTATCCTTTAATTCAGCCGCCAAATTGTTGTGAATAACAGGGGATATGGAGTGCTCTATGGGGCATCCCATGACTCCAAGCACCTTGGTTTTTCCGTTAATTTCCATTTTTGCTTTCCTTTTTAAGCTTCTTTTTGTAAAAGAATAAAACTATTGCTTCAAGTCTTCTCTTAAGGATGATCTGGATCTCTTCCTTAGGGTGAATGGGTTTTGTAAGATACGAAGTAATGCCTGTTCTCTTTGCTCCCCATACATCAGTAAAGAGCTGATCCCCTACAAAGATGGTGGTCTTTTCAGTGGTGTTCATAAGTTCCATTGCTTTACGGTAACCTTTTCTCGAAGGCTTATCCGCCTTGTACAAATACTTAGAATTCACATCAAGAGCAAAGGATTTAACTCTCGGCTCTTTATTATTTGATATAAGACATGTATCAAAGCCTATATCATGAAGTTTTTTAAAAAAAGCTATTGCTTCCGAAGTAGCCGGTGCACCATGGGGTACCAAAGTATTGTCTATATCAAACATGACCCCTCTGTATCCATCGGCATAAAGCTGTTCATAGGGAATTTCATATGCAGAATCCCACCAATGGTCGGGATAAAAAGTATCTAAGATCATAAATTTCTCCGAATTAAAGATTTAGTTCGCTTCCTTAATTAAACAATAATAATCATAAAAACGCAAATCATTTTAAATGAAAGCCCACTATGCTATAATCAAGATGAAATTATTTTACGGAGGTCACCATGCTTTTATATCACTATACTGATTTTAACGCACTCAACGGAATAGTCGGGAATGCAGAACTCAGGCTCAATAATATACTTAATATGAACGATACCTCCGAAATGAGACTCTTCGTTAACGGATTAAGGGATAATGTCCTTGTAGACCTTAAGACCCAGGGCCTCGATAAACAGTTTAAGCTGGCAAAGGATTTCTTCAAAAAAGAACTTGCAGAAGAATTTCACTACTCCGCTTATGCCGCATGTTTTTCCGAATACCGTGACGATGCGGCTCAGTGGGAAAGATATGCCAAAGGCGGTCAGGGAGTATGTATCGCCTTTCATAAGTTCATCCTGGAAAAGCTTGTTGATGATGAGCCTTCGGTATCCCTTAAAAAAGTATATTATCGCGATTCCGTAGAAGGTCACGACCTTATAGAAAAATTTGCGGAAGCCATGAGTGACCTTAAAGCTTTCGAAGGAAAACAGGAACATCTTCATAAGCTAATGAAGGATGCCTGGACCTCTTCCGCGGCATTTAAACATCCTTCCTTTACATCAGAGAATGAAGTAAGACTTATCTACACTCCCTTCTCCGCTGAGGAAGCCGCTGTTAAGCCCAAATACCATATAGCATGGGACCGTATCAAAAAATACTATCCTCTGGATCTCGTTGAACTTTGCGATAAAAACGGCATCAAACTGACAGATCTTATCGATGAGATAATCATCGGTCCCGCATCACCTCAGTCACTGCCCATCTTACAGGATTATCTTATCGACAGTGGACTCAGGACCCTGGCAGAGAGAGTAAACCTTTCAAACTGCCCGCTGAGAAAGCCTACGACGTAGTATTCTCTGAAGTAGGTAATGATGCTACGGATTGCTTCATTGCTTACGCAATTCTCACAATCCTCCAAATATTCGCACCCGCTAATTTACAGCTCCGCAGTAAATTGCTACGTGCTCATATTTGTTAAGGTCTTGAAATCAAAAAAAATCTCATTTACACAAGTGTAAATGAGATTTCTTTGATTTAATCCCTATTATCAATTATTTAACAGTTACAGCAGTGATGTGGGTGTTAGCACCCTCGTACCAGTAAAGGAAACCTTCAACATCAACTACCTGGCCTGCCTCAAGTCCGCCAACAAGGTTGTAGAAATCCTCGTCAGAACCGTTGAGATAGTACTCAAGGCAGAAGCTGTACTCAGCATCGTCCTTTGAAAGGGTTACATAGATATCATCGCCGGGCTCGTCGTTCTTGAATGCAACGCTAACAACGGTCATGTCGGTGAAAAGAACCTTCTGGTTCATGAAATCAGCAAGCTCGTCAGTTCCAAGCTTATCGGTAACGTCCTTAGCTTCAGCAACGAAAGTATCGCCATCTTCTACGAACTCGAAAGTTCCGTCGGTGATCTCTACTTCGCCTGCCCACTCACCCTTGAAACCGTGAACTTTAATCTTGGTTCCCTCAGTAAGCTTTGCTGCGTCTTCCTCTGAGCAAGCAAGCTCATAAAGGAAATATGCGCCATCTTCGTTCTGGGTGTAAACGGTAACCTTGTTATCCCACCATGACTGATGAGCCTGTACGTAAGTAACTACGGTAACTTCGCTCTCGGTCTCTGCTGCTAAAAAGTCAGCATAGCTGGTAACGTCCTCGTCTACTGCTTCGGCAACTTCTTCTTTAACTTCTTCAACTGCCTCAGTTGCTTCCTGTGCTGTCTCTTCAACAGCAGCGGTAACCTCTTCGGTAACCTCGTTTACAGCGTCCTCAACCTGAGTCTTAGCGCTGCATGCTGCAAGGCTGAATGCCATTGCACTTGCAAGTACTACACTTACAATCTTCTTTTTCATAATAGTTTCTCCTCTCTTGAGACTGCTCCTGCAGTCAATCACAAGATGGCAAATCTCTTTGCCTGGTTTAAAGGGCCGCATTTCTGACCCTCACTTATGAATTATACCCATATTCACATAATACAAAAATAGCCACAATATCTAAAAATATTGTGGCTACTTCCCATTTTTTGTTAAATTGTTCCGTAATATGAAGTCTATTTCGTGACTTCTCCGTAATCTACATGGTGATCATATGGATAACCGTTAACGATAAACTTGTTTTTACCATGTTTTATCACTACTCTATCATCAGGCGCATAGGTATCTTTCTGACATGCGGTAAGTATATCAACAGCAGAATCCGAATCCGATATCGCTACTGAAGTGTTCTCTGTAAGTCCGCCGAAAGCAAGAAGATGTGATCCGCTACCGCCGACTCTTAATGTAGCTCTCTCCTGTATATAATCGGAGGTTCCTTTTAATGAACCAACACCGGTGATGTAGTCGCCTCTCAGTTCAAGATAAAGGCTTGCATCTCCTACCTGTATTCTTGAAACATTCCCCTCTATTGATCCGATCCCGCTTACTTCAGTACCTTCTGCATTGCATTTAACAGAGGCATTGGTGATCTTTATGCTGGAATTACCGTCCATGGAACCGATACCGACGCCCTTGGTAACTCCAAGATTAAGTTCAAACTCACAATCCGAGATATTGACATCCTGACTGTTCTTGAAGCTTCCAACTCCGACTCCATATCCGCAATTTACGGAAAGAATGTATTTTCCTCTGTTGATATCTATGGGACCACCGGAACCGGAACCAATGGCAACTCCCGAATTGCCTTTAACATCAATACAGATGATACCATCCTGATCAAAGATGATATGACCATTGGAGGCCTCAAGATCATTACCGATTCCGTAGGAACTTTGAGCATCAAGCCCGATTGTAATATTTCCTGCTCCAAGCAGCCTTAAAGTTGAACTATCCGGAACAAGTATGCCACCCTTTTCCAAATGATTGTCACCGATAAGGATAAGCGTAACATCACAGTTATCGCCAAGTACGATACAAGGACTGCCCTGCTTACCCACAAGATAGGTATTATCCAAAGTCAGGGTACCTTCATAGCCACCGGCTATCTCGATGTGAGCATTGCTCTTTAATCCGGCAACACCGGATACCGTTATCTCTTTTGATTCCCTCTCATCTTTTCCTATAAGAATGCAGCTGTAGTTAGCTCTCGCAAGGGATGAAAGGGTAACACGTCCGGTACTGTCAGCTATGTAAATAGGCTGTTTTTTGCCTGCTTTGTATTCATCCCTGTATCTTAAGATCTCGCGTTTGATCTCACTGTTGGTAAAGGAAAGGATATCCTCCGAAGGCATTGCAACATAGAAGCCCTGAATAAGGTCAACACCCATTCTTACCACCATCCGAAGCTCGCGCCAGGTTTCAACACCCTCCGCAAGAGATAAGATATTATTGTCCTTACAGAATTCAATTATCTCTCTTACAAATCTCTGTTTCTTGGGATTCTTGTCAATCTCAGCAAGAAGGGATCTGTCGATCTTAACGTAACCGGGCATATACTGAAGCAGGTTCATAACATTGGAATAACCTGTTCCATAGTCATCAAGAGCAATTCCTATACCAAGAAGTTCATAACGTCTCTTAATGGCTCGAAGCGTTATCTCATCAGCTTCGGTCTGTTCCGTCATTTCCACAACAATGCTCTCGGCATGGTCCATAAGAGCGGATTCAACATCGATATAATCATCCGGAAGAAGTCTCGCTCCCGGAATGCTGTTTATGAAAACAAGCCTGTCTCCAAACCTGTCCTTATTTTTATCTATCAAAGCAGTAACATTGAGAAAGGTAGCTTTTTCCACATCTCCCAATCTTCCAAGCTTATCGGCATATTTAAGTATCTTTAAGGGGCCTATGGTATCTGCGCTGACGGTAGGTCTCATCAATGCTTCATAAGCAAATATCTGACCGGTGGCAGCATTAATAATAGGCTGAAAATTGTAGGTAAGAAGGTTCTCATCAAGGATCTTTCTTACTGTTTCAAGTTCCGCCTTTTCGTTATCATCAAGACTGTCGGTATCCTTTTCGATGATCTTATAATAGGGCTTACTCTCATCGTAGGTTCCGCCGTAGATTATGGCATCGGCAGCAAGACCATCCAAAGACTTCTTTGCCTCAGCCTGAGTCAGTTTATCCACGCTGGGTAAAACCTTCAGGCTTCCTCCGGAAGCCTCAATAGTTTCCCTTATCTTTTGGATAAGTGCCTCATCCCCGGCAGTCTCTTTATCTGCCAGCAACGCAAACATCTTTTTTGACATAGTTACTACTCCCTTAATAACTAAGCTTTATTCTTTCTCCCTTTGAGTTTAGAATAACCAAAATATAAACCGATCAAGATCCAAACAACTCCAAGAGTTATAAGTAGCGCTTTTGATCCTGTGGGTAAAGATCCCAGATCCGTATTCTTGCCCCCACCCGATACGGATGCACCCAACTGATCAAGTCTGAATAGTGAGATCATATCACTGTAAAGTTT
>JAEEOO010000077.1 GCA_016284315.1 Lachnospiraceae bacterium | reverse complement strand
TGACAAATTGTCACCGGTTGAAAATGAGGGTGCAGGATTGAAAAATGCGATAAATTTATGATAAAGCAAGGCGATTCGTGGTTTACTGCGAGTTGCCTTTTTTGATACAATGGCTATTAGTTGAAAAAATGAGGGACGGAGATAGTACTTATATGTTAGAACTAAAGAAAAGCAACACAGATATTGAGAAAGAATGGGCATTTGTGCGAGATATGCCGGAGGATGAAAATGGGCTTACGAACCAGCATCATGGTGTATCAAGACAAGAGTTTGAAGAGAAAGTAATTCCTGAAATGCTGAAACAAGAGCGTGGTGAAGACATGCCCGACTGGATGGTGCCACAGACGAATCTCTATCTTTGGGATGATGATCAAATTGTTGGTCAGTTCAGGATAAGGCATTATCTTACAGACGCGCTTAGAAACGGTGCGGGACATATCGGATATTTCGTTGCGAAGGAATTCAGAGGCAAGGGATATGCGACAGAAGGCCTTAAGCAGACTCTGAAAGTCGCAAGGGGCATAATTCCTGAGGATGAGATTTATCTTAGAGTAAATAAAGACAATCCCGCTTCCTTAAAGGTTATGCAGAATAATGGCGGCAAGGTTGTGGGAGAAGATGAAGGTCACTTCTTTGTTAGAATTCCGAAGTATTTTGACTGCGGCATGGAAAAAGATAATTATTGGTTTCGCTACAGAGCGGGAGCTATCATCGTCCGCGATGGGAAGATGCTTTTTGTAAAGTCCAACTATGGTGGCTACTACTATATGATCGGTGGTGGCGTACATTTAGGCGAAGATTCAAAGTCTTGCATTGAAAGAGAAACTTTCGAAGAAACGGGCGTGAAATGCAGAGCAAAGCGTATTGCGATAATCTGTGAAAACTTCTTCAATGGTGTTGGCGGTGGCATAGATGGAAAAGAGTGCCATGAGCTTGAGTATTATTACATCATGGAAGCTCCTGAAAAAGCTTCATTTGAAGCTGCAACAGATGAATCTGAGAAACTGGTATGGGTTCCGATTGATGAGTTCCAAGATAATGATATTCGCCCGGCATTTCTAAAGAAAGAACTTAAGGGTGTGATTGAAGGCGGACCACTTATTCATGTCATTAGTGATGAAAGAAATAAAGCGTAATAAAGCATAAAGGGATACGCTTAAAAAGTTTGATACGGGTGGGGACATGTGGATTTCGGAAATTGATAAGGATCATCTTACGGATGAAATAATAGATAGGGTGCTTTTTAAAGGTATCGATGATACGGGAGAGAATGCAGACTGTATTATTGTTCTTGGAAGCAATAAGTCACTGCTTTATAGAGTACCTGTTGCGGTGAAGGCATATCATGATAAGCGTGCACAAAAGATTCTTTTTTCCGGTGGTGTCGTAAATGGAGGAGATAGAGGCCACGCCGAGGATATGCGTGATAAAGCGATTGATCTGGGGGTAAAGGCTGAAGATATTATTATAGAAACCGAATCTCAGAATACTGTTGAAAATATGCTGTGTTCTTTGCTGGTACTTCAGAGGACATTTTGGTTAAATCGAGTAAATAAGGTACTGCTTGTGACAACTACTTATCACATGAGAAGGAGCCTTGGTATCGCAAGATATCTTTTTCCGGATCATATAGATGTGATACCTTGCCCTGCAGACGACAACAACACTAAGCGTGAAAATTGGAAGGAAAGCGAAGAAGGCAGAAAACGCGCAACAAGCGAGGTCACTAAGATAATTAACTGCGTAAATAATGGCCTCTTTCCGGATTTTGAGATATAAAAACTAAAACAAACACTTGTTCGAATTCGCCTTTTATGGTAAAATGATTCGGTAATCAATTGAGAATATTGTAGGGATAGTCTGGTGGTCCTTTTCGGAAACGGAAAGGAGGAAGCTATGAACGTACTTGAAGTGCTTACGCTATTATTAGTGGTTTTTGCTGCTTTGACATACATAGATGATCACCGCGATAAAAAGTAAAACGGCTATCCCCTACGCTAATAGGGAATAGCCGTTTATAACTAGTTAATTTAATTAGTTTCCGATAAACCATCGGACATGCGACAGTCCTTTGATTTCTTAACTTGATTATAAGGCGGTTGGGATTTTTTTTCAACCGCTTTTTGATACAATGTTTATGATTTAATTATGAATAATAATGAGCGATTGGGAAGAATACAAAAAACGCGTTAAAGCGACAAATATAGAGATTGGGAAAGATATAGAAGAAGTTGAGGAATGGTCTTCTGCTATGTCTGCTACTATAGAGAAAAATGCGGAAAAACCGGAGCGAGGAGAATGATGTTTCTAATCTGAGGATAAATCAATGGTTGATGGGGCTGTATGCGATGTTTGTTACAGGCATTGCGTGATCAAAGAAGGGGAAAATGGTTTTTGCGGAGTGAGGACGACTAAGGATGGGAAAGTCGTCCCGGAGAACTATGGGAAATTGACGTCTATAGCGCTGGACCCCATTGAGAAAAAGCCCCTAAACCGATTTTATCCCGGAAGTTATATACTTTCGGTTGGAAGTTATGGCTGTAATCTTCGTTGCCCGTTTTGTCAGAACTACGAGATCTCGTGGGGTGATGAAGTTAGTGTTATCAAGAAAGAATCAAGTTTTGTTTCACCGATAGAATTATCAATAATTGCAGAAGAACAAGTAAAGAACGGAAGTATCGGAGTGGCATTTACATACAATGAGCCGCTTATTTCCTATGAGTATGTTTTGGATACGGCGAAGCTTTTAAAAGAGAAAAATCTAAAGACCGTACTTGTAACCAATGGCATGGCAGAGCCTAAAACAATGAAAGAACTTTTTGAATATGTGGATGCCATGAACATAGACCTAAAGGGATTCACGGACAGGTATTACGAGGAACTTCTTAAAGGCAATCGTAAGATGGTGATGGACTTTATTACAGAGGCCGTAAAGCATTGCCATGTGGAACTAACTACGCTTATCATTCCGGGAGAGAACGATACGGAAGATGAAATGGAAAATCTTAGCCATTGGATATCGGAACTTAGCCCTGATATACCCCTTCATATATCCAGATTCTTCCCGAGATTTCATATGACGGACAGAGGCGCTACGCCGGTTGATAAGATATACAGACTTAAAGAAATTGCAGAGCAGAATCTTAAATATGTCTATACAGGAAACTGCTAGAAAATCAAGTAGATTAAAAGATTAAGAAGATAATGTAACTGAAATGGTTGCGCTATGGAGGCGCAAAAAGGAGCTTCTTACAGGAGGAAATATGTCAATCAAAGCTGCATTTATGGTACCGCATCCGCCTATGATCATTCCGGCTATCGGAAAGGGCGGAGAAAAACAGATAACAACAACCATTGAGGCTTACGAGAAAGTTGCTGAGGAAATAGCAAAGCTACAACCTGAAACCATAATAATAACAAGTCCTCACAGCATCATGTACGCTGACTATTTTCATATATCGCCCGGCAGCAGGGCGGAAGGAAACTTTGCAAGATTTGGCACTCCGGAAGTAGCTTTCACTGAAGAATATGACGGAGAGCTGCGTGACTGGATCTGTCTTCTTGCGGACAAAATAGATTTCCCCGCTGGAACCCTTGGAGAGCGGGATCCTGAACTTGATCATGGAACAATGGTGCCCCTCTGGTTCATCAGAAAGAAATATAAAGAGGGAAAGATCGTTAGGATCGGTTTGTCGGGATGCGGTCTTTTGGAACATTACAGACTTGGTCAGCTTATCAAACAGGCGGTAGAAGATTGCGATAGAAATGTAGTCTTTGTAGCCAGCGGAGACCTTTCTCACAAACTCCAGGAGTATGGACCCTACGGATTTGCAAAGGAAGGTCCTGAGTATGATAAAAGAATAATGGACGTAGTAGGTAGGGCTGCCTTTGGAGAGATGCTGGAATTCCCTGAGGACTTCTGTGAAAAGGCAGCGGAGTGCGGCCACAGGTCATTTGTTATAATGAGCGGAGCCCTTGACGGACAGGCGGTAGAAGCAAAAGTATATTCCCATGAGGATGTTACCGGTGTGGGATACGGAATAGCTTCATTTTATCCTGCATATCCAACGGTTAATGATGATTCAAGAAGGTTTGGAGATCACTATCTTGAAAAGATAAAGCGAGAGCTGGAGGAAAAAGCCGCTAAATCAGACGCTTATGTTAAGCTTGCAAGAAAGTCTCTTGAAAGCTATATCATGAACAGAAAGGTGATAGACGTTTCTGAACATCTTCCCGATGAGATGCTGAAGGAAAAAGCAGGAGTATTTGTTTCAATCCATAAAGGAGGAAGCCTGCGTGGATGCATCGGAACATTCCTTCCGACCACGGATTGTATCGCGGAAGAAATAATCAATAACGCCATCAGCGCGTCAACAAGAGATCCGAGATTCCGTCCAATAGAAGCGGAAGAATTGCCTTTACTTGATATCAACGTTGACGTATTAAGTGCACCGGAGAGAATAGATTCAAAGGATGAGCTTGATGTAAAGAGGTACGGCGTCATCGTGACAAGAGGAAGAAAACGAGGCCTCCTTCTTCCTGATCTTGATGGAGTCGATACGATTGATGAGCAGATTGCGATCGCAAAGCAGAAGGCCGGAATTGACGAGGACGAGGAAGTAGAACTTCAAAGATTTGAAGTAGTGAGACATTTGTAGGAAGGATTATTTTAAATGACAAAACAAGTAGGTGTTCTTGCTGATATTCACAGCAACTTCACTTCGTTCAAAACCGTAGTTGAATACATGGAAAAACGAGGAATCACGGAGTTCATCCTTCTCGGCGATTATGTTTCCGACACGACGGATACGAGAGAGACACTGGACTACCTTTATGAACTCATAGAAAAGTACGATGTAAAGCTTCTTCGTGGAAACAGAGAAGATTATCAGCTTGATCATAGAAGAGTTCTTCGCGGGGAGAAGGAAGGCCCCGAATGGCTTTATAATTCAGCCAGCGGAAACCTTCAGTACACATATGACTTGCTCACCGATAAGGATCTTGACTTTTTCGAATCCCTTCCCATCTCATTTCTATACGAAACCGATGGTTATCCAAGCATTACATGCTGCCACGGTTCTCCAAATAACAGCAGAGAACTGATGCAACTTGAGGGGGATAATACAAAGGAGTGGCTTAAGAAAATCGATACTGATTATATGATAGCGGGCCACACCCACTATCAGGGCGAACTTGAATTTGAAGGAAAGCACTACTTCAACACCGGCTCAACCGGAATTGCCATTGGTCATCCCGGAATAGCCCAGTGTTTTATCCTTCACGGAAAAGACGCATCAGAGCCTGACGGTCCTTCGTGGGAAGCGGAATTCCTGAATCTTCCCTATGATGTTGACTACGTGGTGGACGAGATATACGAAAAAGGTCTCATGGAAAAGGGGCTGTGGTTCATCTGCAACAATATCTATACCTTAAAGACCGGAAAGGATTTTACTCCGGAGGTTGTTCAGAAAGCCATGGAGCTTCAGGAAATAGAGACAGGAAAGCCGGTTAATTGGCCCCATGTCGACGAAAAATATTTTGAAGAATCCGCTGCGTTCTGGGGAATCCCTGACTACAGGACCCGAAATCGATAAGCAAGATAACCGTCGGAAATAAAGCCCACGACCTGTATATAACTGTAAAAAACCATAATTTGCCCCAAATCCGCAAAAATGCGGTACAATTATTAACCCTCACTCCCGAGGCAAAGATCACAGGGGAAAGAACAGATTCTGTCATTAACGGAATCTTGTCAAAAGTAAAGGTTCCTACGGAGTAAGAAGCTAGTTAAGCACGTAAAGCAGAAGGGACTTCCGTACAAATTGGCTCTTATCCGTTACTACCTTTTCGGAATGTACGTTAAATAATCCCCCCTCGGATATTGACTAAACAGGGGGGATTTTTTATACTGAATCTGTGGTATTTATTGGTTTTTGAAGTCCGTTCGGACAGGTGGCCGATCGGCGCTAAAATCAGCAAAAAGTTCAGCAAAGAAAGGGGTACGTTAGTTTATGAGCAAGAAAGACAAGAGAAACGTTATTGTGGGACAGTCAGGTGGCCCTACCGCAGCCATTAACTCATCTTTGGCAGGTGTTTTCAGAACAGCCAAGGACAGAGGCTACAAAAAAGTTTACGGTATGCTTCATGGCGTTCAGGGCCTTTTAGAGGGAAGATATATAGATCTTTCCGATCATATTCGTACCGGCCTTGATGCGGAACTTTTAAAGAGAACACCTTCTGCATATTTGGGATCATGCAGATACAAGCTTCCCAACATCAGTGACAACAAAGAAGTTTACGAAGAAATCTTCAAAATCCTTGATAAACTCGAGATCGACTGCTTTATCTACATCGGTGGTAACGATTCTATGGATACCATCAAAAAGCTTTCGGATTACGCGATCATTACCGGTTCTGACATTCGTTTCGTAGGATGCCCCAAGACAATTGATAATGACCTTGCCCTTACGGATCACACTCCCGGATACGGCTCAGCAGCTAAGTATATCGGTACTTCCGTAAAAGAGATCATCAGAGACGGTTGGAGTCTTGAGACAACCAATGGTCAGATCGTTGTTGTTGAGATCATGGGACGTAACGCAGGATGGCTTACCGCTGCAGCAGCATTATCCAAAGGTGAGGACTGTGACGGACCCGATGCCATCTACCTTCCCGAGCTTAACTTCGATATCGAGAAATTCGTTAAGAAGTGTAAAGAACTTTTAAAGAAAAAGAGATCCATTGTTGTGGCTGTTTCCGAAGGTATCCACACCAAGGACGGCACATATATCAGTGAACTTGGAAATGCTACCGAGTACGTTGACGCATTCGGACACAAGCAGCTCACCGGAACAGCAAGATACCTTTGCAACGTTCTCTCACAGGAGATCGGCTGCAAGACCCGTTCAATCGAGCTTTCAACTCTTCAGAGATCGGCAAGCCACTGTGCTTCCCGTGTGGACATCCTTGAAGCATACGAGGTTGGTGGTGCAGCAATGAAGGCAGCAGACGAGGGCGATACCGGTAAGATGGTTGTTATTGAGCGTCTCTCAGACGATCCTTATCAGGCAGGAACCGAGGTTAAGGACGTTCACAAGATCGCAAACGATGAGCGCCTTGTTCCCAGAGATTGGATCACCAAGGACGGCACATATGTAACCAATGAGTTCATCACTTATGTTAGACCTCTTATCCAGGGCGATGTGGCACCCATCATGGTTGATGGTATTCCTCGTCACCTCTATGTTCCCGGATATCAGGAACTTCTGTAATGGCCGGAAAACCGGAGCAAAAATATAATTTATAAAATTCAAGATCAGTCACAGGGGGCCCTGAGCCCCTAAGGAGTAATGATGAGTAACAGCGAAGAAAAGGCTTGCGGAACAGCAGACATGAAATATACTGCGGAAAAGCGCAGCCTGATCATTATCCATACCAGTATCATCGGAATAATCGCCAATGTATTTTTGGCAGGTTTCAAGGCAATGGTTGGCGTCATTACCAACTCCATCGCAGTAACTTTGGATGCGGTAAACAACTTGTCCGACGCATTGTCATCGGTTATCACCCTTGTGGGAGCAAAGCTGGCGGGACGTCGCCCCGACAAAAAACATCCCTTGGGCCATGGCCGTATTGAGTACCTTGCGGCAATGATCGTTGCGGCTATCATACTCTATGCAGGTATAACCGCCGGCATCGAATCGATTAAAAAGATCATTCATCCCGAGAAAGCTGAGTACACCACTGTTTCACTCATCATTATCTCCGTGGCTATCGTTGTAAAGATCTTCCTCGGACTCTTTGTTCAGAGGCAGGGAAGAAGAACAAAATCCGGAGCTCTTGAAGCTTCGGGTAAGGATGCGCTTTTTGATGCCATCATCTCAGCATCCGTTCTTGCATCCGCAATAATCTATCTGACCACAGGACTTTCTCTTGAAGCATACGTTGGTCTTATCATCACCGGCTTCATCATAAAGGCCGGCATTGAGATGCTTCAGGATACCTTGGACGATATCCTTGGTCACAGAGAAGACAGGGAACTTACTCAAAAGATCAAACAGCTTGTAAGCGAAGAACCCGAAGTACGCGGGGCATACGACTTATTTGTAAATGATTACGGCCCCAACAAGCACTACGCATCCATTCATGTGGAACTGCCTGACACCATGACGGTTGAGCAGGTTGATGTTTTAACAAGAAAGATTGAAGCAAAGGTTTACACCGAGACCGGAGTTGCCTTAACCGCTGTCGGAGTTTATTCTTATAACACCAGAGATAACGAAGCCGCTGAAATAAGAAATAAGGTCATGGAGAGAGTCCTGTTCTATGACTGGGCGATCCAGATGCACGGCTTTTACGTAGATACAAAGGCAAAGCAGATGCGTTTTGACGTTGTAATGAGTTTTGACATTAAAGCTTCCGAGGGCCTTGAGATGCTTTACAAGGACATGGGAGAATTATTCCCGGAGTACACGGTTTACATTTCTCCGGATATAGATGTAACGGATTAGGAGTTTTTAATTTATGAAAAAGTTTTTCTCTTGGAAACCGTCAAAAGTACTTTTGGCGGTTTTGTTGGGAGCGGTATTGATCGTTGCCCTTATCCCTTTGTTTAGGCTTTGCAATTTTATGATCCCCTGGTATGACGACTATGGTTATGCCAAATATAATGTCAGTTTCAGAGCATATTACGGGGATACATTCTTCAACGCTTTAAGGGGCGCCTGCTTCCAGGTAAAAGAGAGTTGGTATGCATGGCAGGGAACATTTTCATCCATCTTCCTTATGGCAATGAATCCCTTTGCATGGGGTGATGAACTTTATAAATGCGGCGGATATTTTCTTATCGCTATATTTTCTTTGTCTTTGTTTACCATGATGCTTACTTTGTGCACCAAGATGTTCGACTTAAAGAAAGCATCTGCTTTTTGCGTGGCTTTTGCTACCACTATCCTGGCTCTTGAAAAAATGTATTTTCCGGGCCATGGATTTTACTGGTATAACGGAGGAGTTCACTATATCGGGATAACATCCTTTTTGATGCTCCTTGTTGTAACCATTGTCTTTTTCTCTGACTATGCGGGAATTGGTGCAACAATAACTGAGGTCATTATTGGTATGATCCTTGCCATCACTGTCAGCGGTGGTAATTTTGTAACGGTCCTTAACGGGGCGCTTGTTCTTGCGGCAATTCTTATTTATGTAATTGTAAAATATAAAAAGCGTGCATTTAGGCTTGTTCCCATATATTTGACTTATGCCATTGGATTTGTCTTGAACGCCAAGGCTCCCGGAAACAGCGTTCGTGCGGCATATTTTACCGGATCCGCCATGAAGCCTCTTGATGCAATAATCAATTCTTTTCCTGACGGTATCAACAAAGGAAAAGAGTTTATAGATGTGTTCTTTATCGTGGTTCTTCTTGCACTTGTTCCAATCATCTGGGACGGTCTTAAGGGTAGCAAAAACAGATTCAGAATGCCTCTGACTTTTATTGTTTTTATGGCCGGTCTTTATTTTGCCACATATACTCCCGGGCTTTACGGTATAGGAAGAAATGATCTTGCAAGAGTTTGGAATGTCTGCAAGCTAATGCTCCATGTGGGAGCCGTTCTTAGCGAGATTTATCTCCTTGGATGGTTGCACACCGTTACTAAGGGAAAGAAGGGCAGGTTTAGCCTTGACATCGGTTATTGGTGGTATTACGTTGTACTTCTCGCTGTGGTGGCCGCCACGTTTATCATGGGAGGAAAAGAAAGGTACGATTATTCTTCCTATGCTGCATTTATGGAAGTTCATATGAATGAGGCGGCATCTCAGTATGAACAGTATCAAGAGAGAATAGATATCATTAAAAACGGCGGAGCAAATGTGGAAGTACCGGAATATACAGTACGCCCTTGGTATTTAAGGCAGAATGAACTTTCCGAGGATCCGGGTGCTCAACCTAATTCTTATATGGCAGAGTGGTACGGAAAAGAAAGCATCACCCTGAAAAAACAATAGACGAAAAGAAGACTTAATGGAAGTAATCAGAGGATATATAGAAAGTTTCATACATCAAAATCCTGCCAATGGTTATTGCATATTTGTGCTGGTGGACAAGGGGAAAGAGACTTCCTGCATCGGCTATTGCAAGGACCTTCAGGTTGGTGAGACCGTGGAACTGGAGGGAGAGTTTTTCGACGATCCCGTCTACGGAAAAGAATTTAAGATAAAGACATACAAAGTAGTGCCGCCGGCAGACAAGGAGAGCATCGAGAGATACCTTGGCTCCGGCGCTATTAAAGGCATCGGTGCAGCCCTTGCCGCAAGGATCGTAAAGGAATTCGGAGATGATACGTTAAGGATCATCGAGGAGGAACCGGAACGTCTTGCGGAAGTAAAGGGCATCAGCATGCGAAGGGCTATGGAGATCGCAGTTCAGCTGGAAGAAAAGCGTGACCTTCGTGATGCCATGATGTTTCTTGGTCAATACAATATTTCCCAATCTCTTTCGATCAAAATTTTCAACACCTACGGCGGTTCATTATACACCGTCATGAAAGAAAATCCATATAAGCTGGCGGAGGATATTAGCGGCGTAGGTTTCATCACCGCCGACACCATAGCGCGGAACATGGGAATGAGCATGAACTCACCCCAGAGGCTTCGTTGCGGCCTTTTGTACATCCTTCAGCAGAGCGCCGGAGAGGGTCATTGCTATCTGCCCATGCAGGATCTTCAGAGCAAGGCAAAAGAAATGCTGGGCATGGACGACGAGGTCATAAATAATGAGATCTCGGGCCTTGCCATCGACCGTAAGATAATCGTTCGGGGAGAAAATGTTTATTCCGCTTCTTTCTTTTATGCGGAGCAGAACTGCGCAAGGTTATTGGCGGATCTTAACATGCCCCTTGAAAGATTTACGGAAGAGGACGAGGACCTTCTCATCGGACGCCTTAAGAATATTGCGGCGGCACAAAACATGGAAGTGGATCCCATTCAGCTTGAGGCGGTCAAAGAATGCGTAAAGAACAGCATCTTTATACTCTCGGGAGGTCCCGGAACAGGTAAGACCACAACCATAAATCTTATCATCAAATACTTTCTGTCCCTTGGAATGGATCTACTTCTGGCGGCGCCTACGGGACGTGCGGCCAAGCGAATGACTGAAGCTACAGGCTATGAAGCTATGACCATCCATCGGTTACTCGAAGTGGGCGGTGGTCAGGATGATGACGGAGGAAGGATGTTCTTCCACAGGGATCAGGACAATCCTCTCGAAGCAGACGTTATCATCATCGACGAAGCCTCCATGGTGGACATTTTATTGTTCCAGGGACTGTTAAAAGCAATTATCCCCGGAACGAGGCTTATACTTGTAGGCGACGCGGCTCAGCTCCCCAGCGTTGGCCCCGGATGCGTCCTTAGGGATCTTATTGACAGTAATGCGTTTGCATGCTTAATGCTAAAGAGGATCTTCCGTCAGGCCAGCGGTAGCGATATCGTAGTTAATGCTCACAAGATAAATTCAGGTGAGCAGATAAAACTGGGAACGGACTCAAAGGACTTTTTATTCCTTGAAAGAGATTCTTCGAGAATGATCGCGGAGCACATGATCTGGATGATCAGGGATAAACTTCCCAAGTACTGCGACGCGGATGTTTTTGATATTCAGGTCCTCACACCCATGCGAAAAGGAAGCCTTGGATGTATCGAATTAAACAGGATACTTCAGGAGGCTCTTAATCCGCCTCAGCCCGGAAAACGGGAGCACATCCAGGGGGATTATATTTACCGCGAAGGCGATAAAGTAATGCAGATCAAGAACAATTACAAGCTGGAGTGGAACATATACGGCTTGTACGGAATTGCCGTATCCAGTGGCCTTGGAGTCTTTAACGGAGACACGGGAAGGATACTTGAGATAAGTGAAGCGGCGGCACAGGTCAGAGTTGAGTTTGATGATAAAAGGATCGTTGATTATCCCTTTAACACTCTGGAGGAACTGGAGCCGGCTTACGCCATCACCATCCATAAATCCCAGGGATCGGAATATCCGGCGGTTATCATGCCCTTCCTTGATGTCCCTGAGATAATGAGATACAGAAACCTTCTCTATACCGGAATAACGCGTGGAAAGAAGTGTGTGGTCATCATGGGAAGTTCACGTATTGTCCGTGATATGATAGACAACGGTTACACAAGCAGAAGATATACATCCCTCAAGGAACGTATCCTGGAGGTGATGCCATGAAGGTCTTAGACGTTCTGTTAAACCTGATCTTTCCAAGGAGATGCCCCTACTGCGACAAGATCGTTACGCCTTTCGGAGAAGGGATCCATACAGAATGCCTTAAGCAGATGAAACTCCTTGCTCCGCCCTATTGCATGAAGTGCGGAAGAAAGACCATGAGACCAACCGGTCTTTGCGGTAACTGCGAAAGGGAGAAAAAGGAATTTATAAGAGGCAGATGTCTTTATGAATACAAGGCGGTGGCTAAGTCCATATACCGTTTTAAATACTACGGAAGAAGGGAATATGCCAAGGTTTACGCCGAGGAAGCCGCTGATTATCTGAAGGACTTTTTCAGAGAGGTTTCACCCGATGCCCTGGTGCCCATTCCTATCCACAGAAGGCGCTATGCAAAGAGGGGATACAACCAGGCATACGAGCTTGCAAAAGAGATCTCAAAGATCACCGGGATCCCCGTAGCGGACAAACTTTTGAAGCGCAGGAGAAATACCACTGCCCTTAAGTATCTCAGCCCCGATGAAAGGCAAAAAAATCTGAAAAATGCTTTTATTGTGGGCGAAAATAGTGTAAAATTAAAGACGATTATACTTATCGATGACATATACACAACGGGAACCACCATGAACGAAGCAGCAAAAGTTCTTCATAAAGCTGGGATACCTGATGTGTATTTTGTGGCGCTTGCAGGCGGAAAAGGTATTTGATTTAATACTTGCACAGCCAAAATTTTAATTAATGGAGGTATTGCTATGAACGTACGTAACTGCCGTAAATGCGGAAAGATGTTTAACTATATTTCCGGTATGCCCATCTGTCCTTCCTGTAAGGAGGCTATGGAAGCAAAATTCCAGGAAGTAAAGGAGTACATTCGCGAGCATAAGGGAGTAGGTATTAAAGAAGTTGCCGAGGCCTGTGATGTTGAGCCCCAGCAGATCACTGCATGGCTTCGTGACGACAGACTCGAGGTAACCGAGGATTCAGCCATGATGCTCAACTGTGAATCCTGCGGAGCACCCATCAGATCAGGAAGATTCTGCGATCGTTGTAAGAATCAGGTAACCAACGGCTTCGGTCAGATGACCAGGGATTACAACGCACAGAAAGCAGCAGAGCTTGCAGCTAAGATGAAGAAAGATGAAAAGGATAACGCCAGAATGAGATTCCTTTAATTTTGGCTGGAAGATTCTATGTTAGACAGAGAAAAGGTCATTATGATGACCAGAATGGCTTCCTACGAAAAAGGCAAGGGAAAAGATCATCTAAGGATCGGTTCTTCCTTTAGAGCGGATTATATTTTCGCTTCTATACTGAAGGCGATCTTTGCGATAACCGTTGCCTTTGTTTGCGGTGTAGCCCTTTACATTTATTATAATCTCGAACAATTCGTGGAAAATATCTATGACCTTGACCTTGTGGCAATACTGAAAGGGTTCGGGAAACATTATCTGATCGTGATGATCATCTATGTCGCAATATGCTATATTGTGGCATTTATAAGGTATGCCGTCGCAACCGGCAGCATTAGAAAATATAAGAGTAATCTTAAGAAATTGAGAAAGATGCAGAAAGATCAATGAAGAGTTTATTTGAAATCAGGGAAAAGGTAATCCGGTTCTATTACAAGTACGATGCGTTTATCATTCCCGTAATTAAAGCT
Organism: Lachnospiraceae bacterium; assembly: GCA_016284315.1. Lineage (GTDB taxonomy): Bacteria > Bacillota > Clostridia > Lachnospirales > Lachnospiraceae > AC2028. Next base: position 13,073 of record JAEEOO010000077.1, on the reverse strand, counting down.
ATCCTGGCATTCATCGTGCTTCACGCAGTCAATTCGAGAATGGGATATTTCCACAAGATTGACAATGTTGCCATCGAGCTTATCGTATCCCTGCTCTGTTCCTTCCTTCCCAGCGGACTCATCCTTGTTTTCGCCGGACTGTTCTCGCTCCTTCACATGTACGGACTGTCTTTGATCGTAGCGGCTACGGGAGTAGTGCTTTATCTTGTGATTTATTTATTGTTCCTGAGATTCGCACCCAAGGCTTCTCTTGTAGTTGCCCTTACACCGGTGCTGATGCTCTGGAAGATACCTTATATCCTTCCCATCATCCTGGGACTTTGCGCAGCTCCCGGAACTGCTGTTGCAATGGGATGCGGCGTAATTGCATATTATTTCCTTTACATCATTGATTCCAATTCAGCTACCATCGCCACCATGGAACTTGGCGATGCTGCAGATCAGCTTAAGATCATCATCGACGGAATGCTTGCAAACAAGGGCATGTTGATCGTTATCATCGCTTTTGTTGTTACTATGCTTGTGGTTTATTTTATCAGAAGACTTCCCATCAAGAGAAACTGGGAGATAGCCATTGGTTCGGGTGCTGCAGTTCAGATGCTCGTCCTCCTTATCGGAGATGTGATCATGGACACCGGCATTTCCTTCATCAACATCATTCTTGTGTCAATCCTTGCTGTAGCAATCGGATTTGGCATCAAGTTCTTTAAGTATTGTGTTGACTTTAACCGCACTGAGAATGTTCAGTTCGAGGACGATGATTATTACTACTACGTTAAGGCTGTTCCCAAGATCTCAATTGCTCTTGAGAGCGGACGTGTAAGACAGATCAACAGAAGAGTCGGCGGACATGGTTCATTTGTGACCGGATCCGAAGATTTCTACGAAGACGGTCTTGGAGAAGATTATGATTATTCCGAGTATCCCGAAGACGGTGAGTACTACGAGGAAGACGGATACTACGAGAATAATGACGGATATTATGAGGAGAATTTCTCCGAAGAAGACGGAGACGGCAAAAACTAAATGCAATTTGTAACCCAAGCCATAAATTACCTTAAGAACATGGGTATATATATGACTACCGTACAGTGGCGCGATGTGATAGAGATCCTGATCATTGCGTTTTTGCTGTACTATATTTTAGCCTGGATGAAGAACACCAGAGCATGGTCTCTTCTCAAAGGTATCATTGTCATTGCATTGTTTCTGGTCATTGCCTCCATCATGCAACTGGATACCATTATCTGGATTGCTAAAAATGTAGTTAATTACGCTATCATAGCGCTTTTACTTGTGCTCCAGCCCGAGCTTAGAAAAGGTCTTGAGAATCTTGGACGAAAGAATTTCCTCGGTGAGATCCTTTCCACCACCGCCATTCATTCCGCAGACGCGGAGAAGGTTTCCGAGACCACCGTTTCTGAGATCGTTAAAGCCTGCACCGAGATGGGTAAGGCAAGGACCGGAGCTCTTATCGTTATTCAGAGAGCTGAATTCCTTTCCGAGTACGAGACCACAGGTATCGCCATCGACGGAAAGGTTACCAGCGGTCTTCTTATCAACATCTTTGAGAAGAACACTCCCCTTCATGACGGAGCGGTCATCATCGTAGGCAACCGTGTTACCGCGGCTACCTGTTATCTGCCTCTGTCAGACAACTTGGATCTCAGCAAAGACCTGGGAACCAGACACAGAGCGGCAGTCGGAGTATCTGAAAAGACCGACGCCATCACCATCATTGTCTCCGAGGAGACAGGACGTATTTCCCTTGCCATCGACGGCAAGATCGAGCCTATATCCGATGGTGAGCAGCTCAGGAGCAAACTGACAAAGCTTGTTACTTCCGCAAGGGAAAAGAGATACATAAGACGTTCCGAGAGAAACAAGAAAATAAAGCAGTTGGAGACCAAGGTTTCCGGGGAAGGAGCAGATAATGAAAAAGTTTAAAGACTGGCTCCTTAAGGATCTTTGGCTCAAAGTTGTATCAATACTTTTGGCGATAGTTATCTGGTTCGTTTGGATCCAGATCGAGAACCCTACCATCTCCAAGGATTTTTCCAATGTTAAGGTTTCCATCATCAACCAGGATGCTCTTAATCCTGAGCAGAAGGTTTGGGAGATCCTTGACAGGAGCGATACCTTAAAGGTGACCGTTACCGCGCCCAAGACCGTTATCAACAGTCTCAGTTCAAGTGATATCATTGCAGAGGCAGATGCCAACAAGATGGAAGACGGCGAGCTCCCCATCAGCCTTCACCTCGCAGGGGACCAGACCTACGATTCTCTTGTGGCAAACCGCGAAACACTTAGCATTTCAATCGAAGACAGAGTCAGAAAATACGTTAGGGTTATCCAGAGCACTACCGGAGAAGTTGCCGAGAATTATAAATTCGGCGGCATTACCATGGATCTTAACATGATTGAGATCACCGGCCCCAGATCGGACGTTGAGAGAGTAAGCTACGGTGAAGTTGAGATCGATATCGACGGTGTCAGCGAATCCCTTTCCGCAAATATTGAGATCCAGCTTTATGATGCAAGCAACGAACCCCTTAATCTTTCTTCCATCACAAAGCAGTCTGATTATGTACATGTTGATGTCAATATCCTTCCTACAAAGACTATTCCGATCTACGCTTCAAAGACCGGAGAGCCTGCGAACGGATACCTATATGCCGGCAATCTTGAGGTCACACCTGAGGTTGTGACCATTGCGGGAACAAATGCAAACCTTCAGGGCATCAGCAGGATCAATATCGAAGAACCCGTTGATATCTCGGGAGCTACAGATAATGTTTCAAAGACAGTTAACATTTCAAGTTACCTGCCCGAGAATGTAACCTTTGGTGATGATAATTATAATGGCGATGTAACCATTACCGTCTTTGTTGAGCCCGAGGTGAGCAAGAAGATGTATATCGACGAGAGCGCTATCGTATTCACAAATATTCCGGAAGGAATGGAGATCACTGCCGGATACGGAGATATAGCTGTTGAAATATCAGGTCTTGCGTCGGATATTGAGGAGATCACCGGAGAGAATATCGGTGTGACCGTAGATGTTGCTAAATATATGGACAACAACAATCTGAAAGATCTTACTGACGGCGCTCACATGATGCCTTTGACTCTTGGAGTGTCAGGATCCGTTGAAGTAAAGAATTCACCGACGGTTAATGCCACCGTCAGCCATAAATAAAATATAGGAAGTTACAGAGGTATATAAAATGAGCAGAATGTTTGGAACAGATGGCGTACGCGGAGTTGCCAACGACGAACTTACTCCCGCCCTTGCCATGCAGTTGGGACAGGCTGGAGCATATGTACTTACCAAATCAAAGAACCACAAGCCCACCATCATGGTAGGATGTGATACAAGAATTTCCGGCGATATGCTTGCTTATGCCCTTATGGCAGGAGCCTGCAGCGTTGGAGCAAACTGTGTTTATGTGGGTGTTGTTCCCACCCCTGCCGTTGCCTATCTTACAAGAAAGCACATGGTAGATGCGGGCGTTGTTATCTCAGCATCCCACAACTCAGTTGAGTTTAACGGAATTAAATTCTTTGACGCAGACGGATTTAAGCTTCCCGATGCTCTTGAAGACGAGATCGAAGCTGAGATCAAGAGCAACATGGATGACATTCAGTTCCCCATCGGACCCGGCGTGGGAAAGATCAAAGTCCTTTCAGACGCAAAGGAAGAGTACATCAATCACTCCGTAAGAGCGGTAAATGTTGACCTCTCGGGAATGAAACTTGTTGTTGACTGTGCAGAGGGCGCATCCTACTACACATCAATCGAAGCCCTTTCACGTTGCGGAGCAGAGATCGTTGCAATCCACAATCATCCCGACGGAACCAATATCAATGCAAACTGTGGTTCAACCCATATGGAAGAACTCATGGCCCGCGTTGTATATGAGAAGGCAGCCATCGGTATCGCATTTGACGGCGATGCAGACAGATTCCTTGCAGTAGATGAAAACGGTAAGATGGTTGACGGCGACCAGATCATGGCCATCGTCGGCAATTATATGAAGCAGCAGGGCAAGCTTAAGGGCGACACCATCGTTGCAACAGTAATGAGTAATCTTGGATTCTCACTTTCATGCGAGAAGAACGGAATTACTCTTGAGAGAACAGCAGTCGGAGACAGATATGTTCTTGAAAGAATGAAGGAGATCGGCGGATCCCTCGGCGGAGAGCAGAGCGGACACATCATTTTCCTTGACGAGAACACCACCGGAGACGGACTTTTAAGCGCACTCCATCTTCTTCAGGTTATGGTTGAGACCGGAAAGCCTCTTTCAGAGCTTGCTAAGATCATGGATGTTCTTCCTCAGGCCCTTGTAGGCGCAAAGGTTGCAAACCACAAGAAGCATATGTATCTTGAATATCCCAAGATCAAGAGCGCTATCGAAGAGCTTGAAAAGAAGTTTGCGGGCGAAGGCAGAGTCCTCATCAGACCTTCGGGAACCGAGCCCCTTGTTCGTGTTATGATCGAGGGTAAGGATCAGAAACAGATCCGGGCAGAGGCTGAAAAGCTTGCAGCTCTTATCCAGGATGAAATGTTCTAGGCCGGATACTATCCTAGAAATTAAGAATTCATCAAAAGTTTAGACATTATTAATATTACTTAATTTGCTTTAATCGTCCTTATTTGCTATTATTTAGTTAGGGGGATGGTTATGGAGGAATGAAAATGGTTAGTCAGAAAGTGGTTATTAAAAACCCTACGGGACTTCATTTAAGACCGGCCGGAATCTTGTGTAAAGAGGCCATGCAGTTTAGATCACTTATAACTTTCAAGGTAAAAGATACAACTGCTAACGCAAAGAGTGTACTTAGTGTTTTGGGTGCCTGCGTAAAATGTGGCGACGAGATCGAACTTGTATGTGAAGGCGACGATGAAGTCGCAGCTTTGGAAGCTCTCGTAAATGCCATCGATACCGGACTTGGAGAATAATTAAAACAAATAATTTAAGGCGTGCCCACGCGGCGCGCCTGTTTTATGTAATGTGTATGGAAAATAAAGATTTCGGTAAGACCGTCAGTATAGTAATACCGGTCTATCAATTGGAAAAATATATAGTTCAGACCATGGAATGTGTTCTTGCCCAGACCTACACCGACTGGGAGCTTATCATGGTGGAAGACGGAAGCAAGGACAGGACTCCCGAGATCATCGAGGACTTTATCGCCGAGAAGGGCCTTCAGGACAGGATGCACCTTATCAGGCTTCTTGATGATAACGGCGCTGCCGCTGCAAGAAACAGGGGCGTTATGGAGTCAAAGGGAAGGTATATTGCCTATCTTGACGGAGATGATGTATGGCTTCCCAATAAGCTTGAAAAAGAGCTTAATTTCCTTAAGGAAAAGGATGCGGCATTTGTGTTTACCGGATATGAATTTGCGGACGCTGACGCGGTGGGTAACGGACATGTGGTAAAGGTTCCGGAGACGCTTAATTACAGACAGGCTCTTAACAATACCACAATCTTTACCAGCACCGTAATGTTTGATACAGAAAAGATTCCAAGGGAAAAGCTTATGATGCCCAAGATCAAGAGCGAAGACACCGCTCTTTGGTGGAGGATCTTAAGAGAGGGAACATTGGCATACGGCCTTAACGAGAACCTTGTTCTCTACAGACGTCCCGGTAAGAGTCTTTCCTCAAATAAATTAGAGGCTCTCAGACGAATCTGGAACCTCTATAGAAAAGCTGAACATTTAAACATTTTTGTCAGCGCATATAATTTTGTTATCTGGGCTTTTAAAGCCGTTGGAAGAAGAGTGGGATGATCGCACGGTGCAATTTGAGACATGCGTCACAACTCTAATTCAAATATAAAATGTAATATCCATCGGTTAATAAAGAACCGACTCCAAAGAACTCTCCTGAAAGGGAGAGTTTTTCTGTTATATAGTCAATGGCCTTACGATCGGTTTTCTCGTTTACGGAGAAGCATATAGCGTCTACACCCAGTTCTTTCGCTAAGAGGACAAATTTGGTTCCTCCCAGATATTCCTCGGATCCATCCAATGCATCGTAGTCGAGAGAAGAGTAGTCGAAATCGTCGAGTATGGAGGTAGAATCTCTGTAATAGAAGCATCCGTAAGCGTCTTCGTAACATATCCACTGATAAAGAGCATTAACCTCTTCGGAGTATTGGTCATAATGCATTGAATAAAGGGAATTATCCCACATATCACGACCGTAGAGGGTACGGATCTCGCCGGAGTACCAATGAATATATTTGGTAACCGATGGTGTGGCAAGGATAAGATAGTCATAGGCCTTGTCACTGTCTATCTCTACGATCTTTTCGAGTATAGGCAGGCACTCTTCAAAGGAAGGTTCATTTTCTCTGTATCCTGCGTGATCAACGTTGTTGACAGGTGCAATTCCCATATTTCCGCAAAGGAGCATGAGGATCATGAGCATTATTACAGAGATAATGGCAACAGATCTTTTTAACCCATTAAGCAAGGGCGAGAAAGCGGTTATAAGGTAGGCCAGTACAGGAACTGTAGGTATTAGGATCCCCAAATATGTCGGGGGATAAAAAACGCTTTGGAATTTACCCGGTAAAAATGCAGTCAAAGGGAAAACCAATAGTGCATAGGCGCAGAGCACATAAATAAATACGTGAAGATTCGGCGCAATGGTTTTTCTGATCTCATCGGATTTTGAGATCCTGCCGATGATCAGAAACAGAGCAATGATGCAGGCTATAAGGAGAATCGCCATTATACGGTTGTTGTAGATATAGTCATTAATATTGTTAAAATTGAAGGCTGCCATTTATCCCACCTCCTTTTCGCTAAACCTTTTTACAAAGGGAAGCTTTGAAAGAATAAACAGGGATACGGCAAGAGCAAAGCATGCCCCGATTCCGAATTTACAAGAAACAGCAAGGGGCTCTAGGATGATCGGAATAAGAGCAAGCCACCACTTCTTTTTAAGGCATGAATACAAAGTAAAGTTTACAAGGATAAGAGAGACAAAAGTCATTTCCCGATATCCCGCATAAACAATGTCAAAGCCCAAAGCTCCCGCTCCGAGATTTGTGCAGAATAAAAGGAAAACACAGACAAAGTAAAACATTACTTTTTTGGTTTTGTCTTTGAAAAGAACATCACCTATGGAAACAAATAATGTACAGCCGGCAAAGGGATAGAATGCCGGGATGATATACCATAAGAGCACGTATGGCTTTACCGAAAAGGTCCTTGCAAGAACAGCGTAGAAAACAGGCATGAACATAAAGTTAAGCCTTGAAGGATAACCATTGGTATATTCCAACCCTGTAAGGGGATTAACTTTATAAAGTGAAGAAGTACCGGACTGAAGCTGCTCTGTTCCGAGAAAAGAGTTAACGGTTTCAAGCATCTGGTCGCCGGCATTATATTTTTTTGAAAGAAGAGTACATAGTAAAGCAAAGACGGAGATCAGGATCGATGCCGCGAAAAGCGCATAATAAAGCTTCCCGGGTTTTTCTTGGGAAGCCGGTTTGTTCTTTACAAGACCGTTTTTGCTGATGGAAGCCAGTTTAAAAATAACGATAAGGAAATAAAAAACTGTAAGAAAAACGATCAAAACCACGGCATATGCTTTTGAGGTAGCAGACAGCCCCAAAGATAAGAAAGATGCTGCTGCGGACGTAAGCCCAAGGACAAAGAACATAAGCACGGTTCCAATGGAAAAAGCATTGCAGAATCTGATGAAAAAGGGCTTGATACTGCTTACCGGAGTAACCTTTTTAGAACTTTCTCTGATTAATTTGTCGATTGAAAGTGCTCCGAAGCCCGGGATAAGGGGGCATAAAAAAAGGAAGCACAAAAGTAATATGGTTTTCATAGTCTGAATTATAGCATAAAGCTGACGCTCAATCTACGGAAAGATTGGCTAAAACGCCGATTTTTAGGCGTTTATTAAAGAATCTTAAGAATGTGATTTATGGATTGATGCATCATCTTATGATAAAATAAACAATGTATTTTTGTGCATTTTTGTTTGACGAGGTAATGAAATGTCAACTCAAAGTAAACTATTAAAAATGGAAGGCTTTAAGCGAATCATCAACCTGTCGTTGGTGCTTTTTTGCTTATTGCTCGAAACCGCGGTATTTACATACCACTGGTACTTTAATTTCCGTATGGATATCATAGCGGGACGCAATCAGCCTTTCTGGATAAAAGGACATATGCTTGAGGTTGCGGTTTATATCGTTATCCTCTTTTTGTTCTCCAACATGTACGGCGGAATGAGACTCGGCTATATGAAGAACGCGGAGCTTATCTTCTCCCAGATCTTTGCCACCATCATGGCGGATATTTTGATCTACGCCGAGATCTCCCTTATGGCGCTGAGACTCTTTGAGCCCAAGTATTTCTTTATTATGTTGGGGCAGCAGTGTTTACTTGTATTTATTTATGTTAATATTGCGAACTTCTTGTATCGCAATATTTTCCCGCCAAGACGCCTTCTTCTTATCTACGGAGACCGTGACCCCAACGAAATAAGAAGGAAGTTTGAGACCAGAGGGGATAAATATGCCATTGTTGCCGAGATCCACGTGGCGGTTGGTACCAAAAACCTTTGCAAAGCCATCGACAAGTTCTATGATGACGAGATTTGTAATGCTGTCGTATTCGGTGATATCTCCGAGGCAGACAGAAAGCCCCTTATCAAGCATTGTTACGGAAGGTCCATCAGATTTTATCTTCTTCCCAAGATCAATGACGTTATCCTTAAGGGATCGGAAGAACTTCACGTATTTGACAGCCCCATCATGCTGACCCGTGAATACTCCATGACCATGGAGCAGAGGTTCATTAAGAGAACCATTGATATTGTGGCTTCCTTGCTTTTGATCATTTTATCATCGCCCTTTATGCTCCTTACCGCCATTGCCGTAAAAGTATATGACGGTGGGCCTATCCTTTATAAACAGGTTCGTGTTACCAGGGGCGGAAAGCATTTCAACATAGTTAAATTCCGTTCCATGAGAGTTGACGCGGAGAAGGATGGTGTAAGGCTTTACTATGTGGGGGACAAACGCGTTACTCCAATTGGCAAGTTCATCCGTAAAGTCAGACTGGATGAGCTTCCCCAGCTCTTTAATATTCTGGCAGGAGACATGACCTTTATCGGCCCCAGACCGGAGCGCCCCGAGATCATTGAAAAGTACCAGGCTACCATGCCTGAGTTTGCATACAGGCTTAAGGTTAAGGCGGGCCTTGCGGGATTTGCCCAGGTTTACGGCAAGTACAATACCACACCTTACGATAAACTGAAATTAGACCTTATTTACATCGAGAATTATTCTGTTCTTTTGGATCTCAAGCTTATGCTTCTCACACTTAAGATCCTCTTCTGGCCCGATTCAACCGAAGGTGTTGATCCGGGTCAGACCACTGCAATGAAGGACCTTGTAACAGCCATGGCTGAGAACAAGTACGAGGACGGAGAGTCCTACAACGAAGATGACTCTACTGCAGAAGAAAAGGAAAAGCAGAAGAATGAAAATTCTGTGGATATGTAATTTAATACTTCCTGCTGTGGCAAAGGCTCTGGAATTGCCAACTATCCCTAAGGAGGGCTGGGTAAAGGGTCTTTATGATGCCATTGCGGATAAGAGAAAAAATGATCCAAACGTTCCTGAAATATGTTTTGCATTTCCTGTGGGAAGCGAGCTCCTTAAAGAAAAGGGTGTGCTTAAGACCACCGGTGTTGTATCCGGAAGCGTAATTGATGAAAAGGGAAATACCCTCGAGTATTATGGCTTTTACGAAGATACCTCGAAGGAATATCTTTACGATCCAAAGCTGGAAAGTGAGTTTGGATATATCTTCGAGAATGCAAAGCCGGATATGGTCCATGTTTTCGGAACGGAATTTCCTCATACACTGGCGGCTGCAAAGGCTTGGGGGAATCCGGAAACTATTCTGGTTGGACTCCAGGGTATCTGCAGGGACATCGCGGAGGCTTACACCGCAAATCTTTCCGAGGATATAGTTGTACGAAGAACTTTCAGGGACCTTTTAAAGAATGATTCCATTCTTGATCAAAAGAGAAAATTTGACTTAAGAGCTGCCAATGAAAATGAGGCATTAAAACTGGTGGGTCACGTGGCCGGACGCACGGAGTTCGATAAAAAGTTTACCGCGGAGGTTGATCCGGATATTATTTATCATTATTCCGGAGAGACTCTTCGCAGCGTTTTTTATACCGGAGCTTGGAATCGTAATGCGGCGGAAAAGTACAGGATTTTTTTCTGCCAGGCGGATTACCCCTTAAAGGGATTCCATTATCTTTTGGAAGCGGTTCATATGCTCTTTGCAGAGAAGGAAGAAAAGGGAGAAGAACTCCCGGATATTCAGATTTACGTTGCGGGACAGTCCATCATAAATCACAGGACCTTAAAAGAAAAGATCAAGATCTCTTCCTACGGAAAGTACTTAAGAAGCCTTATGGATAACTACGGATTATCTGACAGAGTCCATATTTTGGGAAGGCTTTCCGCGGAGCAGATGAAGGAACAGTATCTTCTTTGCGACACCTACGTTTGCTGTTCTGCCTGTGAGAATTCCCCCAATTCATTAGGAGAGGCAATGATGCTTCAGGTTCCCATCGTAACTGCGAGAGTGGGCGGAATTGAGAGCGTATTCAAGGTAGGGGATGACGGATTTTCCTATACTGTCGATCCGGAGGATACCTTGGAAGATATAGCCGGAAAGCTTAAAGACGCCCTTCTTGAAAGATGGGGAGCGGATTACGAACCGGCGCTACTTAGTAATGAGGTTGACAGACGCCGTTACAACGCAGGTTTCCATGCAAGAGAGAATCACAATCCCGAGAAGAATGTTTATGATCTTCTTGGAATTTACAAAAGCATTTGTAAATAGCCAACGGATATAGAATGACATGCCGAGAAAGGGGAAGTATGAAGATAACTTTCGTTTCAAATTATATAAATCATCATCAGATTCCCTTTTGCAGAGCTTTGATCTCTAACCTTTCTCAGGGGGATGAATTTACTTTTGTTCAAACCCAGGAGATGGAAGCTGACAGAAAAAATATGGGGTGGGGAACAGGACTTCCGGAGTTTGTTAAAGAATCCTATGTTTCTCCCGAAGCAGAGAAGGAATGCAGGGAGCTGATCTTTGGAAGCGATGTTGTGATCTTTGGCGGATGCGAGGATGAAAGCTATATCTCGCCGAGGTTGGAAGCGCTGAGAGAAGGAGCAGGAAAGGGAAAGAAGTATCTTACCTTAAGATACTCCGAGAGAATGTACAGAGAAGGTCAGTGGAAATTCATTACTCCCAAGGGCCTTAGAAAAAAGTATCTGGACCACACAAGATATAATGAACTTCCGGTATATTTACTTTGCGCCGGCGGATATGTGGGATCGGATTTTTCTTTGTTTGGCGCATACAGGAATAAGAAATATAAATGGGGCTATTTTACGGAAGTAAAAGAGCAGGATATCGAAGAACTTCTTATGACCAAAGGTTATAAGGGAGAAACGGGTGAGACCACTCCTTATATTTTGTGGGCGGGAAGATTTTTGAAATTAAAGCATGCCGATCACGCAGTCAAGACGGCGGCCTATCTTAAGGAAAAGGGACTTGAATTCCACATGGATATTGTGGGCGATGGTCCTGAAAAGAATAATATTATTGATCTTATTTCAAAAAACTCCTTGGAGAAATATGTTACACTTCATGGTTTTAAAAAGCCGGATGAAGTTAGGAACATGATGGAGAAGGCGGATATATATCTGTTTACGTCCGATAGAAACGAAGGTTGGGGAGCTGTGGTCAATGAGTCCATGAACAGCGGATGCGCAGTTGTGGCCGGAAGTATGATAGGATCTGTTCCATATCTGATCAGGAACGGGGAAAATGGATTCGTATACTATGACGGCGATACGGGAGACCTTTTCAGAAAGACGGAGCTTCTTGTTAAGGACAGCGAATTAAGAAAGCGGCTGGGAAGAAAGGCTTACGAAACTGTTAAGAATACTTGGAATCCCGAAGAAGCGGCCAAAAGGCTTTTGGCATTCATAAATGCCTTTATGGCGGGAAAGGATTTCCCTAAATATGAAGATGGCCCTCTCAGCATCGAAACAAACTTCAGCGAGAAGAATATAAGCAAAAAAGCAGCAGGAAGAGCATAGTTAGGATAGAACAAAGTTTTAGTTACAGTAATGATAAGCATAATAATACCGGTTTATAACATACAAAAAGAATATCTTACAAGATGTATCGATTCTGTTTTGAACCAGACCTACAGGGATATTGAAGTTATCCTTGTGGACGATGGTTCCACCGACGGAAGCGCTGCAGTGCTTGACGAATATGCTGAGAAAGACAGCAGGGTAAAGGCTCTTCACAAGAAAAACGGAGGCTCATCCAGCGCAAGAAATTTCGGTATATTGAATTCCAAGGGTGACTATTTGGGCTTTGTTGACAGTGATGATTATATCGAGCCCGATATGTACGAAAGCCTTTTAAACGCCATAAATAAATACGGCGTTAAATGTGCTCAGGTTGGAAGGAACGAGATCGATGAAGAAGGAAATATCCTACCGGATATCTGCTTTCCTCCCGAGACCGATGAGATCATAAACAAAAGAGATTTCTTTAAAGAACTATTGATGCACAGAGGGGACTGTTCATTTTGCACCAAGCTTATTGCGAGGGATGTGTTCTTTGAGAATGATCATAAAGCTGACAATGGTGCTGAGACCGCGGAGACAGAGCAAGCAGATTACGAATTCTTCCCCCGGGGAGTTCTCAACGAGGACTTCCACATCCTAATAAAGAAACTGGGTAAGATCGGTGATATCGTATCCCTCCCCGGATATAAATATCATGTATTTTACCGCATCGGAAGTAACTCGAGAAAAGAGAGCAAGAATGAGTTCTCAAGAGTTTTCTTTGACTGCGTCAACAATGCGGACCTTGCCACAGATATCGTTAAAGAAGAATATCCGGGAGATACCGAACTGGAAAAGATCGCCTTTAGATTTAATGTCTTCCAGAGGATCGAGTACCTGCTCCAT
>JAEEOO010000010.1 GCA_016284315.1 Lachnospiraceae bacterium | reverse complement strand
CTCTTTTTAATTGAAGTATCTCCGCGAAGGCCGTTAACCTGGGCCCAACCGGTAAGTCCCGGACGAACCTGGTGCTTAACCATGTAGCGGGGGATCTCTTCTCTGAACTTTTCAACATACTGAGGTCTCTCAGGTCTTGGACCGATAAGACTCATGTCGCCCTTTAGGATATTAAAAAGCTGGGGCAGTTCGTCGATACTTGTCTTTCGAATGAACCTGCCGACCGGGGTAACTCTGGGGTCACCCTTTACGGTCCATCCCTTCTTCTCTTCTTCTTTGTCCTGAACCACCATGGACCTGAATTTCAGCATATTGAAATTCTTTCCCTGATAGCCAACTCGCTCCTGCTTAAAAAGCACGGGGCCGGGGCTTGTTATCTTAACAAGAAGCGCTATCACCAGCATGATGGGGGATGCAACAATTATTCCAAGCAGGGAGGCAAGGATATCAAAGCTGCGCTTTATAAGCCGGTTAAAAGGAAGTGCAAGAGGAACACGGCGGATGTTTATGACTGAAAGTCCGTCAAGATCCTCTGTATAAGGCCTTGTGGGCACGATGCTGTTGTAATCCGGAATGAACTTGGTGTGGACACCGTTCTTTTCGCAGATATTAACAAGATCCTCAAACTCACCGTATTTACTCAGCGCGATGGTAACAATGACCTCATCGAAATCATTCTCTTTAATATATTTTTCAAGTTCCGAAAGCTTTCCGATGACTTCGCTCTCGTAATACTTGGTTCCAATGGGAACATCATCATCAAGGATACCGAAGATCTTGTATCCCCATTGAGGATTGGAAACGATCCTTTGGATGTAGCCTTCGGCAGCTCTTGAGTAGCCGACCAAAAGCACATGCTTGGCGTTCATACCCTTCTCGCGAAATGCCCTGACAATGGTTCTTAAGATTATCCTGAACACTGCCTGAGCAACGAAGCTTCCAACGAAGAAGATCGCAAAAACCGAACGCGCATACAAAGTCATGTGCATGATGACGTAAACAACGATCACCAAAAGCGCAAGACAGATCACATCCGTACGAAAAAGGGCCCATATTTCCTTTGTGATGGTTGAAGTTCTTTTGGGTGCATACAGATTAAAGAGAAGATACACCAAAATGTAACCGGCTACGACAAAGGGCATCAGGTACACATAACTGATAAGAGGAAGAACTCCGACGCCCGGTTCCGGTCGCAAAATATAGAATTTGATAAGATATGCCAGAACAAACGATCCGCCTATGATTATCGCATCGATAAAAACCAGCAGCCTGTTTATAACCGACTGATTATCTTTGATCATAATAAAGTCCCTATTTTCAAGTTTTCTTACATTACGATTATAAAGCCGGAACAGGTATGCCACAACTTAAGTTTTCTTAAAAATTCCGTAGAGTTTCCTCTCGAAAAGATAATAGGCAGGGATTGAAATCACAACAGATATGACCACTCCCAAAATTGTTATGAGAATACGAGTACCGATATTGTCAAAGTTCTCCCCGATCCTGTTCACAGCCATGATGATGGGATAATGAACAAGGAACAGTGAAAAGCTTATATTTCCGGGCTTTACAACAGTATCAGGAACATCAATGATACAGCCCAGCCAAAAGACAATTATGAAGATCACAAATGAGGAAACGCCCCAGTTTAAAGGTCTTAAGAAACCGGAAGCTGAAAATACAGTGATCTTCTTTGCCATCATGATGAAAAGCAAAATACTTGTCAAAACAACGGAAACGCTGAGCAAACCCTTTAAAAACTTTCTTTCCTTAACGGATCTGAAGAAAGGATAGGCTGCGTAGCAAATATAAAATGCAAATATTCCGAGAACAAACTCGGCGCAGAGTTCGCCGAACCAAAAGCGGAGTATGACGCTCTCAAATTCCACAAATCCGCCAATTACAGTAAGGGCAAGAAAAACAGCTGAAGTAATAAGCCCTCTGTACTTGTGGGAGATCTTCATTGCGATAAAGAAGACAAGATAAAAGAGCATCTCGTAGTTAAGGCACCAGCCCACTCTTAAAATAGGAGTAGCATCACCGTTAATGGTGTAGGGAATATAGAGAAACGCTTTAAGGATATACCAAACAGAGAATTCGGTCTGTTCAAAAACTTGCGGTGCAAGAAGGGTTGCCATCGCAACGATCAAAGTCATGACATAGTAAAGTGGTGAGATCCTGAAAAATCTCTTGATCAAGAAGGAAAAGCCCTTCTGCTTTGACTTATCAGAGGTTGAATACATGGCCATGAACCCGCTGATGACAAAAAAGATGTCCACGCCAAAAGCTCCGAAGCCGCAAAGCTCAATATGCTCAAGAAGAACAAAGATAACCGCGATGCCTCGAAGGACCTGGATCATATTGAATTTTTGTCCGTAAAACTGCGTTCTGTCCATGAAAAATTTTCCGAGTTATTATCGGCCGAAGTTTGGGCGTTACTGCGCTTTTCTCGCCCTTCTTGTCATTGCCCTGCGGATATAGTCCACGGGGTATGCAAAGGTATTGCCGATAAGTTCAAACTGAATCTTTATATAATGCCCAAAGTTCTTCCATCTGAATGGAACCTTTTTGCATTTCTTCATTGTCTTAAAGCCCTCGGAGATTCCCTCTTTATAGGCCTTCCCAAAGCCCCACTTGTTAAACATCAGGATCTTTACCAAATATCCGACGGTTAAAGGAAGGATATTTAAGATAACCTGGAAAAGGGGCATATTCTTGTAGATAAGATAAATATTGTTCCTTGCCGCCAGCTTAACCTTGAAGTCATTGTATCTTGAACCGCTGGTTGCGCTTCCGATGTGATAAACAAGGGCGGTGGGGCAATAAACATTTCTGTAGCCCTGAATACGAGCTCTATAACCAAGGTCAATATCCTCAAGATACGCAAAGTGCATGGGATCAAAGCCACCGATCTTGTCAAGGATGGACTTGCGGTATATCGCTGCTCCGGCGCAGGCAGTGAACACATTCTTCTTTTTAGTGTACTTATCAACGCTCTGACCAACGCCGCGCTGAGCGCCCCACCCAAGGGTGTTGTAGGTATCTCCCGCATCGTCCATGATGTCCCGCTCTTTATAGCTGATCATCTTGCTGCTGGCAGAGAAGATCTTTTCATCTTCATCCATAGCCTTGATGAGCTCGCCCACGAAATCCGGATCCACTTCCGTATCGTTGTTAAGAAGGATAACATAAGGGGTCTCCGTCATCTCGATGCCCTGATTTACAGCGCCGCTGAAGCCAAGGTTTTCCTTGTTTCTGACAAGCTTTGCGAAGGGGTATTTTTCTTCAATTGTCTTGTCGCTTCCATCGACTGATGCATTGTCAATGACAATGGTTACAAACTCTTTGCTGTTCTGGTTGGCCAAAGAGTCCATGCAGCCTTCGATGTAAGCCGCCCCGTTGTAATTGGGGATAACTACCGTTGCTTTCATAAATTAACCCACCTCGTAGGGTGCTTTCTTTAATGAGAAATTGGGATTGTAAAACTCATCCCCCTTGTCGATCTTCTCTCCCCACTTCTTTCTAAAGAGATCGATCTCCTTTTCAAAACGAGCCTTCTTTTCGGGAGTGTCCTCGTAGCCTCTGGACTTTGACTCAAAGTGGTACCACTCTGAGAAAGCATTGAAGACAACAAGAAGTCCAAGTTCCCTTATCTTAAGGCAAAAGTCCACATCGTTTCCTGCCACAGGAAGGTCCTCGGAGAATCCTGAAACCTTCTCAAAATCAGCCTTTGAAACCATGAGACAGGCTCCGGTTACAGCGTTATAATTAACGTTGATACGGGCTCTTACCATGAATCCGTAGTCTTCTCTTCCGATACCACAGAATACATGCTGGGCGTAGTCCCTGAATCCAAGAACAATTCCGGCATGCTGAACGGTCTCATCGGGATAGATCAGCTTCGCGCCGACAATACCGACGTCCTTTCTCTCGCAGATAGCAAGCATCTCAGCGATTCCGGTATCGGTAATAAGCTCAGTGTCGTTGTTCAGGAAAAGAAGGTACTCGCCCCCCGCAAAGCCTGCAGCAAAATTGTTAATGGCAGAATAATTAAATTCCTTCTCCCACTTTACAATCTTTACATTCTTAAACTCGTCCTTGATCTTTTCGTAGTATTTAAAAGTCGCATCATCAGTGGAATTATTCTCTGCGATGATGAACTCAAGATTCTTATATGAGCTCTTTTCAATTATTGATCTGATGCAATTATCAAGGTCATTTACATGATCCTTGTTGGGGATGATAATGCTAACCAATGGCAAGCCAACCACTTCGTACTTTGCGTGGTACATGCCCCAAAGACTTGTGATCTCAACCTTAGCAGGGGTTCCTGCGCGGTTCAAATGTTCCTGGATTGCCAGTCTGCCCGCCTCGTAAGCGTACATCTTGCTCTCCGGGTTCTCCGCAGTTGAGCCCTTAACAAGGCGCCAGTGATAAAGCACCTTGGGAACATGACGGATGATCCTGCGGACTCTTTCTTCGCCGTACCTGATCTCGTTGGTGGGGATTCTCGTTCCGGGAACAAGATTCTCGCAGAGAGCCTCCTCGATGCAGCGGTACATGATCTCGAAGTCCTGGGCTCCGTCAAATGTTGAATTAAAGCCACCTACCTTACGCATGATCTCGGTCTTGCAAACGAAAAGATGGGTGATATAGTTATGGCTTCTGAAAAGATCAATGGAAAACTCAGGCTTAAAGTTGGGATCCATGAATTTCTTGAGATTGTAGGTCGCCTTGTCCTCGTCGGTGTAGACGATTCTTGCATCGGGATCCTGCAGCGCCTCCACTATTTCATAAAGAGCATTGGGCTCCAAAATGTCGTCATGGTCAAGGAGAGCAATGAAGTCTCCGGTTGCCATTTCAAGGGCCTGATTGGTGTTGTAGGAAATTCCGCCGTTCTTTGAAAGGACCTTGTAGACGATTCGGGGATCCGCTGCGCTAAGCTCGGAAAGGACGTCCTGGAGAGGTGATTTAACCTTTAAAGTTGACTTATCCTCTTCCACCGCATTTCCGTTCTCGTCGATCCGCGCGCCCACGCTGCCGTCGGCGATGCAAAGCTCCCAGTTCCCGTAGGTCTGGGAAGTAACGGAAGCTACCATTTCCTTGAGCATGGGGATGGGAGTCCTGTAGGTCGGAACCAATATGCTAACCTTTGGTTCGTAGTCGAAGTGCGAATTCCTCTGAGCTTCCAGCTCCTGCTTGCTTGCGCGATTCTTCTTGAACCAGTTCATGTACACGTAAGGACGATTTAAGCTGGATACTGTCTTTTTTACTACTTCAAAAGGGCCCTTCTCTTTCAGCACTTTAGCTGCTTTCTGGACCTTATTTAATTTCTTAGTACTTTTGTTTTCCATTGTATTTGTCTTAGTGACGGCGCTGAGTTTGTTATCTATTAAATTACATAAAACAGCGCTCGGCCTAGTATTGTGTGCTGACGGCAATGTGTCCGAGGCCGGCACTTAGCGAATTCGAAGAATGAGCTTAGTACCGCTGCTTCGAGGACCCATAGACGAGAGTCGATGCCGGAAGCATACATACGTGGCCAAGCGCGTAACTTAGTCAGTTTAAAGAACAGCCTTCAAGTCTGATGTGAGCTTGTCGACGCGGGCCTGCGCATCCTCGAGAGAGGTGCCCTTAACGCCCATGTAGAACTTGATCTTGGGCTCAGTTCCTGAAGGACGAGCGCAACACCAATTGTCATCGGGAAGCTCAAAATAAAGCACGTTGGACTTAGGAAGACCGGTTGAAGTCTTCTCGCCGGTAGCCATATCGAGGATAACATCCTTCTCATAGTCACGGAACTTAAGAACCTTAAGATCTCCGAAAGCCTTGGGAGGATTGTTGCGAAGCTTCTCCATGGTGTCAGCGATCTGCTTTGCACCGTCGATACCCTTCATGGTGATGGTGTACTGGGTTTCCTTGTAGTAGCCGTACTTCTCGTAAACGTCAATCATCATATCCCAGAGAGTCTTGCCCTGCTGCTTGCAGAAGGAAGCAACCTCGCAAAGAGCCATAACTGCAACGATGGCATCCTTATCTCTTGCGTGGGTTCCGACGAGGCATCCGTAGGACTCCTCAAGACCGAATACGTAATTGTAAGTTCCGCGCTCCTCGAACCACTTGATCTGCTCACCGATGAACTTGAATCCGGTGAGAACCTCGATAAGCTTAACGTTGTAAGCCTCGGTGATGGGGCGGGTCATGTTTGTTGTAACGATGGTTGTAACAAGAGCGGGATTTGCGGGCATGGTCTTGGTCGCAGTGCGCTCTCTTAAAATGTACTCAGCAATGAGCATTCCGGACATGTTACCTGTGAAGGAAACATACTCGCCGGTCTTTGTATCCTTAGCGTAAACACCGAGACGGTCTGCATCGGGATCGGTTGCAAGAACGATGTCCGCATCCTTTTCCTTAGCAAGACGAAGGGCATAGGTAAATGCCTTGGGATCTTCGGGGTTAGGATATTCAAGAGTAGTGAAGTTGGGATCGGGTCCCTTCTGCTCCTCTACAACATAAACATTCTCAAATCCAAGCTCCTTGAGAACGCGCTGAACGGGAAGGTTTCCGGTTCCGCAGAGAGGAGTGTATACGATCTTGAGGTCCTTGGCTACAGCCTTGATTACCTCAGGATGAATGATCTGCTTCTTAAGCTCTGCCATGTACTTGTCATCGATTTCTTTTCCGATAACTTCGTAGAGGCCTGCTGCCTTTGCAGCTTCAAGGTCCATGGTCTTTACCTCGTGATAATCGGTAATGGCCTTAACCTCGGTGATAACGTCTTTATCAATGGGTGCGGTGATCTGTGCGCCGTCTTCCCAGTATACCTTGTATCCGTTGTACTCCGGAGGGTTGTGAGATGCAGTAACCATAACTCCTGCAGTGCATCCAAGCTCACGAAGAGCAAATGAAAGCTCGGGAGTGGGGCGAAGTGAATCAAAGATATAAGCCTTGATTCCGTTTGCTGCGAGGCAAAGAGCGGTCTCCCTTGAAAACTCGGGGCTCATACGACGGTTGTCGCATGAGATTGCAACGCCCTTCTTGGGATCGCCGTGCTTTAAAATATAATTTGCAAGGCCCTGAGTTGCCGTACGAACAGTGTAGATGTTCATGCGGTTTGTACCTGCGCCGATAACGCCGCGAAGTCCGCCGGTTCCGAACTCAAGCTCCTTGTAAAATCTTTCTTCTATTTCAGTCTCGTTGCCTTTAAGTGCAAGGAGCTCATCTTTAGTTGCCTTATCGAAATAATCATCATTAATCCAATAATCGTAACTTTCTTTATAACCCATAGGTCATTCCTCCTTGAAATATAATGTAAGATATCAGCACCCTTAATTTTATCACAAATAAGGTGCTCATTAAATATTTTTTTAACCCTTGGCGCTTATGGTCTTGCCTAAATCCCGATAAAGGCGCTTTCCGGTTATAATATCACACTCTAAAACCCCCACATTATATGAATCTTCTCCCAGTTCCTCCGTCGGAACCCTAAAGTAAAAGCCCGCAAGTTCAAGATTTCTCTCGCCCTTAAAAGCAGCGGAGATATCCTTACGGTAGGTCGGGAAAAGCTCGTAGTTAAGAATCTCACCGTTGGTTACGCTTGTCAATACCAAGCTCTTGGTAAATCTTCTGTTATCACAGCCCCTTACAAAGCTCCAGCCGTCCATCCAGATAAAATCCTTGTCCTTATCCGTGTTACGAAGCTGGCGGCTGATGCGATCGATGCGTCCCTTTACAAGACTTGAACTCTTAGGATATCCGTGAGCCCTGCCAAGGAGTTTTGAAAAGGCACTTGTATCACGGGTGCAGTCCTTGGTACTCGGGAGATAATCCGCTGAATTGTCGATCATGTTCTCGCTGTAGAAAGGATCAAATCCCTTAGCCCAGGGATGCAGCGCATAAAGCTTTTCCTTTTCATCAAGAAGCCTTAAATACTTGCCTTCGTCCCCTTCGTCCATACCCCTCGTCAGGGACTCGTAATGATAAAGCACCGCGCCGTTACACTGTACGCAACGGTAACCCTTTTCAAAAAGCTTAAAGCAAAGATCCATATCGTTATAAGCAACCTTAAGATCTTCGTTTAAACCTCCCACCTCGCAAAGCTTTTCTCTCGATACCATTAGGCAGGCTCCGGTAACAGCAAGCATATTGTAATCCAGCTTGTTTCGTCCGAAGTAATGATCCTCGGCGTCGCTTTGCGCAAGGATCTTGTGAGAAGGACCAACCGCAAGATTTGTAACTCCCGCATGCTGGATCTTGTCCGTTCCCGCATAAAGAAGCTTCGCGCCAACAGCGCCGATCTCTCGTTTTGATGCATAATAAGCCATCTTAGAGAGCCAGTCTCCCGTGATGACTTCCGTATCATCGTTTAATAATAAAACCAGTTCCCCGGTTGCCTTTGAAAGTCCCACATTGTTCATATGGGAATAGTTGAAGGGCTGGGGATCGTAGATATATTCAAAATTATATTCAGAGGACATTTCCTCATAAACAGCCTTTTTATCGGCAGCGCTACCGTTGTCCACAACGACAATTTGAATCTCGCCCTCGTAAAGAGTCTTTTCTCTAAAGGAAGAAAGACAAGTACGGAGAACCTCCGGATGATCCTTGGTGGGGATAATGACGGAGACCCGGGGGTGGGGTGCGTCTTGATAAGTTAATAAAGGCGTATGCGTTGAAGTAGCAGTGCCATTGTTTTCCTCACCGTTCTTCTCCGATTCTTCAATCAGCGGCTTGTATAAATCAATAACGGTTCCCTGTGTTCTATGGCTCAAAATATGGGGTACATGAAGAACGCCCTTATAAACATGAGCCTTCAATTCCTTCTCATTAAAGGTCGCAACAGGCAGATGCTTTGAAGCTTTTCTTATGATCTCATAGAGCTTCTCTGGAGAGATCGCGTCAACTAAAAGTGCGGCATTATAACCGATGGCATCAAGGATATCCCTGCGGATAAGCACCATCTCGCCAAGATAATTAAACTGCTTAAGAAGTTCATGGGAGTAATCCGGCTTGAAGAAGGGATCACGGCGGGCGTTTGAAGCCGCGCCTGCGGAATTCAAGTCCTCGCCTGAAGCCTTTGGCAATAAATCCTCATCGCCATAGATGATCATGGGCATCTCGCTACCCTTAATATCTTCAACTGCCTTCAGCGCCTCTTTGACTGCGGTCTTCCATCCCTTTGCGGGGACTGCGGATTCGGTGCAGATATAGACATACTCGAATCCCCCTGCCGTTACGGTACCTTCCTCGTCGGTTAGTCCCTTCGCCCTTACTTCCCAGGGATCATGCTCTATCCAATAGCCGTAGGGATTAAGCCAATCCTGAAGCTCTTTCTCATATTCGGAGACGCACTCCTCAAAGAAAGGATTGCCCGCAGTGTTCTTGTCAGAGGCAAGGTCAGGGTACTTCAGCTTTACGGCCTTTCTAGCTGCAGCATCTCTTACATCTTTTATGAAGTTTTTCAGATTTGCTGCACCTGCCATATTTAACCTTTCAGTCGCTTGAGAGGATTTCTGCTGCCACTCTCCTTAGGAAGAGCCTCCGCGATGGAGGCTGGAATGGGGCTTACTTCAAAACTTGCCCTAACAACTCCACTCTCTTCCTTGATATTTACAACAAAGTAAGGGTCCGCAGTTCCAAATGCATAAACTCCGTCTCCGATCTTGGCGCCGCTTGCGCGACTGATCTTAGAGAAGGGAGTGATTTCGCCAATCTTTACGATCGCGGGATAGTCGCAGGGGTCAAATCTAAGAGCCTTCAAACTACCGACTCCGAATCTTTCCTTTATAGCTCCGATTTCAAACTCAAAGCCGATACCCTTGCGCTCGGGATAGAATGACTTCTCCTCAGAGAATCCTGCTCCGTCATCGAAATAAACTTTCAGTTTTCCACTCGCAGAGCCCCCTGCAGCGCCGAACTTTCCGGTTACGTCAACAACCTCGTTACCGATGGCTTCGCGAAGTTCTGCCAAAGACTTGTGGCCTGAAGTAACCTTCTTCTGAAACTCCAGCTCCCTTGCCTTGAAGTGCTCCTCCTCATCAGCGGTAACGCCTATGATATCAAGAAGACCGTAATCGAGGACGTCTCTTCTCTTTTCATCTTCAAGGATATAGCAATAAAGGGCGCGATAAGCGATCTCCTTGGCCGGGATGCTTTCTTCCACTACCCACTCGTAGTCGATGGCTGTCCAAACGGAATCTGACTTAGCAGCAGCCGCTACATCGCCGGAGCCACTATCCGCCCCGCTTACGATAACATTAGAGAAAATAAGGTCAAGATTTGAAACCTTTCCGCCTTCGCCGGCCTTAACTCTCTCGTAGAATTCCTTATAAAGGGCTCTGAATCCCTCTTTATCGCGCTTTAAAAGCTTCTCATCAAAAAGCTCTTCGAGACTTCTTCCGGATACGAAGGGGAAACTGATCTCGGAGCCGTCACTTGATAATTCGCAATTGCAAATTTGCAAAGATGAGTCAGGATAGATACTACTCAGAGATTCATAGTTATCTGCCATCTTCTTTAAGTGAGCCTTGGCAGAATCGCTGAGAGCCCGCTTAACTACGCGGTTTCCGTCTCTCATCTCGGTTACGATGCTCTTGTCATCGGACCTGTCATTTGAGTATCTCGCATAAATAGTCTCCGGCTTCTTGCCGAGGATCAGCATATATGAATTGGAGAAAAGAGGAAACTCCTCTTCCTTCAGGATATTATCAAAAGCAAGCTTCTCATCAAACAAATAGAGCCTGTCGCGGTCAAAGTTCCTGAGATTATCCTTAAGCTCGCCGATGTGGGGGAGCCTTTCTTTGGAGAACAGGGTATTCATAAACTTATAGTCCGGATAAGGATAGTACATATGGCATGAATCCTTTGAAAATCCGCACTCTTCCGCTATCTTTAAAAGGCCTTTCTCTGTAAAGGTCTTTGCAGGTGTATCTCCGGGATAATCCTCGATTCCTTCAAAGTACTTGCCTACATGGTCTTCCTTGCAACCTGCAAAATACTTAAGACCGAACTTATTCTCGATAGCAATGGCAATGGAACCCTCCTTCGCCAAGTGCTTCTTTAAAATATTCAAGAAAGTAGCAAAGGGATTGTCACCGTTTATATAAGCCTGGCCATACTCGAAAACGCCGATAAGGCAGATAAGGTCAAAATCATTATCAAGGTCGGGCTCGATGTCGCTGAAATTGCCGACATGGATAACAACATTTCCCGCATCCTTGTGGCGGTTAGCGTTAATAAGGCTGCGCTGTCTTGAAAGATCGACGCACTCAACCTTTCCCGCCTTCCTTGCAAGGGCTCCTGTAATGGCGCCGCATCCGCTGCCCACCTCAAGAACCTTCATGTCCTTGTCGATTGGGAGCCAGTTTACGATGTTCTCACGAAGTGGTGATAAATGATAAAGAAAAGGCCAGTTAGCCTTTTTCTCAATTACAAGCCCGGCGTCTTCTCCGGATAATACCGCGTCAAGGATCTCCTGCTCAACATCGCCGTCACAGTAAAGGTCCCTGCCAGCATAGTGCTTGTAGTCCAATATGATATTTCCGATCTTCTCGTTTTCCATAAAATATCCTAAATCTTGTAATTATGCTCTCTTGGAAACAGCTGTCCCGCTTGCGCCGGGGTCAGCCTTACTTCTCTACTTTACTAACCTTCACCTCAGAGAACATATCATAATAACCAACGGTGTCCTTGTCTGAAACAACCGTTACATCAAGGCAGTCGTAAAGTCTGTGATAAACCTCGAAATCAGCCTGTGAAAAGCCTGTAACTCCAAGGGAAAGAAGGTAATTTCCGCCCTGAAGGCTCATAGTTTGGGTAAAGGTAACTTCCATGACGTCGCCCTTTTCGCCGCATCCGGTGTAGGCCTTCTCGTACATGGAGTTGGTTCCGGTGATCTCCGTTCCCTTTGCGTCCTTGAAAGTCAGAGCAAAAATAGGTCCCGGAACATGGTCTTCAAATCCAACGGTCATATGAACCGTAAACTTTGTTCCCTTGATAATAGTTGAAGTTCTTCTTCCGCCCTCGTCGGTAATGTAGGCGTCCTTGATAAGAGCTTGTCTCGTGCCGTACTCAAGGGTCTCGGGATTAAGCATTGAAGCCATCTCCCCATCCGCAGCAGAAGCCTCGCCTCCGCCAACTTCGCCGTTTTCATCGTAAAGCCCAACAAGAACTCTCTTATAAAGATCGATCATCTCCTTGGGAGAACCTTCGCCCAAGAGATTTCCCTTGTTCAAGAGATAAACTCTGTCGCAATATTTTGAGATACTGGAAAGGTCATGGCTAACGAAAACAATGGTCTTTCCCTTTCTCTTAAACTCTTCAAACTTTGCGTAACACTTTGCCTGGAAGAAAACATCACCAACGGATAATGCCTCATCGACAATAAGGATCTCGGGATCGATGTTGATTGCAACCGCAAAAGCAAGGCGGACGAACATACCGCTGGAGTAGGTCTTTACGGGCTGATAAACATAATCGCCGATATCAGCGAACTCAAGGATCTCGGGAAGTTTCTTCTCGATCTCTTCATCGGAAAAGCCCATCATGGTAGCATTGAGATAAACGTTCTCAACGCCGGTGTACTCCATGTTGAAGCCTGCGCCGAGCTCAAGAAGAGCGGAAATACGGCCGTTGATATCAACATCGCCGGAAGTCTGGTAAAGAACGCCGGTTATGATCTTAAGAATAGTTGATTTGCCCGAACCATTGGTTCCGATGATTCCTACGGTCTCGCCCTTTTTTATCTCAAGGTCAACACCCTTAAGAGCGTAGTTAAGGGCCGGCTTTCTCTTGCCCCGAAGGAGTCCGAAAGCATCGAAAAGCCTGTCCTTTGGCTTGTTGTAAAGCTTATATACTTTTTTAACATCCTTTAACCGGATGGCGTAATCTTTGTCACTCATAAATTCACCGTCTCATGCACATTCATCAAACACAAATTTCAAAACAATCACAATACGTCCGAAAAATGCACTCTGAGTTTTTTAAATATGGCAGTTCCCGCAAGGAATAAAAGCGCTGTAACCGCCCAGAAATATAAATTGTACCAGCCGTGTTCAAAGAACCAGACACGACCGTAAATCGATTCTCTGTAACCATTGATAACATAAACAAGAGGATTCAGCATAAGGATCTTCTTAACAGTCTCGTTATGAAGAGCAGTAAGATCCCACATAATGGGAGTTCCCCACATAAGGATCTGAAGCAGGATGGTCATAAGCTGATTAAGATCCCTGAAAAATACGCAGATGGCGCTTGCAGCATAGCTGATGGCAAGGATCAATGCGAAAATGCAGAAACTGTAGTAGATCACCTGGATGGTGTAAACCGTTGGATAATACTTGTAGATGGAGCCCATGATGAGCACCACGATGATAAAGAAAAGGTGGGTGAACACGCAGGCAACCGCTCTGATGATGGGGAGAATGCTGATATTGAACACAACCTTTTTAACAAGATAATTGTACTCCACCAAACCATTGGTTCCCGTTGTTAAGCCCTCTGAAAAGAAGAACCAGGGAACAAGTCCTGCTGTCAGGAAAAGTACAAAAGGAACGTCCGAGCCGCTTGAACGCTGGCTGGGAAAGATAAGTCCGAATACAAGAAAATAAAGCACCACGGTGACGAGAGGCTGGATCATTCCCCAGACAACTCCCAGATAAGAGCCTGCGTAGCGCTTTTTGAAATCATTCTTTGCAAGTTTCCAGATGAGCTTCCTGTTACGGAAGCCCTCTGCAAATATATTTAACTTTTGATTTTTGTTATTTGACATATTTAGTATCCATACGCCTCGCGGTAACGATAACGCAAACCATCAATAGTAGTAGA
>JAEEOO010000076.1 GCA_016284315.1 Lachnospiraceae bacterium | reverse complement strand
TTCGTCATGTGTATTTTGTTTTGAAGTTTTTCCGGAAAATGTCCACCTAACCCCGTCCCCGGTGGACAAACTCCCCGCAATCCCCTGCTCTGCGTTATAGTCTGCAAAGTCGAATTCCCCGGGATTTGTGGCATGGGAAAACAATCGGTATGTCCCTGTAATGTACAGAACCTCGCCGATCTTTGGATTTTCGGAAATGCCTTCCGAACGGACTATTATTTTTTTATTTGAAAATGTTTTTGGGGTGTAACTGCTTTGTGAATCGTAGACTTCGATCGCTTTTAGAATAAAAGAATCTTTGCTTCTTGAAACTACTGTTCCGTAAACTGTCAACTTGGTTTTATCGGGGAATGGAAAAGTTTTATCCCGGTGATCAAAAACACCGAACAGATTTAATGATCCAAGAAGTAGTATCACGCACAGACACACCGTAAACAGTGGTCTTTTCATGATCTGCTCCTTAAAAAGATTTGTCAGACGTTCTCTAAGATAACTCAATCAAGGATAAAAAGTCAAGCCCTTCATGATTTAACAATTTTTCCAAAGCGTGGTAAAATTATATGTACTTGTAAATGAGACCACCATGGGAGGAGCAAAAGACAATTATGAACATTTGCCTTTTGAACGATTCATTTCCGCCTGTTATAGACGGCGTTGCAAATACAGTAATGAACTACGGTAGGATCCTTACGGAGAAGCATGGTTCCAACGTTATCGTAGGAACCCCCAGATATCCCGATACGGATTACAGTATCTATCCCTATAAGATTGTAGCTTATCCAAGCCTTGATACGGTGAGGATAGCCAACGGTTACAGAACGGGATATCTTTTATCAGTTCGTGAAATAGATGAAATGGCCAAGTTTGGCCCCGATATAATCCACACTCATTGTCCCGCCATGTCAACTCTTATGGCAAGGGTTCTGCAGTACCAGACCGGCGCACCCGTAGTGTTTACATACCATACAAAGTTTGACGTGGACATTGCAAAGGCAGTCGGAGACGGTTTCCTCAAGAAAGAGACTTTGAAAGCTCTTGTTAACAATATTTCAGCCTGTGACGAGGTCTGGGTTGTTTCAGAGGGTGCGGGAGAGAATCTCAGGAGCCTCGGATATGAAGGCGATTACCGCGTAATGGTAAACGGAGTTGACTTCGCAAGGGGAAGGGCTGATCAAAAGGCAGTTGATGAATTTACCAAGGCCTATGACCTACCCGGTGATGTTCCCATCTTCTTATTCGTAGGAAGAATGATGGCCTATAAGGGACTGCCCATAATCATCGATGCCATGAAAGAACTTCATGACAAGGGCATGGACTTCAGGATGGTCTTTGTTGGAAGCGGAGATTACGAGGGAGAGCTTAGACAGAAGGTTTCCGAATACGGACTTGGCGGAAAAGTCATCCTGACCGGTCCTATTCGTGACAGAGAGCAGCTTCGCGCGATCTATACAAGATGCGATCTCTTCCTTTTCCCTTCAACCTATGACACCAACGGAATCGTTGTAAGGGAGGCTGCTGCATGTGGCCTTGCTTCTGTTCTTATCAAGGATTCCTGCGCATCGGAAGGAATAACCCACGCACGAAACGGCTACATGATAGAAGAAAATTCTAGATCCATGGCAGCTTTGCTATATGAGGTCTGCAAGGATATGAACGCCCTTCGTCAGGTGGGAGAGAATGCCATGAATGAGATCTATATCTCATGGGATGACAGTGTTAAGAATGCTTATGAGCGTTACGGCGAGATTCGTGAAGAAGCAAAGGATGGCACTCTTATCAAAAAGAGAAAGCAGAAGTCGGATATCCTGATCGAAGCAGCTGCGGAAGTTACCGAGCGTTTTAAAAAGATTATGGACATCCCTGAGAAGATAAGAGAGGAAATCCATTCCGAGGAAGAGTGGATCATCAGACGTAAAGAGAAATAATAACGCGATAAATAGGTCAAAATAAGAAAAGAGGCGTATTTAAGTTGAAAACAGAAGCCAGGGACTGGTACAAAACAGCGGTGTTTTATCAGATTTGGGTTCGAAGTTTTGCCGACGGAAACGGTGACGGCATCGGAGATCTGTACGGAGTTTACGACAAGCTTGAATACATAAAGTCATTGGGGGTTAACGCTATTTGGTTTAATCCCCTTTATCCTTCTCCAAATGCAGATTTTGGATACGACATTTCGGACTACTGCAATATTCATCCCGATTACGGCGACCTTACTCAGTTTGTCATGGTCCTTGAAAAGGCCCATGCTCTCGGAATGAAGGTCATAATGGACCTTGTCATTAACCACACTTCGGATGAACATAAATGGTTCCAAGAAAGCCGTAAGGGCAAGGACAATCCATACAGCGATTATTATATCTGGAGGGATGAGCCAAACAACTGGGATTCCATCCTTGAGGGTTCCGCCTGGGAATATGACGAGATGAGAGGTCAGTACTACCTTCATCTTTTTGCAAAAAAGCAGCCCGACTTAAACATGGACAATCCTAAAGTCCGCGAGGAAGTAAAGAATATTCTGAGGTTCTGGCTTGATCTTGGCGTTGACGGCTTCAGAGAGGATGTTATCAACTTCATCTCAAAGAGAGAAGGACTCCCCAACGGAATCGGTTTTCTACCCATCATCGGAAGCATGATGCACTACAAGGATGGCCCTCATATCCATGAATACATGAAGGAATTCCGTGAGGTCTGTGATGAGTACGGTGCGGTCCAGATTGGCGAAGGTCCCATGACAACCATTGGCAATGCACTTAAATATTTAAGCGGCGATACCAAGTCTTTGGACATGATGTTCTCATTTGACCACATGACAGCGGACTGCCTTTTTACGGAATACATGTACAGGCCTTTTAAGCTTGTAAGATACAAAAAAGCTTTGTCAAAATGGCAGTATAAATTACAGGGAAAAGCGTGGAATTCACTATATCTTGAAAACCACGATCATCCCCGTATCATCAGCCGCTACGGCAGTGAGAAATATCACAGGGAGAGCGGAAGCGCTCTTGCCTTTTCCTACCTGTTTTTAAGGGGAACCCCCTTTATTTACCAGGGGCAGGAGATCGGCATGACCAACATTCGCCTTTCTTCCATCCATAAATACATTGATGTTTCTTCCATAAACAACTATTTCAAATATCATCTTAAGGACGATGAAAAGAAGAGACTTCACCGCATTCATGTTTCCAGCCGTGATTCTGCAAGGACACCGGTTCAGTGGAATGATGAAAAATATGCGGGCTTCTCCGAGGTAAAGCCATGGTTCTATCTTAATCCAAATTACAAGACCATCAATGTGGCGGCAGAGGAAAAGGATGAGGACAGCATTTTAAATTACTATCGGAAGTGCCTTGCCATAAGACAGAAGAGCAAAACACTTCTCTTTGGTAATTACAAGGAATACGAGGCGGATCATCCCTACGTTTATATGTACGAAAGATATCTTGGAAAGAACAGCTACACAGTCATTGTTTCCTTTGCCAAGGAACCCATACCTTTCGTGCTACCCAAGCAGTACAGAGGCCGCAATGCAAAGATCGTCCTTTCCAATTATCCCGCCAAGAATCGTGAAGGGGAGATCATGCATCTTCCCGAAACAATGATGATGCTGGAACCCTATGAGGCTATCCTGCTAAGACTAAGAAGAAAATAAAACCTATTTACAAGATAGGTTTTATACTATATAATACCTACTCGAAAGGTAGGTATTATTTTTTATGGACAAATTAATATACATGGATAATGCGGCCACCACCAGAGTCCTTCCTGAAGTACTTGAGGCTATGAAGCCCTACTTCACAGAAGATTTCTGGAATCCCGCAAGTGCATATAAGACAGCTGGGGAGACCGCAAAAAAGATTGAAGAAGCAAGAGAGGTTATCGCAAAAGCTATCGGTGCCCAAGGAAAGGAGATCTTCTTTACCGCAGGCGGAAGCGAATCCGATAACTGGGCCATCAAGGGTGTGGCAGATGCCTTAAAGGATAAAGGAAATCACATTATCACCACCAAGATCGAGCACCACGCAGTCCTTCATACCTGCGAATTCCTTGAAAAGCATGGCTATGAGGTAACATATCTTCCCGTTGATGAGAATGGACTTGTGAGCCCCGAGGAACTTGAAAAAGCTATTAAGCCCACAACCATCCTTGTTTCTATCATGTTTGCAAATAACGAGATCGGAACCATTGAGCCCATTAAGGAGCTTGGAAAGATTGCTCACGATCACGGGATCTATTTCCACACCGATGCGGTTCAG
This sequence comes from Lachnospiraceae bacterium, assembly GCA_016284315.1. Taxonomy (GTDB): domain Bacteria; phylum Bacillota; class Clostridia; order Lachnospirales; family Lachnospiraceae; genus AC2028. The sequence goes on along the minus strand of JAEEOO010000076.1, from coordinate 13,907 downwards.
GCCTTCGGACACGAAAAGATCGACGTTAATGAAATGAACATCGATCTCCTTTCATCCAGTGCCCACAAGCTTAACGGTCCCAAGGGAATTGGATTCTTATATATAAGAAAAGGCGTAAAGCTTTCGAACCTTATTCACGGCGGTGGACAGGAAAACGGCAGGAGAGCCGGAACCACCAACTCCGCAGGTGTCATTGGTTATGCCAAGGCCACAGAGATCGCTCTTGAAAGAATGGAAAAAAGATCAAGCTATGAAAAGAAGCTGCGCGATAAGTTAATTGACCGCGTTCTTGCCGAGATCCCTTACACAAGGCTTAACGGTCACAGAGAGCAGAGACTATCCAATAACGTAAGCTTTTGCTTCCGCTTTATCGAAGGCGAGTCCCTTCTTATCATGCTTAACCAGAAAGGAATTTGCGCTTCTTCGGGCTCTGCCTGTACATCCGGATCGCTGGATCCCTCCCATGTGCTTTTGGCGATCGGACTTCCTCATGAGATCGCTCACGGCTCAGTACGCCTGACTCTTTCAGAGGACACCACCGAAGAAGATATCGATTATATTGCAGAATCGCTGAAGCAGATCGTTGACAGATTGCGCAGCATGTCACCTCTTTACGAGGATTTTGTTAAGAAACACAAGGAGGCTTAAAATGAGTCAGGTTACGGAATACAGCGAAAAAGTCATGGATCACTTCACCAATCCCAGAAATATGGGTGAGATAGAAAACGCAGCCGGTGTAGGAACTGTCGGCAATGCAAAATGCGGAGATATCATGAGAATGTATCTTGATATCGATGAAAGTGGTATAGTAAGAGAAGCAAAGTTCAAGACCTTCGGATGCGGCGCTGCAGTTGCGACCAGTTCCATGGCAACAGAACTTGTTAAAGGAAAGACCGTTCAGGAAGCTCTTGAAGTAACAAACAAGGCAGTTATGGAAGCACTTGACGGACTTCCGCCGGTAAAGGTTCACTGTTCCCTTCTTGCGGAGCAGGCAATCCACGCAGCTCTTTGGGATTATGCTGAAAAGAACGGCATTACCATAGAAGGTTTAAAACCGCCGGTTAATGATATTGACGAAACAGAAGAATTCTACCGGATGCAGGGAGAATAGGAAGAGGGATCAAAATGATTTCAACAAGAGGAAGATACGCACTCAGGGTAATGCTTGATATAGCAACAAATCAAAAGGACGGATACGTGCCCATGAAGGACGTGGCCCTTAGACAGGGACTTTCCCTTAAATACCTTGAGCAGATACTTCCTGCCCTCACCAAAAACGGACTAATCGTGGGTCTTCAGGGAAAAGGCGGAGGATACCGCCTTACCCGACCCGCCGGAGAATACAAGATCGGAGAGATCTTAAGACTTACCGAAAAGGACCTTGCCAGCGTAAGCTGTCTTGCTCCCGGAGCACCCAAGTGCGAAAAGAGAGCAGAGTGCAAGACTGTGGCTTTTTGGGAAGGCCTTGATAAGGTAATGAATGACTACATGGACTCAAAAACGCTGGAGGATCTGTTATAGCCTAAAGCTATAACGAGATATAAATTCAAACGATTTTTCAAATAGCAGTTATGCTGTTATTATAGGTTTATCCTAACAAGGAGGGAAAAACAAATGCAGAGATTATACCGCAGAACAAATTGTATGATGTGTTGTCGAATGTCATGCTCCCGGGCAATAAAGGCCGAGGCGCAGGGCTTAGAGTCCATGCGCAAGGATATGAAGCGATGTTGATTTAAACGCAGATTATTAAGCCGATGCCCGGGAGGATCCAATGACCACCCCGGTTTTTTTATACCCTAAAACAGGTAACCCAGAACAAGATAAATAAACAAACTAATGAAAAAATGATCAAGAATAAAAAATGAGGAGATAAGTTATGAAAAAGAATTTATTTAAGAAACTGATCGCAGGCCTGGTAACCACCACAGCTGTTATTGCAGCAGTTACCGGATGCGGAACAACAGTAGCAAAGACCGGATCCAATACCGGTTCAAACAACGAGGTTTCAACCAATGAAGCCAGAATTTACAGAACACTTGATGAAATCAAGGAAAGCGGAAAAGTAAACATCGGAGTTTTCTCGGACAAGAACCCCTTCGGATATGTTGACGAGAACGGCAAGTATCAGGGTTACGACGTATACTTCGCAGAGAGAATCGGTCAGGACCTCGGAGTAGAGATCAATTATGTTTCTACCGAAGCAGCAAGCAGAGTTGAGTATCTTGAAACCGGTAAGGTAGACATCGTACTTGCAAACTTCACCGTAACAGAAGAGAGAGCACAGAAGGTTGACTTCGCGCTTCCTTACATGAATGTAGCACTTGGAGTAGTTTCTCCCGAGGCAAACGTTATCACCGATCTTTCACAGATTGGCGCAGATGACCAGGTGATCGTTATCTCAGGAACCACTGCTGAGACCTATCTTGAGAAGAACTATCCCGAGATCAAGCTTCAGAAGTTTGACACATATGCGTCAGCAAAGACTTCATTCGATAACGGAACCGGAGTTGCATGGGCAAACGACAACACCGAAGTTATCGCATTTGCAAAAGAGAATGCAGGATATGTAGTTGGTATTCCTTCACTTGGAAGCCAGGACACCATCGCACCCGCAGTTAGCAAGGGAAATGAGTCACTTCTTAACTGGCTCAACGATGAGATCAAGGCTCTCGGAAATGAGAACTTCTTCCACGCAGACTACGAAGCAACCCTTCTTGATACTTATGGTGCAGATTACGAAGACACCCTTGTTGTAGAAGGCGGAGTAGTAGCAGGCGCTGAAGAGACCGCTACAGAGGCAACCGCAGCAAACGATCTTGGAATCGTTCCCGGAAACGGAGAGACCATCAAGATCGCAGCATCACCTGTTCCTCACGCAGAGATCCTCGCAGCAGCAAAGGATATTCTTAAGGAGTACGGATACGAGCTTGACATCGTAGAATTTGAAGATTATGTACAGCCTAACCTTGTAGTAGAATCAGGCGAGTTTGACGCAAACTACTTCCAGCATGTTCCTTATCTTGACAGCTTCAACGCAGAACAGGGTACCCACCTTGTAGATGCAGGTGACATTCACTATGAGCCCTTCGGAATCTATCCCGGAAAGAAGAGCAGCCTTGCAGACATCGCAGAAGGCGACAGCATTGCAGTACCTAACGACACTACCAACGAAGCAAGAGCACTTCTTCTTTTACAGGACAACGGAATCCTTACTCTTAAAGATGGTGTAGGACTTACCGCCACTGTAAACGACATCGTAGAGAATCCTTACAATGTAAAGTTTGTAGAACTTGAGGCAGCACAGGTTGCAAGAGTTATAAACGAAGTAGAGTATGTAGTTCTTAACGGTAACTACGCACTTGAAGCAGGCTTCTCAGTAGGAAAAGATTCAATCGCATACGAAGCAAGCGATTCAGTTGCAGCAAAGACCTACGTTAACATCGTAACCGTTTACGAAGGCCGCGAGAATGACGACAAGATCAAGGCTCTCGTAGCAGTTCTCAGATCGGATGCAATCAAGCAGTTCATTGAAGATACCTACGACGGAGCAGTTGTATTCTTTGAGAAGTAATACATTAAGACTGTATTAAAGAACAAACAAAACTACAAACTAAGCGGCGGGAGGGCCTTTTGACTCTCTCGCCTTTTGGGTGAAGAGATGAGTGAAATCGAGATCAGGAATCTCACAAAGAGATTCGAAGTGGAAGGAAACGAGATAGTTGCTTTAAATGATGTAAGCCTTTCTATAGAGAAGGGTGACATCTACGGAATAATCGGTATGTCCGGTGCAGGAAAAAGTACTCTTGTTAGGACCATCAACTATCTTGAGAGGCCGACAGAAGGCTCGGTCTGTATTAACGGGGTCAATCTTGAAACATTGTCCTCGAAAAAATTAAGAGAAGCAAGAGCTGAAATCGGCATGATATTCCAGAACTTTAACCTCCTTGAACAGAGAAATGTTCTGGGAAATGTCTGTTTTCCTCTGGAATTAAAAAATGTAAGTAGAAAAGAAGCAAAGGAAAGAGCCGGGGAACTCCTTAAGCTCGTCAAGCTGGAAGATAAAGAGAAGGCATTTCCTTCTCAGCTTTCCGGCGGACAAAAGCAGAGAGTTGCCATAGCAAGAGCACTGGCTACAAATCCCAAGATCCTTCTTTGCGACGAAGCAACAAGCGCCCTGGATCCTCAGACGACTGCTTCAATCCTTGCGCTTTTAAAAGATATCAATGAGAAATTTGGAATAACCATTGTCATCATAACTCATCAAATGTCTGTTGTTACGGAAATCTGCAAAAAGGTTGCCATCATCGATAACGGAAAACTTGTGGAGACGGGAAGAGTTGAAGACATCTTTGAATCTCCAAAGTCAGATGCGGCAAGGGAGTTGATCTCCGGAAAGAGCATCAGATACACACCTGTTAAAAATCTTACTACAAACAAGATAATCCGAATCGTATTCGGAGAGAATTCTGCTTATGAACCTGTTCTGGCAAATGCCATACTTAAGCTGGGACAGCCCATAAATATTTTAAAAGCCGACACCAGAAACATTAACGGAAAAGCAGTGGGAGAAATGCTACTTGGACTTCCCGAGGATGAAAAAGCAAGGGAGGATATCATTGCATATCTTAGAGAAACGGGACTCTCCGTTGAAGAGATCAATGATTATGCGGGGTAAAGAAATATGGATATTCAAATAGTTAAAATGCTCCTTGAAGGAACAAGAGATACCCTATATATGACTTTATGTTCTGCTGTGGCAGGCTATGTTTTGGGCCTTCCCCTGGGAGTCCTTTTATATGTAACAGGAAAAGGCGGACTTTGTCCTCTTCCTGTGGTTTATCGCATCATAGATATAATCTGCAACATCATAAGAAGTATACCTTTCCTGATCCTTTTGATCCTTCTTATACCTTTTACCAGATTTGTTGTGGGAAAGAGCTACGGATCAACGGCGACGATCGTGCCACTCGTTATCTGCGCCGCACCCTATATCGCAAGAGTTGTTGAGAGTTCACTTAACGAAGTGGACGCAGGAGTAATTGAAGCCGCAAGAGCCATGGGAGCAAGCAATATACAGATCATCTTTAAGGTACTTCTTGTGGAAGCAAGAACTTCACTTGTAACCGGATTTACCATTACCACCGGACTTCTTCTCGGATATTCAGCTATGTCCGGAACTGTAGGCGGAGGCGGCCTCGGAGATATCGCGGTGAGATACGGTTATTACAGATGGCAGACGAGCATCATGTTCATAACAGTGGCTCTTTTGATCGTAGTATTCCAGATCATTCAGATGCTCGGTACAAAAGTTGCACGTAAACTTGATCACAGAAAAAAGAGTAAACAGTAATAAATATGGATACACAGGTACTTATCTCATATTTACCAAGATATGTCAGCGCCTTTTTCCTAACTGTAAGGATTGGCCTCATCGGCATTGCACTTGCATTCCTAATTGGCATATTCTCGGCATTTTGCATACATTTCAAAGTTTATATCCTGTCGCAGGTTTTCAAAGGCTATGTTGAGCTTTTTAGGAACACACCCCTTCTGGTGCAGCTCTTTTTTATTTACTTCGGACTACCGAAGTTAGGGCTTTCCATTTCGGCAGAGCTGTGCGGAATACTGGGACTGGGTCTTCTTGGCGGAAGCTATATGTCGGAGGCCATTAGGAGCGGACTTGAAGCTGTTTCAAAGTCTCAGACAGAGAGTGCTTCTGCCCTTGGCATGAACAGGGGGCAAACGTTTTTCTACGTGATCCTTCCCGAGGCTTTTACGCTGAGCGTACCCGCAATAGTTGCCAATGTGATCTTTTTATTGAAGGAGACCAGCGTATTTTCAGCCATAAGCCTTATGGACCTTATGTTTACGGCAAAAGATTTGATAGGACTTTACTACAACACTACGGAATCGCTGTTCTTACTGGTTTCATTTTACATTGTCATGTTACTTCCCATTTCCATCATAGGAAGCATACTTGAAAAGAAAGTCCGTTACAAAATGTTTGGAGCAAACTAATGGGATTTGAAGTTTTACTAAAAGGAAACAACATGCTCCGGCTTTTATTGGGAGTCTGGACCGCTCTGAGGATCAGCCTTGTGTCGGTGCTTATAAGCATTGTGCTCGGCATCCTTATCGGAAGCATAATGACTCTCAAGAATCCGGTGATAAAAGTAATAACCAGAGGTTATCTTGAGTTCATCAGGATAATGCCTCAGATGGTGCTTTTGTTTATTGTATATTTCGGAGCCACAAAGGCTCTCGGACTTAATCTTCCCGCGGAGGCGGCGTCCATAATCGTCTTTTCTTTGTGGGGAACCGCTGAAATGGCGGACCTTGTAAGAGGCGCTTTGACAGGTATACCGAAGATCCAATATGAAAGCAGCGCAGCCCTTGGGCTTACCACAACCCAGACTTATACTTACGTTATCATTCCTCAGGTCATTCGAAGACTTATACCTCTTTCAATCAACCTGATAACAAGAATGATCAAGACCACAAGCCTTATCATGATGATAGGAATCGTGGAGGTCTTAAAAGTCGGTCAGCAGATAATAGAGGCCAACAGAAAGAGTTCACCCAATGCGGCTTTCGGAGTTTATGCAACCGTATTTTTATTGTACTTTGCGGTTTGCCGGCCCATAAGCTTATTATCAAAGAGACTGGAAAAGAAGTGGGAAAACTAGAATGAACGAGATCTTGAAAGTAGAAAACCTTACAAAAGCATATGACGATCTTAAAGTCCTTGACGGCGTTGACCTCACCGTATCAAAGGGAGAAGTTGTAGTTATCGTTGGACCTTCCGGCTGCGGAAAGAGTACCTTTTTAAGATGCTTAAACGGCCTTGAGGACATTCAGGAGGGAAGCGTTGTTTTTAATGACGAAGTGATCAATCCATTCAAGGGCTCCCCCGCAAAGGTAAGGGAGAAGATCGGAATGGTCTTTCAGAGCTATGAATTGTTCCCTCACAAGACAGTGCTCCAGAACATGATCCTGGCGCCGATGAAAGTAAGGAAAGCCAAAAAGAAAGATGCTGAAAAGGAGGCTCTTGCCCTTCTTGACAGAGTGGGGCTCCTTTCAAAAAAGGACAGTTATCCCCGTCAGTTATCCGGCGGACAGAAGCAGAGAGTAGCCATAGTACGTGCTCTCATGATGCATCCTGAAGTTCTTCTTCTTGATGAGATCACCGCAGCCCTTGACCCCGAGATGGTAAGGGAGGTTCTGGACGTTGTAATAAATCTGGCAAAAGAAGGAAGGACCATGGTCATTGTTACTCATGAGCTTTCCTTTGCAAGAGCAGTGGCAGACCGCATGATCTTTATCGACGGGGGAAAGATCGTGGAGGAAGGCGCGCCCGGCGAATTCTTCGACGACCCTAAAACCGACCGCTTAAAGAAATTCCTTGAATCTTTTTCATACAATTAATGTGACAAGGGGAAATACCCCTTGTCATTTTTTATTTCCAGGAAATTTCTCCTGACGGAGAAATCGCGTATTAAAAACGCCCGGGCAAGACCGGGCGAAACCCCAACTAAAATATTACTTGCTAGATAAAAAGAAATAAAGTATACTTCATTCCTGTCGAGTCGTTCTGTACTCGAGATATATTTTCTTAATGCAAATGCTTTTGGGAGATAAGCGTTTCGCAACAAAAATCCAAAAAAAATATTTATGTTTGCATAGTGATGATAAGGCTATTTGTGCCAGGCGGATAGCTGCGTTTATTGTTGTGCATGAAACTTTTATTTGAAAGGAATAATTATGACGTATGAGAGTTTAACTTTATCTAATGATTTTATTTTTGCGAAAGTGATGCAGGATGAAAAACTGTGTAAACACTTGCTTGAGATCATTTTGGATATAAAGATTAAAAGTATTTGCTACCATGAAGAACAGAAGGTCTTAGCTGATTCGCCCGATGGTAAAGCAGTAAGACTTGATGTATTTGTTGACGATGATATCAACACCGTATTTGATATAGAAATGCAGGCTTCAAACACCAAGGAATTGCCTAAAAGAAGTAGGTTTTATCAGAGTAGGATAGACGATTACCTCCTTGATAAAGGAGTTGAAATATCATACAATGATTTAAAAGATTCTTATGTCATTTTTATCTGTATGCAGGATATATTTGAAAAAGGAAGACATTATTACCGCTTTGAGAATCTGTGTGTTGATAGTCCGGATATTAGATTAAATGATGGTACAGTTAAGATTTTTCTTAATCCGGATTCAATGTTAAATGATATTGGCGAGGACTTGGCAAACTTTCTGGACTATGTAAAAACCGGTGAGCCGAGAGACAGCTTTACAGAAGAACTTGATAAATCTGTTGCTTTTGCACGTCAGAACAAAGCGTGGAAGGAGGAATATCGAATGATCAATATGCGCGATAGAGTTAATTACAGAAATGGAAGGCATGATATGATTTTTGAACTAGTTTCAAAGGGAATCATAACTGTTGAAATAGGCGCTGAGGAACTGGATATTTCTATTCCGGAGTTTGAAAAAGAGATGACAGAGTCAGGATATAAAATACCTGCTACGAAAATAGTTTAAGAGGAGATTGTTTTTATATTATGGGGAAAAGAGTTGATGAGGGCGCGGAAAGCAAAAGCTTTATTGAATCTTGGGGGCTTAACAAATTAATCGAAGACAAAGATGCAAGCGAGAATGTAATGCTTGGATTCATAGGGGCAGCACTTGGTGCGATACTTGGCTATTAAAATAGGAACTACACTTAGAATCTGTAAAGCTGCCGGCGATTTTTCTTTTTTCTCCGAGGTATATAAGAATCTTAAACAAGTTTTTGCGGAAACAGGTAAAGTTGGTAGGTATTACCTGAATCTGGGAGAATCTTTACTTGTTAGTATTACCGGTGGAGCCCTTGTTGTTTGGGGGGCTACAGATCTATTCAAAAAACAGCCTGATTCAAAATAATTAAGCATAAAAGTATACTAACCGGGACAGTGGGTCCCGGTTATATTTTTTTGTTTAGGAAACTATAGTCACGATTTTAGTTACTGTGCTATAATGATTTCAAATATAGGAAAATGAATTGACAACCATTAGTTAATTCCGTAAATATCAGGAGGACATAATTATGGCATGTTTCTTAGTTCCTGCAGGTGAAGCTATCATCACCACTCTTGCAGAAAAAGGAATTGAAAAGAAAGAAAAGACAAACAAAGAAGGACAGGAGCAGACCAGCGAGATCACCGCTACCAAGACTTCTTTCTCTACAAAATTAAAGTGGCTTCGTAACCTTCTTTGGGGCGGCAGTGCACTCCTTGCTTTCGAGCACGTATGGCATGGTGAAGTAGTTCCTTTCTTCCCCTTCCTTACCGCAGCAAGCAATCCCGAGGACGCAGCTGAAATGCTTCACGAGATGTCAACAGTCGGCGTGACTATGGCGATCCTTGTAACCGTTGTTTGGATCGGAATGGTAGCTGTTTCCTCAGTTATCGAGAAGAGAAAAGAAAATAAGGTTAACGGCTAATTAAAGTCTAAAGGAGAGAAGATATGACTTTATTGGTTTCAGCATTGGCAGCAGTTGTCTGCACTATCATTTGGTATAAAAATGCACCTCAGGATGAGATGAAAGTCAGCATTCTCTGCTGGATGTTCTGGGGAGCCAGCCTCATGTGGCTCGTAGATGCGATTTTTGAGTATGCAGAACTTGGAGCAGAGTACTTTAACCCCGCTCCCGCGGATATGCTTAATGATGCTTTTCTTGGTCTTGCAGTTGTGGTGTTTGCACTTATCATTTGGCTCATCATCCTTTTTATCAAGGATCCCAAGGGCGTTATCAAAAAAGTGCTTACTAAGAAAAACTGTTAAATTTTTTTCAATCTTTTGATACGTAAAATACGAAAGGGGCGGGAAACTCTATTGAAATGAGGGTCCCGCTCTGTTTATTTGTCAAAATTAAAGTGATATAATATATCAATAAGACACTGTAAAACCGTTCATTTGAAAGGAAAAAACGTGGACAAAGTAAAAGTAATAGAGATCAAGAAAAGCGTATACGAGAGCAATGACCGCGAGGCTGACATGCTCCGTCAGGAGCTTAAATCTCGCGGTATTTTTCTCTTAAATCTTATGTCTTCTCCCGGAAGCGGAAAGACTACAACGCTTAAGCAGACAATCAACCAAATGAAGAATGAATTTAAGATCGGCGTTATGGAGGCAGATATCGATTCGGATGTTGATGCCATTACCATTGCGAAAGAGACCGGCGTTAAATCCATTCAGCTTCACACCGGCGGCATGTGCCATCTTGATGCGGGCATGACCAAGCAGGGACTTGACGAACTTATCGAGAACGATATTGATTTCGCTATCCTTGAGAATGTAGGAAACCTTGTATGTCCCGCTGAGTTTGACACCGGCGCCACCAAGAATGCCATGATCCTTTCGGTTCCCGAAGGACATGACAAACCTCTTAAGTACCCTCTTATGTTTTCTATCTGTGATGTGGTACTTATCAACAAGATCGATGTAATGCCTTATTTTGATTTTGATATGGATGAGTGCATTAAAAATATCAAGTATCGCAACCCCAATGCGACTGTTATCCCGGTATGTGCCAAGACCGGCGAAGGCATCGATAAATTCGCCGATTGGCTCAGAGAACAGATCAAAGCAAATATATAGGAGGACTGTATGGCAGGAAAAAATCCCAATTATCCATTAAGACCCGAATATGTAGACGTTAGCGAGCCCATAAAGGAAAATATTGCCAAACTTGGAGCCCTCATAACCGACCGTATTCCGATCAAACTTAAACTTGCAAAGGTTACAAAGGACGACCCCGAGTATTGGGCAGTCCGCATTCTTTGCTACGACGATGATTCCATCGCAAAATTCGTTATAGACAACTTCAAAGCGATCAGAAAGCCCAAGACTTTTGCCCAGTTAAAGAAGAGCTCAGGCCTTTCTGACGAAGCGCTTACCGAGATGCTTGAGAAGATCTCATATACAGGTCTTGTTGAGTGGAACTACGAGAACGAGAATCACGAGAAGCAGTGGGTCCTTCCCATGTTCGTTCCCGGATCCGGTGAGTTCTCAAATATGAACCTTAAGCTTATTGAGGAACATCCCGAACTTGGTATGTTCTTTGAGCATATGACCAGACTCCCTCTTGAGAAGGTTACTCCTATGGTACCTCCGGGAGGCGCGGGAGTCGGAATGCACGTTATCCCCGTTCAGAAAGAAGTGGATATGTGCAACGAAGCTATCTCCATTGAGAAGATCTCATACTGGCTTGAGAAATATGAAGGCAAATATGCCGCATCACCTTGCTCATGCCGTAGATCACGTATGACCTATGATGAGGGCTGCGCAGATGATTTCCATGATTGGTGTATAGCCGTTGGTGATATGGCTGACTACGTGGTTGAGACCCAGAAGGGCGGACATTACATCACCAAGGAAGAAGCTCTCGAGATCTTCAGGAAAGGTGAGGAGAACGGTTTCGTTCACCAGATCACCAATATCGACGGAGAGAACAAGATCTTCGCTATTTGTAACTGTAATGTAAACGTATGCTATGCGCTTCGTACATCACAGCTTTTCAATACACCCAATATGTCTGCTTCCGCTTACCGCGCACATGTTCAGAAAGAAAAGTGCGTAGCATGCGGACGCTGCGTAGAGGTTTGCCCTGCCGGAGCTCTTCAGCTCGGCCAGAAGTTATGTAAGGCAGACGGGACCAACGTTAAGTATCCCAAGAGCCTTCTTCCTTCAGACAAGCCTTGGAGCGAGGACGACTGGGATTGGGATTACAGAGACAACAACCGTATCGAGACTCACGAGTCAGGTACTGCTCCTTGTAAGACCGCATGCCCTGCACACATTGCGGTTCAGGGTTACTTAAAACTTGCTTCACAGGGCAAGTACACTGAGGCTCTCGGCCTTATCAAGAAGAACAATCCTCTTCCCGCTGTCTGCGGTCACATTTGTAACCGTCGCTGCGAGGATGCATGTACAAGAGGAACCATCGATGAAGCTATCGCTATCGATGAAGTTAAGAAGTTTATCGCTATGAGGGATCTTGATGCGGAGACCAGATTTATCCCTAAGAAGGTCATCCCCAAGGTTCACGGCGAATTTGAAGAGAAGATCGCCATCATCGGTGCCGGCCCCGCAGGTCTTTCATGCGCTTACTATCTTGCAGAGCGCGGATACAGACCTACCATCTTCGAGAAGAACGCACGTCCCGGCGGAATGCTTACCTACGGTATTCCCTCATACAAGCTTGAGAAGAACGTTATTGACGCAGAAATTGAGATCATGCGCATTATGGGCGTTGAGATCAAGTGTGGCGTAGAAGTCGGCAAGGATATCACTCTTGAACAGCTTCGTAAGGAAGGCTACAAGGCATTCTACATTGCCATCGGTTGCCAGGGTGGACGTAAAGTCGGCGTTCCCGGAGAAGATGGAAAGGGCGTTGTTACCGCTGTTGATTTCCTTCGTGAAGTTAATGCAAATGAGAAATATGATATTAAGGGCGATGTTGTTGTTATCGGTGGTGGTAACGTTGCCATCGACTGCTCAAGAGACTCAGTAAGAGTCGGAGCACCCAAGGTTACTCAGGTTTCTCTTGAGACCAGAGACATCATGCCCGCTGCAGTTTATGAGATTGCAGAAGCTGAAGAAGACGGCGTACAGTTCCACGGCGGATGGGGACCCAAGGAGATCCATCTTGACGCAAACGGCGAAGTTTGCGGGATCACCTTTAAGAAATGTACCAGCGTAAAGGATGCAGACGGAAGATTTAATCCTCAGTACGACGAGAACGATACCATGAAGATCGATTGTAAGCACATTGTACTTGCAGTCGGCCAGTCCATCCTTTGGGGCAACCTTCTCGAAGGCTCAAAGGTTCAGCTCGGACGCGGAAACGGCGCTGTTGCAGATCCTAAGACCTATCAGACCGACGAGCCCGATATCTTTGTAGGTGGTGATGTTTATACCGGACCTAAGTTCGCTATCGACGCTATCGCAGCAGGTAAGGAAGCAGCTACTTCTATCCACAGATTTGTACAGCCTCACGCTTCACTTACCATCGGACGTAACCAGAACTACTACAAGGAACTTGATAAGGAAGATATCCTTGTTGAGAGCTATGATAATTCTTCAAGACAGATCCCCGGATACAAAGAGGGTGACAAGCTTTCATTCAGAGACAAGAAACTTACCTTCACCGAGGAACAGGTTAAGAAGGAGACCGCAAGATGCCTTGGATGTGGCGCTACCGTAGTAGATCAGAACAAGTGCGTAGGATGCGGACTCTGCACCACCAGATGTGAATTTGACGCAATCCACCTTGAACGTGACGTACCTAAAGCATCTGTTATGAGAAAGAGCGAAGATAAGCTTAAGTACATCCTTCCCAACGGATTAAAGCAGGCTATCAAAGTTCACATCAACCCCAAGAAAGAACAGGATTGGGAATAAGGAGAATCTATGCACGAACTCGGAGTAGTTTTTCACATCATAGATGACGTGACGGATGTGGGCCTTGAGAATGACCTCACATCCATCACCTCCGTTACCCTTCAGCTGGGAACCGTTTCCTCGGTCATTCCCGAGTACCTGACGGATTGCTGGAAATGGGCGGTAAAGAAAACGGAGCTCCTAAAAGACGCAGAGCTCATAATCGAACCCATTGAGGCCATCTCCCACTGCGAAGATTGCTTAACCGATTTCGACACCATCGAAAACGGCAAGACCTGCCCCAAGTGCGGCAGCGTCCATACTTACCTCTTGCAGGGTAACGAATTCTTGATCAAAGAAATAGCAGGTAGTTAAAATGTTAAAAAGTCGCCCTGAAAAAGGGCGACTTTTTTGTCTAAACCCTTGAAAGAACTGGCGTAAATTGCTAAAATTGTAGAAGGTGT
>JAEEOO010000075.1 GCA_016284315.1 Lachnospiraceae bacterium | reverse complement strand
AAGAGATATTTCAGATTCCATGACAGAGATCATGGAGGTTTCAAGCATGGTATCCGATGGTGCTAACCAGCTGGCAGGAGCCGGACAGAACCTGGCTGAAAGCGTAAACGATCAGGCTGATATCGTAGAAGATCTTTCGGTTTCGGTAAATGATGTAACAAAACAGATCATTGACAATTCAAATGAAGCCAGAGAAATTGCGGAAGAGACTGTGGAAGTTGCCAACGGAATCGTTGATGGAAACAAGAAGATGCAGGAAGTGGTAAAGGCTATGAACGCCATTTCCGAATCATCACAGGAAATCTCAAAGATCATCGATACCATTAACAATATCGCAGACCAGACAAACCTTCTTTCCCTCAATGCCAGCATCGAGGCGGCAAGAGCAGGAGAGGCCGGACGCGGATTTGCGGTTGTTGCAACTGAAGTATCACAGCTTGCGGGTCAGACCGTTGAAGCAGCTCAAAGCACAGCGGATCTTATCACAGCGTCCCTTCAGAGCGTACAGGCAGGTATCAACATAGCTCACGAAACAGCGGAAGAGCTGAACAAGATGGTTGAGGAAGTTCAGGGAATCGCTGAAAAAGTTAAACAGATTTCCGAGGCTTCGACAGATCAGGCAAAGGCAGTAAAAGACATGTCGGATAACATCGGTAACATTGCATCTGTCGGACAGAACAATGCAGCAACTTCCGAGGAATCCCTTGCCCTCAGCAGTGAGATGAGTGAACATGCGGATGCTCTTAAAAACCTGGTTGACAGATTTGAATTAAAGAAATAACCTTTAGGTGGGCCGCTGTTATGGTGGCCCACTATTTTATCTAAAAAGACAGGCAGAAGAATGAAAGACATTAAATTAAGAGATGTAACCGTTGGTGACACAGAAGAACTCCTTTCCATATACTCATATTATGTGGAAGATACTGCAATATCCTTTGAATACGAGACTCCGACAGTTGAAGAGTTTAAAGAAAGAATTGAAAATATAAGCAAAGATTTCCCCTATTTTTGCGCAGAGAAAGATGGAAAGATCTTAGGATATGCATACGCTTCAAAGTTCCACCCAAGAAAGGCTTATGAGCACTGCGCGGAAGTAACCATCTATCTTGATAAAGATGCAAAGAAGATGGGGCTGGGAAGACTTCTTTATGAGGAACTTGAAAGACGTCTCAAGGCTAAGGGATTTTTGAACCTTTATGCATGTATCGCAGTTACAGATAAACCGGACGAATACCTGAACAACAACAGCGCAGAGTTCCATGAACATATGGGATATAAGGAATGTGGAAGATTTCAAAAGTGCGGAATAAAGTATAACCGTTGGTATGACATGATCTGGATGGAAAAGATCATCGGAGAGCATAAGTGATCATATTAACGATCAAACGATATAGAGTAAATGAAAAACGGGGTTCTTTTCAGAATCCCGTTTTTCGTGTAGTAGTTTATAGATTGTAAGCAATTATTTAAAAAGCAATCTAAAGAAATTGTAAAGGTGAGGCTTTACGCTGGTGTGGTCATGCTGGGTTGAAGTAAGTACATGTGAAAGATACGCTACTCCGTTGTCGCTAATGATCTTTCTGTAGTTATCGGGGAAAGAAGTTACAACACCGTCTGCCTTTGATGAGCTGATAAGAAGAACCTTGGGCTCATAGTCTCCGTAAACCATTTCTTCAGGAAGGATCTGGCCGGGATGCATAGGTGATCCGGGGATCTCAACAAGTCCGGGAGCGGGACAAACAGCTCCGATGTAAGCAAAGAGCTCAGGATGCTTGCAGGAGATGAAGAGTGACTCGCGTCCACCCATTGAGAATCCGGTAATTGCGGTATTTTCTCTTCCCTTAGCAACTGAGAATGTGCTCTCGATAAAGGGCATTACGTCAGTTGTAAGATCGTTAATGAAATTGTCGTAAGCTAAGCTGTTTTCAAGGTCCATTCCCGTAAGAGTCTTGCGCTCTTTTGAGCAGTAGATGTAGGGAAGAACGACGATCATTTCTTCTGCAAGTCCATCCTGCTGAAGGTTTGTAAGGATTTGGGGAATGCCTACGATGTTTCTTGCCATCCAGGTCTCGTCATCATAATATCCGTGAAGGATGTAGAGAACGGGATATTCCTTATCCTCTGAATAATCTACAGGGAGCAATACATTGATATTGGTATCGCGCTCTGCTGTGTTTGAATAGTAGCTGTACATTTTGAATTCGGGATAGGTTACACCTTCCCTTTTTTCATCGTAGCCGGCAGGGGGCATTTCTACGATAAGGTCCTCATTTGACATTTCTGTCTCCTCCTTGTCCTCATTGTAACTGTTGTTTCCTCTATATAACACCATATCGGAAGAAAATATACTACTTCACCTAATGCGAAGAGTTGCTTTAATTTTGCTAAGGTGAAATATAAATATTTTATTGACAAATAAAAAACATAGGAATATACTTTCCCTGTTAAAAGGCAAAGGCGTCTTAATCTGTTGGTTAAGTCGCCTCTTTTTTGTTTTTGTAAGAAATGCGTAGTCATTTCTTATTTGTTTTTTAGAAGGGAGAAAGTATGTCTGTAAAATACGTATTCGTTACGGGGGGAGTTGTTTCAGGACTTGGAAAAGGAATCACGGCAGCATCACTTGGTCGTTTGCTTAAAGCAAGAGGGTTAAAGGTTGCAGCTCAGAAACTTGATCCGTATATCAATGTGGATCCCGGTACCATGAGTCCTTATCAGCACGGTGAAGTTTTTGTTACCGATGATGGTGCGGAGACAGACCTTGACCTTGGTCACTATGAAAGATTCATCGATGAGAACTTAAACAAGTACTCAAACCTTACAAGCGGTAAGGTTTATTGGAATGTTCTTAATAAGGAAAGAAGAGGAGAATACCTTGGATCAACAGTTCAGGTAATTCCCCACATCACCAACGAGATCAAGGAATTCGTATATAAAGTAGGTAAGAAGACTGACGCTGATGTTGTCATCACCGAGATTGGTGGAACCATTGGTGATATCGAGTCACAGCCTTTTATTGAGGCAGCACGTCAGATCTCACTTGAAGTAGGCAAGGAGAACAGCCTCTTCATTCATGTTACTCTCGTTCCTTATCTTCATGGATCCGATGAGCACAAGTCAAAGCCTACGCAGCATTCCGTTAAGGAACTTCAGGGAATGGGCGTTCATCCCAACATTATAGTCCTTAGATGTGATGAGCCGCTGGAGGAGTCTATCTTTAAAAAGATTTCCATGTTCTGTAACGTAAAGGAGGACTGCGTAATCGAGAACCGCACTCTTCCCAGTCTTTACGCGGCTCCCCTTATGCTTGAAAAAGCTAAGCTTGCTGATGTAGTTTGCAGAGAACTCAATATTGATGCAAAAGAGCCCGATCTTACCGAGTGGGTCAACATGGTTAAGCAGATCGAGGAAGCAAAGAAAGAAGTAAAGATCGGACTTGTCGGAAAGTACGTTCAGCTTCATGACGCATATCTTTCTATCATGGAAGCTCTTGCACATGCAGGATTCCATCACGGTGCAAAGGTTAAGATAGAGTGGATCGATTCAGAGACTTTGACTGCAGACAATACGGACAGTGTTCTTTCGGGAGTCAGCGGTATCCTTGTACCCGGTGGATTCGGTGACAGAGGTATCGAAGGAATGATCACAGCTGCAAGATATGCAAGAGAGAAGAAGATCCCTTACTTTGGAATATGTCTCGGAATGCAGATCGCAGTTATTGAATATGCAAGAAATGTGGCAGGTATCGAGGATGCAAACTCCGGTGAGTTCAACGAGATATGCAAGCACAAGGTAATCGACTTTATGCCCGGCCAGTCTGAGGATATCGCTAAGGGCGGTACCCTTCGTCTCGGAAGCTATCCTTGCAAGATAACCAAAGGTTCTCTTATGGAGAAGTGCTACGGTAGCGATTCTTGCGATGAACGTCATCGTCACAGATATGAGTTTAACAATGATTACAGAGAGACTCTTACAGATAATGGTCTCGTGATCTGCGGTCTTTCACCTGATGAGAGACTTGTTGAAGCTGTTGAAGTAAAGGATCATCCTTTCATGATCGGCGTTCAGTTCCATCCCGAATTTAAGTCCCGTCCCAACAAGCCCCATCCTATCTTCATGGGATTTGTAGAGGCATCGCTTAAACAGCTCGGTTAAAAAATTGATGGATTTTAACTATTTGTTGACATTGGATAAAAATTTTAATCAGACATGTTGACAAATAAAAAAACCACGTGTATATTTGTATACAATTCAAGGCAAAGGCGTCTTAACAATGGTTAAGGCGCCCTTTTTGTTTAACAGAAAACTATAAACACATTATCTGTTAAATAGAAATTCAAACCTGTAAAAGGCCAGAATTGTATATATATAAAACTATATATGGCTATAAAAGGCGATGCAAAGGGGCATCAAGTGCACAATGTCCCTATGCGTCGCCTTTTTTGATAGTAGCAACAACCTTGAATAACTTAACGAAAAGGAGTGCATGATTATGGGTGATGTCCTAGGGTTGATCGATGAAAAAGTTTTTGGCGTATGGTTCCTGATAGGAGCTGCGCTGGTGTTCTGGATGCAAGCAGGTTTCGCGATGTGCGAAGCAGGTTTTACCAGAGCAAAGAATACAGGAAACATCATAATGAAGAATTTGATGGATTTCTGTATCGGTACTGTTGTTTTTATTCTTGTAGGTTTTGGTCTTCTCCTTGGTGAGGATGTTGTAGGACTCATCGGAAAGCCCGGATTTGATATTTTTACTAACTACGCAAATTTTGACTGGTCCAATTTCGTATTTAACCTTGTGTTCTGTGCAACCACAGCAACCATCGTTTCAGGATCAATGGCAGAGAGAACAAAGTTCCTTTCATACTGCATCTATTCAGCAGTTATCTCAGCAGTCATTTATCCCATCGAGGCTCACTGGACTTGGGGAGGCGGCTGGCTTTCACAGATCGGCTTCCATGATTTCGCAGGTTCAACCTGTATCCACATGGTTGGTGGTATCTCAGCTTTTATCGGAGCAGCAATGCTTGGTCCCAGAATTGGTAAGTTCGTAAAGGACAAGAACGGAAAAGTAACAAAGGTTAACGCTTTCCCCGGACACAATCTTACCGCTGCAGCTCTTGGTGTGTTTATCCTTTGGCTTGGCTGGTACGGATTCAACGGTGCAGCTTGTTCTTCAGTAGAGCAGCTTGCTTCAGTATTTGTTACCACAACAATTGCTCCTGCACTTGCAACCGTTACCTGTATGATCTTTACCTGGATCAAATATGGTAAGCCCGATGTTTCAATGTGTCTTAACGCTTCACTCGCAGGTCTTGTAGCAATCACCGCTCCCTGCGATGTAACCGATGCACTTGGTGCTTCAATAATCGGTATCATTGCCGGACTTCTTGTTTGCTTCGGTGTTTGGTTCCTTGATTACAAGCTTCACGTTGACGATCCCGTTGGTGCAGTTGCAGTTCACTGCTTAAACGGTATCTGGGGTACTCTTGCAGTTGGACTTTTCGCTACCAACACTGCTCCCGGATATTCAATCGCTGACTCAGCAGGAAACGAGATGGTTGGTCTTTTCTACGGTGGCGGACTTAAGCTTCTCGGAATTCAGTTTATCGGATTTGGTTCTGTAGCAGCTTGGACAGCTCTTACCATTACCGTAACCTTCTTTGTTATCAAGAAGATAGTTGGCCTCAGGGTTTCAGAGGAGGAGGAGATCACAGGTCTTGATGCTACCGAGCACGGCCTTGCATCCGCTTACTCAGGATTCGCTATCATGGATGTTTCCAATACTCTTGAGATGAGCGTAAACGAGAACACCGATCTTGGTTCAAAGGATTATCTCGAAGCTACCAAGGCTCAGAAAGATGCTGCAGTTCCTGTTATGAGAGCTACCGAGCACTTCGATACCGGTATTCACAAAGTTGTTATCATTGCTAAGCTCGCTAGATATGACGCACTTCGTAAGGCAATGAACGATCTTGGTGTAACCGGAATGACTGTTACCCAGGTAATGGGATGCGGAATCCAGAAGGGTGCCGGCGAATACTACAGAGGAGTTGAAACCGATGCAACACTTCTTCCCAAGGTTAAGGTTGAAGTCGTTGTCAGCAAGATCCCTGTTGAAGATGTTATCGAGACTGCTAAGAAGACCCTTTACACCGGACATATCGGTGATGGTAAGATCTTCGTTTACAGCGTAGACAAGGTAGTCAAGATCAGAACAGGTGAAGAAGATTTCCTGGCTTTACAGGATGTTGAATAGTTAGCGATGCGAGTTACGTACTTTGTAACTCGCATGAACAACGAAATGAATTAATTCGTTGTTCATACGGAGTATCGCGCCGCGTGTGGTGTCTTTTAGCACACGCGGTTGCTATATAAATAAAAAACTAGAAGAAAGGAAGAGCAAGTTATGTGCGCCATACTTACTTACACAGGTGATGCGGACGAGCAACAAGTGATCGAAATGCTTGCCCGGATGAAAGACAGAGGTCCTGATATGGATCGGGTTATGAAAGTTGAGAGAAAGGTTAATAATATCCGAAATTTCAATAATAATAACCGAAATTCTAACATCGCAGGTGTAATGGGCTTTAACCGCCTTTCAATCATGGGTCCTTCACCCAGCGGAATGCAGCCCTTTGTAAGAAACGGAAATATGGCCGTATGTAACGGAGAACTTTACGGCTTTACCTTTTTAAAGAGGTATCTTGAGTCACTTGGAGAAACATTCGAATCAGGAAGTGACTGCGAGATCATCCTTCCCTTGTACGAGAAACTGGGAACAGCAATGTTTGCGTTTCTCGATGCAGAATTTGCATGTGTTATCTACGATGCGGAAAAGGATGAATTCATAGCGGCGAGGGATCCTATCGGAATACGTCCTTTGTACTACGGATACGATGAGAAAGGAAACATCATCTTCGCGTCCGAGCCCAAAGCCCTCACAGATGTATGCGACAGGATAAAGCCTTTCCCTCCCGGACATTATTATGAGGGCGGAGAATTTATCTCCTACAGAGATATGACAGAAAGCGGAAAGGGTGAAAGTTCCGCTGAGAAACCGGAAACAGTTGAAGAAGAGATCGAAGTGATCGCGAAGAACATACACGATAAACTGATCCGCGGTGTTGAAAAAAGACTTTCAGCGGATGTACCCGTTGGTTTCCTTCTTTCGGGCGGACTTGATTCATCGTTGGTATGTGGCATTGCGGCTGCGAAGTGGAAAAAACCCATCGAGACTTTTGCAATCGGAATGGATATCGACGCCATCGATCTTAAGTATGCGAGAAAAGTTGCTGATTACATCGGAAGTAATCACCACGAAGTCATTATTTCAAAGCAGGATGTGGTGGATGCGGTAAGACCTGTTATCAAAGCTCTCGGTACTTACGACATCACAACGGTCAGAGCTTCCATCGGAATGTATCTTTTGTGCAAATGGATCAGAGCAAACACAGAGGTACGTGTTGTATTAACGGGGGAAATATCCGATGAGCTTTTCGGTTACAAGTACACTGACTTTGCTCCCTCAGCAGAAGCCTTCCAGGAGGAAGCAAAAAAGAGAGTTCGCGAGCTTCACATGTACGACGTTTTAAGAGCGGACAGATGCATCTCAGCAAACTCTCTTGAAGCCAGAGTACCTTTCGGAGATCTTGATTTCGTAAAGTACGTAATGGAGATCGATCCCGAAAGAAAGTTAAACACATACGGAATCGGAAAATATTTACTCAGACACGCATTTGAGAAAGACCAGTTCATTCCATGGGAAATCCTCATGAGAGAAAAGGCAGCCTTTTCCGATGCCGTTGGCCACTCCTTAAGAGACGACCTTATGGATCTGGCCGAACAAACATACACTCAAGACGAGTATGAGAAGCGTATAAAGAAATACACCCACGCCCGGCCCTTTACAAAAGAGTCTTTATTGTATCGCGAGATCTTCGAAGAGTACTATCACGGCCAGTCAGAGATGGTAGTTGATTTCTGGATGCCAAATCGCGAGTGGGAGGGTTGCAATGTAAATGACCCTTCCGCCCGAGTACTCAGCAACTATGGTGCATCTGGACAGTAAATATATTTTTTTGGAGGAATGATTATTATGGAAAACGGAAAGCAAGTAACTGACATCTATGGCCAACTCGTATTCAGTGACAAAGTCATGCGCGAGCGCCTGCCCAAGGATGTATATAAAGCAGTTCACAAAACAATCGAAAACGGAACACATCTCGAACTTGATGTGGCAAACGCAGTAGCAGCTGCAATGAAAGAATGGGCAATGGAACACGGTGCAACACACTTTACCCATTGGTTCCAACCCATGACCGGCTTAACAGCCGAAAAGCACGACAGTTTCCTTTCACCGGATTCCGATGGAAGCGTAATAATGGAATTCTCAGGAAAGGAACTTGTAAAGGGTGAGCCCGATGCATCAAGCTTTCCTTCAGGAGGCTTAAGAGCAACCTTCGAGGCTCGCGGATATACAGCATGGGATCCATCCTCTCCTGCATTCATAAAGGATGGATCGCTCTATATTCCTACAGCATTCTGCTCATACGGCGGTGAAGCTCTTGATAAGAAGACCCCTCTCCTTCGTTCAATGGAGGCTCTTTCAAAAGAGGCAGTTAAGGTTCTTCACCTTCTTGGAAGCAAGGACGTAACAAGAGTATCAACAACCATTGGTTCTGAGCAGGAATACTTCCTCATCGACAAGGACCTTTACATGCAAAGAAAAGACCTTCTCCTTTGCGGAAGAACTCTTATGGGTGCACCCGCTCCCAAGGGACAAGAGATGGAAGATCACTACTTCGGTGTTCTTAAACCCAAGGTATCTGCTTACATGCATGATCTTGATGAAGAGCTTTGGAAACTTGGCGTTCCCGCTAAGACAAAGCACAACGAGGTAGCTCCTTCACAGCACGAACTTGCTCCTGTATTTGAGACCGCTAACGTAGCTGTAGATCACAACCAGCTCACCATGGAAGTTATGAAGAAGGTTGCCGACAAGCGCGGATTTGCCTGTCTCCTTCACGAGAAGCCTTTCGCAGGCGTAAACGGATCAGGTAAGCACAACAACTGGTCCATCCAGACCAATACCGGAGTAAACCTCTTAGATCCCGGAAAGAAGCCTGCTGAGAACATAAGATTCCTCGTATTCTTAATGGCAGTTATCTCAGCTGTTGATGAGTACGCTGATATTCTTCGTGTTTCCGTTGCATCCGCAGGAAACGACCACAGACTTGGTGCTAACGAGGCACCTCCGGCAATCATTTCAGTATTCGTTGGTGATGAGCTTGCAGAAGTTCTTAAGTCCATCGAAGAGGGAAGAGAGTTCACCGGCGCCGGCAAGACCGAGATGGAGATGGGAGCAGAAGTTCTTCCTCACATCATGAAGGATACCACCGACAGAAACCGTACTTCACCTTTTGCATTTACAGGAAACAAGTTCGAGTTCCGTATGCCCGGTTCAGCAATTTCTGTTGCTAACGCAAACATCGTACTTAACACCGCAGTAGCAGAGGCTCTTGCAAGAATCTACGAAGAGCTTAAGGATGTTCCAGAAGCTGAACTTGAGACCAAGGTTCGCGAGCTCTTAAAGAAGCTCCTTCTTGAGCACAAAAAGGTTGTATTTAACGGAAACGGATATACCGAGGAGTGGGTTGAAGAGGCAGAAAGAAGAGGACTTGATAACCTTAAGAGCCTTCCCGATGCAATGCCCAGATGGATCTCTGAAAAGAGCATCGAACTCTTCACCAAGCACAAGATCTTCACCAAGGAAGAGATCTTCTCAAGATATGAGATCCTCCTTGAGAACTATTCAAAGACAAGACATATCGAGTCCCTTACCTTACAGGAAATGGTAAGAAAAGATTTTCTGGATGGTCTTATCAGCTACACCACAGCAGTTGCTGAGGAAGCTGCAAAGAAGAAGGCTCTCCTTCCCGATTCACCTTGTGCTATTGAAACGCATATCGCACAGAAGCTTGACTGCCTGTCAGGCAAGATCTTGAGAGCACTTGATAAGCTTTCAGAGGATACCAAGGCTGCAGAGGAAAAGACCGACGCACTTGAGTGCGCAGCATTCTACCAGAGAGTTGTACTTAACGACATGGAAGTTCTCCGTTCTTATGTAGATGTGGCAGAGAGCATGATCCCTGAGAGTTATCTGCCTTATCCTACCTACGGAGAGATGCTTTTCTCCCTTCGATAAAATAATTAGAGGTGTCAAATAAAATGAGCAGTACCCAAGCTAATCAAAGACAATACGTAAACGACAGTATTTGGACTCAGGATTTGGAGCGCGACGCATGCGGAATAGGAATGATAGTAAATATCGATGGCTCAGCAGACTACCGCGTGCTTGATGATGCTCTGAATATAGTGGAAAAGCTTGAGCACCGCGCCGGAAAAGATGCGACCGGTCAGGTCGGAGACGGTGTCGGAATCCTCCTTCAGATATCTCACAGCTTTTTCAAGAAAAGTGCAGAATCAGCAGGCATTCAAATCGGGGACAAGGGCGATTACGGAATCGGAATGTTCTTTCTTCCTCAAGATAAGCTTAAGAGAACCTTCGCTAAGCGCATGCTGGAAGTAATACTTGAAAAAGAAGGTCTTCCTTTCTTGGGTTGGAGAGAGGTTCCGGTTCAGCCCGGTATCCTCGGAAAAGCTGCCGCTGACTGCATGCCCTACATTGCGCAATGCTTTGTGGGAAGACCTCTTGATACTCCCGCAGGCTTTGAATTTGACAGAAGACTTTACGTTGTAAGACGTGAGTTTGAGCAAAGCTCAGAAGACACCTATATTTGTTCATTTTCTTCAAGAACCATTGTTTACAAGGGCATGTTTTTGGTTGGTCAGCTTCGTGCTTTCTATGATGACCTTAGGAGCAAGGAGTACAAGACCGCCATTGCCCTTGTACATTCAAGATTTTCTACGAATACAACGCCTTCTTGGAATCGTGCGCATCCCTACAGAATGATAGCGCACAACGGCGAGATCAATACGATCCGTGGCAACGCGGACCGTATGCTGGCCCGCCAGGAGACCATGACTCCTGCATTTTCCGAAGAAGACGCCGACAAGATCTTCCCCGTAATTTCAACACAAGGTTCAGACTCCGCAATGCTTGACAATACCTTAGAGTTTCTCTACATGAACGGAATGGACCTTCCCCTTGCTATGATGATAGCGATCCCCGAGCCTTGGAAGCACAATGGCTTCATGAAACAGGAGAGAAAGGATTTCTATCATTATTATGCTACCATGATGGAGCCCTGGGACGGACCCGCAGCAATCCTCTTCACCGATGGTGAGGTGGTTGGTGCGACTCTTGACCGTAA
>JAEEOO010000074.1 GCA_016284315.1 Lachnospiraceae bacterium | reverse complement strand
CTGAGGATGAAGGAGTGTGTCAAGGTTACGAGGATCAATCATTGCAACTGCCTCAGCGGGAGTCTTATGTCCCTCATCAACGAGGTCGCAAGCGATCTTAAGTGCAGCCTGTGCAGTTCTCTTACCGTTACGGCACTGAAGCATGTAGAGCTTCTTGTTCTCAACGGTGAACTCCATATCCTGCATATCATGATAGTGGTTCTCAAGGGTCTCGCAAACCTTGATGAACTCAGCGTAAGCTTCAGGGAACTCCTGCTCCATCTGTGCGATAGGCATGGGAGTACGAACACCTGCAACAACGTCTTCGCCCTGTGCGTTCTTAAGGAACTCACCCATGAGCTTCTTCTCACCGGTAGCGGGGTCACGAGTGAATGCAACACCTGTACCTGACTCGTTGTTAAGGTTACCGAATACCATGGGCATAACGTTTACTGCGGTACCCCATGAGTAAGGGATGTCGTTGTCACGACGATATACGTTTGCACGAGGGTTATCCCATGAACGGAATACAGCCTCGATAGCAAGCTTGAGCTGCTCTACGGGATCTGAAGGGAAATCCTTGCCAAGCTGCTTCTTGTACTCAGCCTTAAACTGCTCAGCGAGCTCCTTAAGGTCTGCAGCGGTAAGGTCTACGTCAAACTTAACGCCCTTCTTCTCTTTCATAGCGTCGATGAGCTGCTCGAAATACTTCTTACCAACTTCCATTACGACGTCAGAGAACATCTGAATGAAACGTCTGTATGAGTCATATACGAAACGCTCAAAAGCAGGATCAGGGTTGCCTGCGATCATAGCAGCTACAACCTCGTCGTTTAATCCAAGGTTAAGGATGGTATCCATCATACCGGGCATTGATGCACGAGCACCTGAACGAACGGAAACAAGGAGGGGATTCTTAAGGTCGCCGAACTTCTTGCCGTTAAGCTCCTCCATCTTCTTTACATACTCCATGGTCTGACCCATGATCTCGTCGTTAATCTTACGACCATCCTCATAGTACTGAGTACAAGCCTCAGTTGTGATAGTGAAGCCCTGGGGAACGGGAAGACCAATACCGGTCATCTCTGCAAGGTTTGCACCTTTACCGCCGAGAAGATTACGCATGGTCATGTCGCCTTCGCTAAACATATAGACCCACTTCTTTGCCATTTGTTTGTTTCCTCCTAAATAAAATATATAATAGTGTATAAATGAGTATACGCTTTTATCATTTTTGAGCGCACATAACTATAATATCATAAGATTTTTTAAAAGCAAGAAAAAAAGTTATTTTTTTGTCAAACTTTTTTACCATTTGAATAAGTCGCTGAAATTGCCTAAACAAGAGCCCTTCAGTAGCTTTGAATTATACTGAAAATATTTATTTATTTTATTTATAGTAGAAATATTCTTACTTGAGTACTATAATATTATATACAATTTTATAGTAAAGGAGACTAGTATTATGGATGCAAGCACTATAAACAGCTCTTCAAGTTCTACACACGGTCAGACACAGGTTAAAGAGGGAAAAATTTCAATCACAGTAACCTTGATCTTGCTGGTTGTAATCCCCATTTTAATCTCGTCTCTTACCATCGGCCTCATTTCAATTAACCGAAGCAGCGCCGGCATTACAAAAAACTCACGTAATTCATTTATCCAGATCATTACGAATGTCGGCTCATCCTTTGACACCATCGTTACCAAAAACGAAACTCTGTTACAAGGATATGCTTCTGCTCCTATAGTAAAGGAGGCCCTTTTAAATCGTGACAATTCGGTAGTTCAAGCAGATGCTCAGGCGTATACTCTTGAGTATTTCGGAAGGCTTGAAGGATGGGAAGGCCTCTATATCGCTGACTGGGGCACAACTGTCCTAACCCATCCCAATGAGAATATGATAGGTATCACTCTTAGAAAAGAGGACGGTCTTACAAGCCTTCAAAATTCTCTTTCTGCCAATAAGGACGGTGTCTTTAACGCAGGTATTATCACAAGTCCCGCTTCCGGTCAGCTCATCATGTCTATATACGCTCCCGTATATGACAATGGTAAACCCATCGGACTTGTCGGTGGTGCATTTTACGTTAGCTCCATAGCTTCTGCAATATCAGATGTATCGTCACTCGGTTTTCCTACCGCTTATGTCTATTTTGTGGATAAAAACGGAACCTTCCTGTACCATCCACAAGAAGAAAAAATGGGAACTACAGTAGAAAACGCTGCAGTAAATAAGTTGTTAGGAGATATCGCTAACGGACAGCACCCCGCTCCCGAAGTTCTTGAATACGAGAATGGTGGGAAGATCAAGTATGCGGCATACTACATAGGTGCCGGCGAAAATTATATAGCCGTACTTACCTCGGATTATGACGATGTAGTTTCATCCATTACAGCAATAAGACTACTGATCATCATTGTTTGCGTAATATGTGTTGCACTATTTACAGCACTTGCATTTATCCTGTCCCGGGTTATCGCAGGTCCTCTGGTAAAACTTTCAAAAGCCCTCGACCAGTTGAGCACCGGTGATGTCACCGCAGAATGCAACACAAAAAGTGGCATTAGGGAAACCTCGAGTATACTTGGATCCTTCAACGCTCTCAGAAATGCGCTTAATAAATCCATTGGTTCAGTTAAAAATGCTGCCGTTACTCTTGATGAATCCATCATCAGCGTGGACGAGAAGACCAATAATAACGTTGAATCCGTATCTCAGATCAACACTGCGGTTAACGAAGTTGCCGAGACATCCCAGAGCGTTGCCGAGAATGCCCAGACTATGGCAGAAAAGGCAGCTGATCTTGGTGAAAACATTGAACAGCTCAACAGCAATGTTCAGAAACTTTATGAAGCATCCGAAACAATCAAGGGTGCCAACAATGAAGCTACAGATTGCATGAATGCGGTATATGCCGGATCCAAAGAATCCGTTGAAGCTATGGAAGAGATCACTGCCAAGATCAACGAGACAAATGAAGCTATCTCAAGCATCAACACAGCGATTCAGGCAATCGAATCCATCGCAGCCCAGACCAACCTGCTTTCACTTAATGCTTCCATTGAAGCAGCAAGAGCCGGAGAAGCAGGAAGAGGATTCGCGGTTGTTGCTGATGAGATCAGAAATCTTGCTGACTCCTCTGCCGAATCCGCTAAGGAGATCAGACAGATCATAGAGAACGTCATCGTTCAGTCAAATGGAACTGTTGAAATCTCTAACCGAGTTTACGAAGTTATCACTACAGAGCAGACTGATATTGAAAATGCCCAGAGCAAATTCAATCTTCTCTCCGATTCTGTAGAGATCTCAATTAACGAGATCGATACTATCAGACAGATGACAAGTCAGCTTGACAGCATCAAGACAGAGCTTACAAATGCTACATCAGATCTTGGTGCTATTTCAGAAGAGCTCGGAGCTTCCGCTCAGGAAGTTGCCGCATCCTGTCAGACCGTTACAGACGCCTGCATGGATACCCAGTCCGCTACTACTGAAATGAGAAATGTTAATGAAGAAATGCGTGAGGCAGTTTCATTCTTTAAACTCTAAGATGACGTTTTAAATTAAACATACATAAAACAAAGACCATGTATCTTAATCGGTACATGGTCTTTTTGTATGACTATAAGTATGTCATAAGGTATATTCTATTCTTAGTATCTAGAATTAGTCATGAAGAGCTTACTTAAAGAATACCTGAAGAGCATGATAAAGATGAAGCTGCCATGCCTTCATATCGTGTACTCCACCGGGAATAACATAGAAATCATAGTTAACACCATCAGTTAATTCAGGGCAGATAGAAAGTACCTTGCTCATGACATCACTCTGATCATTAAATGCAATATCCTTATCGCCATTAGCGCAGAACATGAACTTAACATCAAGTCCCTTCTTTGCACCGGCTTTAAGAGTTTCAGTAATTCTCTTTACTTCAAGATCATGATCCCCCTTAGGACCGCAGCAACCTGAGAAAGGTCCGTACCAAGCAAAGAGGTCAAAGTTATTGTAAAGAGCAGCACGATAGGTTGTCATAGATCCGAGAGACAGACCTGCGAAAGCTCTGTGGTCTCTGGTCTTAACAAGGTTCTCCTCCGTAACATCACCATTGGCATATGTTGAATAATGCTTTTCAACAGCAGGAATAAGGTCCTTTCTTAGTTCAATGTGGAAATGCTCGGTTACATACTCTGCATCTTCATTAACATCACCCCTGTAGTAAGTAGGCGTAACGATAATACATCCGTCCGCTTTTCCGGCAGCAAAGAAATTATCAAGAATAGTTACGGTATCAGGGAACATCTTAAACCACCAGTCCTCTGTAACTCCGCCCCCGTGAAGAAGATAAAGGACATTATACTTCTTTGAATCATCATATCCGTAAGGAAGATAAACCCATGCCCCTTTCTTTAAAGGCTTGTTGTTTCCTTCATCATAGGTATTGGTGTCGTACTCAAATCGCTCTACCGTACCCTTCTTGTCACATTCCTTCAGCATTTCTGCCGGCATTTCATAAACGTAATCCATTTTCTCTACCCTCCAAATAAGAATAAACAGATATTACAGGTTTCTTTATAAATAGTAGCACGTAAAGGAAAATGCAAGTAGAAATACTATGCTAAGATCTTCTCGAAAATTGCGAATTAAAAAAAAAGAGATTCCTTAATTTAGGAATCTCTTAGCGACCCAGGTCGGGCTCGAACCGATGACCTCTGCCGTGACAGGGCAGCGCTCTAACCAACTGAGCTACTGGGCCATATTGAATTATTTTAGTGGATCTTCGGGGACTCGAACCCAGGACCGACCGGTTATGAGCCGGTTGCTCTAACCAACTGAGCTAAAGATCCGAATATACTAAAAGCTCCCCGAGTAGGGCTCGAACCTACAACAACTCGGTTAACAGCCGAGTGCTCTACCATTGAGCTATCGAGGAATAGTCGCGTTTGTGTCCTCTACAAACGCGATAGCAGCAACGACTTTGTTTACAAAGTCGTGAGTGCTAGCCGAAGCGTAGCGGAGGACTATTCCTCATCGCGTATTCTGCGATGAGGGTTTGAATTCTGCTTGCAGAATTCATTCCTTTTTTGTTCCTTCAAAACCGAACACGAATCAACCATCAAGACTTCCTATCTTGAACAAGCCCTCGACCGATTAGTAAATGTCAGCTGAAAGTATTACTACTCTTACACCTCATTCCTATCAACCTCA
>JAEEOO010000073.1 GCA_016284315.1 Lachnospiraceae bacterium | reverse complement strand
TACAACCAATACCTCGAGGGGAAGGGCCGGATGCTCTTTCTGGGTCGAAAGGTTACCAGAAAGAGCTTCCGGTCCTGGCCCCGAGTTGACTAGGAGCCCTTATGAACGTAGAACTTGCGAAATACGCCGGCTTTTGCTTTGGCGTAAAACGCGCAGTAGATACCGTACAAGAACAACTTAAAACAGGCAAGACAATATATACCTACGGGCCCATCGTTCACAACGAAGAGGTTGTCAAAGAACTTGAAGAACAAGGCGTACGAGTGCTCAATACGAAGGACGAGCTCCTCGCCCTTACCCCTTCGGAAGGCGAACGCGTTGCCGTTGTCATCCGTGCTCACGGCGTTCCCAAAGAGATCATCGAGATCATTGAGAGCAAAGGCATCGAATGTATTGATGCCACCTGTCCCTTCGTGAAACGCATCCACCGCGTCGTGGAAGAGGGGAGCCTCGCCGGAAACCAGATTTACGTCGCAGGAAATCCCGGACACCCGGAGGTCGAAGGTATCTGCGGATGGTGCCATGGAGAGGCAATTGTAGTGGAAACTCCCGAAGAAGCGCAAAAAATAAACTTTGATGACAAAAAACGGGGAATTCTTGTTGCTCAGACCACGTATAATTACAACAAATTTGATAATATAGTTGAAATCTATTCACAAAGCGGTTATAATGGTACTGTTGTGAATACTATCTGTAACGCAACACAAGAACGTCAGCAAGCCGCAAAAGAACTGGCAAAAAGAGCTGACGTAATGATCGTAATAGGAGGCAAGCACAGCTCCAATACAAGAAAGCTGTATGAGATCTGCAGCCAGGAATGTGCAAACACCTATTATATACAGACACTGGATGACTTGAGTTTGGTCTTACCGACAACTGTCCGCCTAGTGGGTATTACAGCGGGGGCTTCCACCCCAAACAAATTAATCGAGGAGGTTCAAAATTATGTCAGAATTAACTTTTGAACAAATGTTGGAGGAATCATTAAAGACAATACATGCAGGAGAGGTAGTCGAGGGCACTGTAATCGATGTTAAGCCGGATGAAATCATTCTGAACATCGGATACAAGTCAGACGGTATTCTTACAAAGAATGAATACACCAATGATTCCAGTGTAGATTTGCTTACTGTTGCTAAGCCTGGTGACACTATGGAAGTTAAGGTCTTAAAAGTCAATGATGGTGAGGGTCAGGTTCTTCTTACCTATAAGCGCCTTGCAGCAGACAGAGGCAACAAGAGAATTGAGGAAGCTTACAACAATCATGAAGTGCTTAAGGCTACAGTTGCACAGGTGCTTGATGGTGGATTGAGTGTTATTGTTGATGAAGTTAGAATCTTTATCCCGGCAAGCCTTGTTTCTGATACCTATGAGAAAGACCTTTCCAAATTTGCCGGTCAGGAGATTGAATTTGTAATCAGTGAATATAATCCTAAGAGAAGAAGATACATCGGAGATCGCAGACAGCTGATTGCCGCTCAGAAGGAAGAACTCCAGAAAGAGCTTTTTGCTAAGATTAAAGAGGGCGATGTTGTTGAAGGTACCGTTAAGAATGTAACTGACTTTGGTGCGTTTATCGATCTTGGCGGAGCAGATGGTCTGCTTCATATCTCTGAAATGTCTTGGGGAAGAGTTGAACATCCCAAGAAAGTATTCAAAGTTGGTGATAAACTGAATGTTCTGATTAAGGAGATCAATGGTAACAAGATTGCTCTTTCCTTAAAGTTTGACGATGCAAATCCTTGGAAGGATGCAGCAACAAAATATGCAGTTGGCAATGAAGTTACAGGTAAAGTTGCCAGAATGACTGATTTCGGTGCATTTATCGAACTGCTTCCGGGCGTGGACGCACTGCTTCACGTATCCCAGATCTCCAAGGATCGTATCGGCAAGCCAGCTGACGTTCTTACCACCGGACAGGAAGTTACCGCTAAGGTTGTTGACTTCAATCCCGAAGATCATAAGATCAGCCTGAGTATGAAAGCCCTTCTTGCTCCTGAGAAGACTGAAGAGCCTGCAGCAGAAGCAGCAGACGATTCCGATGCAGATGTTGTATCTGTAGATAGCGATGCAGTGATCGCTCATAGCGAGGAAGAAGACGAGTAATTAAGACTTTAAGAGGGGCGTTTTTCATTCCAAAGATGAAAAACGCTCTTTTTTTATCTGATAAGTTCGGAGGATGCTATGCCCCAGATGGATTACGAATGGTTCAAAAAAGCGGTCTATGATATGACGAAGATTGATCTGAACGCTTACAAGGAAAAGCAGATGAAGCGTCGGATCGATACCCTCATTACAAAGAACGGGATCGACGGCTATCAAAACTATGTGAGCCTGCTTCGCAGCAACAAGGAAAAGTTTGATGAGTTCGTCAATTATCTCACCATTAACGTGTCGGAGTTTTACCGCAATCCCGAGCAGTGGGAGTATCTGGATAAAGAGGTGATCCCGGATCTCATCAACAAGTTCGGACGGAACTTAAAGATCTGGTCCGCAGCCTGCTCTACGGGAGACGAGCCTTATTCCCTGGTAATGGCGCTGTCAAAGCATTTGCCCCTTTCCAACATCCACATTTTGGCTACTGATATTGATAAACAGGTCATCGCCAAGGCCAAGGTGGGACTGTACAACGAAAAGAGCGTGGCAGCAGTTCCCGCAGATCTGAAGGCGAAATACTTTACCAAGGTGGGTCCTTCTTATCAGATCTCCGACGAGATTAAAAAGTGCGTGGAGTTCAAGGAGCACAACCTGTTAAAGGATGCCTATCCCACCAACTATCATCTAATTGTTTGTCGGAATGTGCTGATCTACTTTACCGAGGAGGCAAAGTCGGAGATTTTCAAGAAGTTTGCCGCTTCCCTGGCACCCAAAGGGTGTCTGTTCATCGGAAGTACAGAGCAGATCATTACCTACCGGGACATTGGATTTACCAGAAGAAACAGTTTTTATTATGATAAGGTATAAGAAAAAGCGCTGAGAGAGATCTCAGCGCTTTCTTTCATGCAGGAAAAAGTCTAAAACATGGAGAGCGTATTGATACAGCTGCTCCGGTGAATGCTTGAGCTCATCCGTCAGCTCAAAGTAGAGGGTTTTATCCTCCAAGGAGGTGCGGAACACCGGCTCAAAGAGAAGATCCCATTGGGGAAGATAAGTACCTTCCTTGCGGGTGTAGCAGGTAGCTGCCGTAGCCTGGGTGCGATGCTCGGGGGATACAAAGGTGGCAACGGATTTGTGCATTGCCATATCCTCGGCAGGCAGATAGTAATAATCCTTGTAATTGCTGTAGAAGTATTTCAGTTCTCCGGTGAGCAGAGGAATTTCCAGTTGTGCTTCGTTTTTCTCTACTAAAAGACGGGCACCTTTTTTGTTTACCAGAAGATCCTTGGGAAGGGGAGAGCTCATGCGAAGGCGGATCAAAAGGGTTTGATGCACGGCTCCGGTGGGCTCCGTTACCTTCTTGGCGGAGATTTTCGTCAGCTTGGAGGGCTGCAGCAAAAGATCCGAGTAGGCCAGAAGAGGCAGAAGCCGGAACATTCCGGTCATA
>JAEEOO010000072.1 GCA_016284315.1 Lachnospiraceae bacterium | reverse complement strand
ATCAATACGAGGAACATTACGTCCTACTTCCCATGCCGATACGCATGATAAACTTACCCCCAGGTGATCCGCTAACTGTTTCTGTGTTAATCCCGTTTTTTCCCTCATTGTTTTCACGTTGCAAACTAATTTTTCCATTCTTTTACCTCCAAGTGCCATAGACACTTCCTTATTTATTGGTCCCCCTCAATATCTAAAAGTGGTTTAACCACCTTTTGACACTTTAGCCGCTTCCTATCGTAAATGATAAATTACCGGTATACGTTCCCGCATCTTCAAGCCCGGAAACCGTTATCGTTTCTGTTAATGTTTGACTATCCGATCCACGTAAGTCCTCAACCATCAGTACCTTTTTATCTTACCCCATCCTTGAGATAATATCACCATTTCATTATTCTCAAGGAGGTATTTCTCATGTCATCAAAATCTATCATTCATCAAGCCATGCTAAACGACTGGATCTCCAAGGTTGCCGAGCAAAAGGCCAGCGGATTATCGGTCACTGAATGGTGCCTTCAAAACAACCTGTCCAAGTACAAGTTCTTCTACTGGAAACGCCAGTTAAAAGATGAACTGGTCACTCAGGCTCTGCCTGATATCGTTCCTTTACCATTACCCACTGCTCAACTACCTGAAATAAACACTACTTTTGCAACTGCTCCGATTCCTGATTGTACAACTCGCGCAAGTTGTACAACTTTTGCAACCGGTTCCTGTGCCAGGATCTACATCAACGGCATGACCATAGAATTCGATGCCTCTGCTTCAGCAAATATCATAAGTAACGTGATCAAGGCGGTGCGTCATGCTTAATGATTTAAGTCCCGGCAGCATAGCGGCTGTCTATGTCGTATGCGGGTACACTGACCTTCGTTATGGTATCGATTCACTTGCGGCCCTTATCGAAAAGAGATACAAGATGAATGTATTCTCACCAAACACCCTGTTTCTTTTCTGCGGTCGTTCCGCCTCAAAGATAAAAGGGCTTCTGTGGGAAGGTGATGGTTTTCTCCTTCTCTACAAGCGTGTTGAATGTGGTCATTTCGCATGGCCCAGAAACTCAAGCGAGTTACGGACACTTTCCTGGGAACAGTATCGCTGGCTGATGCAGGGATTTGCTATTGATCCGATCATCCATGACATCGAGCCTATCCGGTCAGCTTAAGTAATCTATAAACTTTTCTTTGTGCAAAACAGAGATTTTTTCAGGCGTTACATCCACCTTATCATCAGTGCTATGTACAGCTTTTAAAGGCTTATCTGAGTAGCTCTTTAAGTCTTTAAAGCTCTGCATGGCACTTATTCTTTTTGCTTTAACCCTTATCTTTACGCTTCTTATCCGACTTCTTACGCCTCTACATCCCTAGGCATTTTAACGAATATCTTAACTTCCCCGATTCGCCATTTCTCTACATTTTTGCTATCATAAGATAAGAAACAGCGGAGGCATTATGATCAAGTTAACTGACGAACAACTTAACAGTCTTAACAAAGAGGCACTGATCATACTTGTGTCTTCTTTGCAGTCTCAGCTTGATTCTGTTCAGTCACAGTTGGAGAACGCGAATGCCATGCTCGCTGACAACATCAATCAGATCAACCTCCTGACAGAGCAGATACGCATAATGAATCAGCGTCACTTCGGTAAGAAATCCGAAAGTGATCTTAATTGTATCGACGGACAGCTTTCCATGTTTGAATCCTTTAATGAAGCTGAAGTTCTTAACAATCCATCTCTTCCCGAACCTGAGATCACCGAAGTGATCATATCCTCTTACAAACGTTCCAAAACAAAAGGCAAGCGAGATGTTGATCTTGACGGTCTTCCTGCCCGCATAATCGAGCACAGGCTTTCAGATACGGAACTCAAGGAGAAGTTCCCGGAAGGTTATAAAGAACTTCCTGTCGATATCTACAAGCGACTTCATATCATACCCGAAACATTCATAATAGATGAACACCATATACATGTTTATGCTTCTAAGAGTAACAATGGTGTGATCGTCAAGGCTAAAAGACCTGTAGATCTGTTCCGCAACAGCATTGCAACACCTTCACTTGTTGCCTCGATAATCAATGGAAAGTATGTAAATGCACTTCCAATTGAAAGACAGTCTAGAACATTCAAGACAAACGGCATCAACCTTTCATCAAACACAATGGCCAACTGGGTCATAAACAGTTCTGACTCTTACCTGTCTCTCATATATGACCGTTTACATGAACTCATATATGACAGCAAGGTTATCCATGCCGATGAAACTCCCACAAAGGTCATGCGCATAGACGGAAAGAAAGTATCCGGTGGCAAAAAGACTTATATGTGGGTTTACCGCAACCGGGAATCAAAGAAATCTCCTCCGATTATCCTGTATGACTGGCAGCCTTCAAGGAATGCCAATCATCCCAGAGAATTCTTAAAAGACTTCTCCGGAACAGTGGTGACTGATGGATATCAGGTCTATCACAAGCTCGGTAACGAACGTCCGGATCTTAACATAGCCGGTTGCTGGGTTCATGCAAGAAGGCCCTTCGCAGAGTTCATCAAATCCATAGGCGTCAAGGCTGCTCAGGGATCCATAGCCGAGGAGGCTTACGTCCTGATAACCGAGATCATGCATACAGACAATGAATTTGATGATCTTTCACCTAAAGACCGCCACAAACAACGTCAGCTTGTTTTAAAGCAGAAAGTTGACGACTATTTTGCGTGGGTAAAAATCAAATACGATCAGGTCACTCACAACAGTAACATCGGCAAAGCCTTAGCCTACAGCATCAATCAGGAAAAGTACTTAAGAAAGTTCCTTGATGACGGAAATATCCCTCTTGATAACAATCCTGCCGAGCAGGCTATCAGGCCATTTACAATCGGCCGGAAGAACTTCACGATCATAGAGTCCGACAAAGGTGCAAAAGCCAGCGCAGTATTGTACAGCCTGGCGGAAACCGCAAAAGCCAACTGCGTTAACACCTATAAGTACTTTGAACTTCTGCTTTCCGAAATCCCGAAACACATGGAAGATAAGAATCTGGATTTTGTCGAAGATCTGCTTCCTTGGTCAGCCCGTATTCAGAAAGAATGTCCTAGCTTAATAAACAAAAGATCTTAACTTTTCAATGTGCGATCAATATCATTTATATCCAAATCCTTGCGAAAACGCAGGGATTTTTCAATTGATGGTACTCATGAATGAGGGCTTACGCAATATCAGCCACATGCACTCGACATAGTCTTTCGCATATCCCCAGTCACGAAGAGAATCCAGATTTCCCAAATAAAGCTTGTCTTGTTTGCCATGAGCAATCCTGCTCGCAGCAAGCGAGATCTTCCTCGTTACGAAAGTCTCCCCGCGTCTTTCAGATTCGTAAATAAAAAGAATTCCGGAACAGCAAAACATATTGTAAGCTTCTGTGTATTCCTTTGTGATCCAGAAACCATACTGCTTGGCTACCGCA
>JAEEOO010000071.1 GCA_016284315.1 Lachnospiraceae bacterium | reverse complement strand
TCACCCGTCGGTTATCAGGTGCTCTTCTTGGGACTGCACCCAAATCGTTTAATGTACGCACGATAGAATGAAGAGTAATCTTTAAAACCACACTTATCAGCTGCCTCACCGGCAGAGGCCCCTTTATCTATGAGATCTTTGGCTGTGATAAGTCTTTTTGCGAGGATATACTCCCAAGGGGAAGCACCGATGTATTGCTTAAAGATGCGGGACAGCTTGGAGTCACTTATATAAAATTTCTCGGAAATAGCGGGAATTGACAGTTCTTCTGACAGGTGATCGTTTATATATTCGATGATCCTGACGGACAGAGGACGGTCCTTTCCCGCTTTTTCTTTTTTACTTTCGGAGAATTCCTTTCCGATGTCAGTTATTATCTGCAAAAGGGCGGAATATACCCGAATACGTCTTTCGTAGTCATCTTCAGTTATTTCACATATCTCTTCAAAAAGTTTTTTATATTCAGGCCTGTAATACAGATTGTGCTTTCCAAGGGACCTGTCGGTAAAAGGTTTTATTATCCTATTTTCGGGATCAATGGAGTCAAAAATATCCAAGGGGAAATTGATGGCATACCTTTCGTAGAGCCCTCTTGAATTAAGCCTGGTCCTGTGAACTTCACCCGGACGTATAACAAGAAGGCTTCCGGGAACAAGGCTGTATTCGGAACCTTCAATAAGATAGTCCGCATCCCCTTTTATAAAATAAAAGATCTCACATCGGTCGTGGATGTGCATGGTGTAGCCAACACCGTCAACGTCTTCTTCTCGTGCATGTCTGGTGTAAATACCGTCAGCTTCTTTTTCTATTAAAAAATCCATTGGTTATCCTCAATTTAGTTATTTGCTTTATCTTTACGGGGTGTCTTTATTGTATTTTCTCTAAAGATAGTTTGTTCTACGTTTCTCTGTTATTTTATTCTTTGTGACAGAATATACAATATAATATACAAAATCTGCAATTTTAATGCAAATACTTACGTGATACTATCTAAGTATGAACCGGTTCCAATTGAAAATTGGGAGAAAAAAAGATGTTAAAATTAGCAGCATTTGCGGATGAAGCCTCATATCTGGTCGATGAACAGATAAAGGCAATGAAGGAAAACGGAATCTCTTTATTGGAGATCAGAGGCGTTGACGGAACTAATATCGCCGATATTTCCGTAGATAAAGCAAAGGAAGTAAGAAAAAAGCTTGATGATGCGGGAATCAAAGTGTGGTCGCTTGGTTCACCTTACGGAAAGATCACCCTTTCCGATGACTTTGAAAAGCATCTGGATAGTTTTAAGCACGGCGTAGAACTATGCGAGATCCTCGGAACCAACCATATAAGGATGTTTAGTTTTTACGAAGCTGAAGGCAGAAAGGACGAAGTCTTCGAGAGACTTTCTGTCTTTGCAAAAGAAGTCAAGGGTACTGGGATAATCCTTTGCCATGAAAATGAAAAAGGGATATACGGGGACATTGCGAAAAGATGTTTCGAAATACATAGGGAATTTCCTGAGATCAAAGCTGTTTTTGATCCCGCCAATTTTATCCAGTCCGGTCAGGAAACAAAAGAGGCTTGGGAAATGCTAAAGCCCTATGTTGAATACATGCACATTAAAGATGCATTGTCTGATGGAGCGGTTGTTCCTGCAGGATGCGGTGTGGGAAATCTGCCTTTTCTGATCTCGCAGTATAAGGGAAATGTTCTTACTGTGGAGCCGCACCTTACGGTATTTAAGGGCTTTGAGAAGTTGGAAGGGGATGAGAAAACGAAGATGGGAAAATATACCTATCCTGATTCACTCACAGCTTTTAAGACCGCTTGCGATGCAATAAAGGGTATCATTGGGGAGGAATAAACAATGGATATGGTAAGACTTGGAATAATCGGCGTCGGAAATATGGGAACCGGACATTTAAAGAACATTCTTGATGGAAAGTGTCCAAGGATCAAGGTGACTGCAGTTGCGGATATTGAGGAAAACAGAGTTGAAAATGCAAAAAAACTTGATGCAGGAATAGTGGGATTTACTTCCGCGGGTGATCTTATAAACAGTGGGCTTTGCGACACAGTTCTTATCGCAGTTCCTCATTATGATCATCCAACCATCGCAATCAAATGTTTTGAGCATGGACTTAATGTAATAACCGAAAAGCCTGCGGGAGTGTACACAAGTAAGGTCCGAGAGATGAACGAAGCAGCAAAGAAGGCCGGAGTGGTCTTCGGCATCATGTTTAATCAGCGCACAAATCCTCTTTATGCCAGAGCCAGAGAGATAGTTCAAAACGGTGAACTGGGCGAGCTCAAGAGAATGGTCTGGATCATAACAAACTGGTATCGTAGTCAGGCATATTACAATTCCGGATCATGGCGTGCAAGCTGGAGCGGAGAGGGCGGTGGAGTCCTTTTAAACCAGGCGCCTCACAATCTTGATCTCTGGCAGTGGATATTTGGTATGCCTAAGAGAGTAAGGGCTTTCTGTGCTTTCGGAAAATATCATGATATTGCAGTAGAAGATGATGTAACGATATATGGCGAATACGAAAACGGAGCAACTGCCACATTTATCACCACAACAGGTGAGGCTCCGGGTACCAACAGACTTGAAATTTCAGGCGACAAAGGAAAGATAGTTATAGAAGACGGAAAGCTTAAGTGGACTAAGCTTAGGGTACCTGAGAGAGAATTCTGCTTTTCATGCAAGACCGGATTTGAGTCTCCTGAGTCGGAGTATGAGGAATATACCGCTCCGGAACCTGAAGGACATGTAGCAATCTTGAATAACTTTGCGGACGCTATTCTTGACGGAACCGAACTGATAGCCAACGGTTATGAAGGTATTAATTCTCTTTCCATTTCCAATGCGGCATACATCTCTGCTTGGAAGGATGACTGGGCTGAGATTCCTGTGGACGAAGAGTTCTTTGAAACAAAATTAAAAGAACTTTCAAAAAATGAGAAAAAAAAACTAATGTAGTCCCACCTGTGGAACCAATTGAAGTTCTAAGAAAAAGGTGGCAGGTAAGATGGTCTTGACACATCTCGATTAACATAATTATAATATAAGACTGACGCAGAACAGGTGATCGCGGCTGTCGC
Organism: Lachnospiraceae bacterium; assembly: GCA_016284315.1. Classification (GTDB taxonomy): domain Bacteria; phylum Bacillota; class Clostridia; order Lachnospirales; family Lachnospiraceae; genus AC2028. Next base: position 519 of record JAEEOO010000071.1, on the reverse strand, counting down.
AAGACAGGTGAGGAAAGTCCGGGCTTCGCAGGGCAGGATGCCGGATAACGTCCGGTGGAGGTGACTCCCAGGCCAGTGCAACAGAAAATTACCGCTTCGGCCACCGGCCGGAGTAAGGGTGAAAAGGTGGTGTAAGAGACCACCGGCCGTATGGTAACATGCGGGCCGTGTAAACCCCATCCGAAGCAAGACCAAGCAGAAGGGTTAAGGTCTGCCCGACCGTCCTTCAGGTGGGTCGCTTGATGCGGCCGGTAACGGTCGCACTAGATAGATGATCACCCCGGAGCGCAAGCTCTTAGACATAACCCGGCTTATCGTTCTGCCGAACACCCCGCCTCGTGCGGGGTGTTTTTTTGCAATAATTTTGTGATTTGTCACTCAGGGCTTCTGTTTGGCGTGGTTTGTCCACCTACTCCGTCCCAATGTCATTTAGATGAGACTCGGTCCCCGGTGGACATTAACAGTCAAAGGAACTAACGGCCTCGAACCTCATTACTTGATCTTTCCAGCCAAAATGAT
>JAEEOO010000070.1 GCA_016284315.1 Lachnospiraceae bacterium | reverse complement strand
AGAGAGTATGAGGTTGATAGGAATGAGGTGTAAGAGTAGTAATACTTTCAGCTGACATTTACTAATCGGTCGAGGGCTTGTTCAAGATAGGAAGTCTTGATGGTTGATTCGTGTTCGGTTTTCAGGGAATAATTTTCCTAGTGATTAACTTTGTTAATCCGGCCCAGTAGCTCAGTTGGTTAGAGCGCTGCCCTGTCACGGCAGAGGTCATCGGTTCGAGCCCGACCTGGGTCGCTTTGGAGTCTTAGCTCAGCTGGGAGAGCATCTGCCTTACAAGCAGAGGGTCATAGGTTCGAGCCCTATAGGCTCCATTTATCCGAATGGATTTGGAATTGAATTTCGGTTTTCCGAAATGCCGATGTAGCTCAATTCTTGACAATAAGCAAAGCTTATTGTAGACAGAGCAGCTGATTACAAATCAGTTGGAGTTACAAATGCCGATGTAGCTCAATTGGCAGAGCAGCTGATTTGTAATCAGCAGGTTACAGGTTCGATTCCTGCCATCGGCTTTTATAAATGGGTGGATTCCCGAGTGGCCAAAGGGGACAGACTGTAAATCTGCTGCAACTTGCTTCGGTGGTTCGAATCCACCTCCACCCATTCATCTTCTTCAAAAAAGAAGATTTTTTATTATCATCGCGGGGTGGAGCAACCCGGAAGCTCGTCGGGCTCATAACCCGAAGGTTGTAGGTTCAAATCCTGCCCCCGCTACTTCGCCCAGATAGCTCAGTTGGTAGAGCGGAGGACTGAAAATCCTTATGTCGTTGGTTCGATTCCGACTCTGGGCATTTTAGATCGGTTAATGACCGGTCTTTTTTATTGATGAAAACCAGCAAATAAGCTATTATATACTTGATATTTTCGAGAGGTGATAGGATTTGACTGATTTTTTTAAACATATTAGAAATAGTATATTCTGTAAAATTGTATCTCTTGTATTTCTTTTTATTTTTATCTTTTGTTTAATTCATTTTATAATTCCAAATAAGAATATAGATGTAGATATAGACGATGTTGTAATATCAAACGCAGATTCTCAAGATTATATTATAAAAGATAATCTTAAACTGCCTTTTGGTAGCTGGAGGTTTTATTTTGATTATACTTCTGATATTGATTATGGATGCTATCTTACTTTAATAGATGAAGATGGTGGCTTGGTTTCTAATGGAGCTATTACGTATTTAGGCTTAGATACAGTTAGTTTTGATTGTTTTAATTATTTTCCAAACAATAAATTCTCTGTCATGGGTGAATATAGTGGTGGGTATATTCATATATCCGACATATCAATAGCAGAGACGGATCTAATTTGGAGTAAAATACTATGTTCTTCTTTATTCTTTTGCCTCCTTATTCTTGGATTATCTTATTTTAGAAGGCTATGCACTGAAGGTTGTATATCTGATAATTATAAAAAAGTATTTATAGCAGTTAATGTAATCTCGCTGTTGGCTTCTATACCGTTTTTTTCTGCCAAAATAACAACAGGGGCTGATTTGGGATTCCATTTACTAAGGGTAGAAGGAATCTCTGAAAGTATAAAAGCAGGTATATTTCCTACCAGAGTAGAACCTCAGTGGATTCAGGACTATGGATACGCTGATGCAATTTTTTATTGTCCTTTATTCTTGTATTTTCCGGGAATACTAAGACTTATTGGCTATAATGTATCGGAAGCAATAAGTATTTTTAATGTAACAGTAAATATCATTACTGCATGGATATCATATTACAGTTATAAAGAAATATTTAAAGATTATAAAACAGGGGTAGTTCTATGTGGCGTATACACCCTTTCTATCTATAGATTAAATACATTTTATTATATCGGTATGACAGGTGTTGCTTCAGCAATGATGTTTCTACCATTAGTTCTTCTTGGCTTATGGAGAATTGTATTTGACAATAATGATGGTGATAGTCCATTTAAAAAAGAGATTAGACGTATTTTGCCATTGGGTATAGGCTTTAGTGGAGTAATACAGAGCCATGTTTTATCAAGCGAAATAACACTTTTTGTATGTATTGTAGTATGCCTGTTGCATATAGTTTCAATAATAAAGAGAAAAGCTTTAGGAAGCATTATTTTCGCGGCTATGCTTGCTTTTTCGATATGTGCCTGGTTTATAATCCCGTTCGCAGATTATTACTTGACTCAGGATATGGGAATTAAGCATGCAGGAGCAAGACAGATTCAGTCTCAAGGCTTTTATGTCGCACAGCATTTCATTTTGTTTTCAAAGTATGAGGGATGGAATGGCCCCCAAGCATCTCATTCATTAGGAATTGGATTAATACCTGTGGCTTTTTTGACTGCATTTATAATATTGTGGATTGGTAGAAAGGTAAAGAAAGACTTTACAGGTTTGGCTGCATTTGCAAAGTCTTCATGTATTGCAGCTCTTGTGCTGTTTGTATTAACACTAAATATATTTCCTTGGGATAAGATCCAAGCTACTTCTAAAATAATAATGCCTCTGATTGGAAGCATAGAATATCCACACAGATTTCAGGCATGGTTATATACTTTTACATGTGTGGTTATCGGATATTTAATAAAATATGTTAAAGACAATAACTATCGTTTTGCAAAATACTTGATCATAACATCGGTGTTTATATATATCGTTACAGGTTCCATATTTTTAATTAATACTAATTACACCGGGACATCACAAATTCTTCTTGCTAATCCGGAGGCAATGGGAAATGGGTACACTCCGGGAAATCAGTATATGAAGTATGGAACGGATCCGGATTTAAATAAGTATAATAGATTTGAAGTCGGAGATGGCATACTCATAAAGGAAAAGGAAAAAGGTGCACTTTCCGCAGAGATTTTGTGCGAGAATAATTCAGGCAAAGACAGCTGGATTGAGGTACCACTCAATGCATATAAAGGATATAAAGCATATTCCGGAAACGAAGAGCTGGAAATCGTTGAAGGTTATAATAATGTAATAAGAGTTATAGTTCCTTCAGACTTTTCCGGAAGAATTACAATTAAATTCTGTAGTCCATGGTATTGGCGAGTTGGAGAAATAATAAGCGCTATTACTATAATAGGATTGTTAGTATATGCCTTTGTAAGGTTGCGAAACAAGAGGAAGTTGCTCAATGCTGAGATCCAATAAAGACGGATTAGAAAATGAAAAGTTAATAGAGCCGGATAAACAGAATGGGTTTGTGAAAAAAAGTGGAAGAATCATATTCCTAATTTTGGCAGTTTGCACGATCATATCTTTGATTCCGGAAATGACAGATTATGTTTATGCGGAAAGAGGGGGTTTGCATGCAGTAAATGCCATAAGTGCATCTGCTTATTCCGCGGTTCCTGTTTTGTCAATATCTATATTTTTTAAAGATCTGGGACTTGGTATTACGGCGGCATATAAAATCTTTATCGCATGGTGTTGCGTCCTTACAACTATAGGAACATATATAGCGTTAAAAGTATGTACAGGTGAACGAATATCTGCATTATTTGGAACAATAGTATACATCTTTTGTCCTTTCAGACTTTATCAACTATACTATAACGCAGACGCTAATGTTATTGTGATGATGGCGTTTTTACCTCTGATAATTGCAGGGGTGTATCATGCTATTTTTGTAAGGAAGTGGATGATCGCAGCAATCTGCATGACTATTATCGGATTGTGTGGAGCTGGATTTTGTCTTACCGAGATATCAAAATACAGCGACGAACACATGATGCAAAGTGTCGCAAGCAGTGGAATTTCAATAAAATCAGTTTTAGGCCTTATAACAAATTACAATGATATTTGCCTGGAAGGAAGTTACGCCTCGGGAATATTGTTCGGGGCGGCGGGAGCCGGCGTTATATTTGCATGGGTGATATATGAGATTCTCTGTGAATCATATTTTACATCCGCCAAAAAAATGTGGATTCTTTTGGGACTCGTATTTTTATTAACCTTCATGGGAACAAAATATTTTCCGTGGGAGAGAATAAATTCTGCAAATGTAGGGAATAATAAGGCACTTGTTTTTGCTGCACCAATGGTTATACTATTCGTTTCTTCAATATTGTTTAGTATGCTGTCAGCATTTTTTGTGAAAATGGTTATAGAAGATGCCAACCTAAAAACAGAAAGAAAAGCTATAATAGTTTCAATATTGACAGTGGTAGCAATAATTGCAGGAATGTACATGTTGGGCGATTTTGCAATTTATAGAAGTGCTATATGGATTTAATAGTAGATGGGAAACTTTAAATGAAAGAGAAATCAATCATCAAAAACAAAAAAGAAATAGCAGTTCAATTGGTTTCGGCAATGGCATTATATATAGTATCAATCATACCGGTGTTAAGCATGCTCCATGATATGAGATTTACAATTGGTACTATGTTGATCCAACTGTTTTCTGTGGCTACTTCATTATATCTAATGACGTTGCTTACCGAGGATGTGTTGGTGAGAATAGTGGGAGTTACGTCTATTATATCTGCGCAGGTAGCTATATTTACTTGCTATGAGATCAGATCATTAAAAGCTTCTTTTGCAAGTATGCTTGTGATAGCGGTGATAGCATTGTTCCTGAAAATTCAGAAGCAGGAAAAAGTTTCGATACCTTACAGGATCTTAGCAGTGATATTTCTGATAGGCTTGGCATACTTATCTATTCCTAAGTTTGCTTTGACTTTTGTCACTGTATTGATAATATGCATGGTTAATAAGCCAAAGTATTGCATATATGGATTGGTTGCTTTGATTGCATCCATACCCTCGTTCATCATGTTTATATCCAAGGGCGGATATGGATATGCGTCCTTTTCTGAAGTGAAGTATTATCAGCTGTCAGAGTTGCTTTCAACGTTTAGATATAAAGAGAGTCTACCGGGAATTGGACTGCAAGGGTTGATCATATTTCTGGTTAGTGTGTGGATATATCTCACTGAAATAGAAGTAAAACCGGATAAAACTAATATTGCATTAATGATTTTAACGGCGGTATTTGTGATTTTATCATTGGATATCCCGATGAAAAATGCCATCGTGAAAAAATTGTTCATTCGTAATTATCCTATTATAGAGGGATATACATTTGTAGAATTTATTTCAATACTAATCCCCGTGATTTCTGTTAAAGCAATAGAGTATATAAGAAAGAATAAAAACGAATATATAAGTATCGCGGTACCTATATTCATATCCCTTGCAGGAATACTTGTAATGGTATATTGTGGAGATACGGTAGTAGGTAGATTTATCGGATATTGAGGATAGATTATGAAGAAAATAGCTATTATAACCGCCCGTGGCGGAAGTAAGAGAATACCCAGAAAAAACATAAAGGATTTTTTAGGAAAACCTATTTTGGCATATTCCATCGAAGCGGCGGTAAGATCAGGAATGTTTGACGAGGTAATGGTCTCTACAGATGATGAAGAAATCGCCGAAATAGCAAAGACTTACGGCGCAAATGTTCCCTTTTACAGAAGTGAAAAAACCAGTGGAGATTTTGCGACTACCAATGATGTTCTTTTAGAAGTACTTGAAGAGTATGAAAAGAGAGGACAAAAGTTTGATGTGGGATGTTGCATATATCCTACAGCTCCTTTCGTAACAGCTGAGAAATTAAAGGATGCTTATAATAAACTTGAGGAAAGTGGCGCAGATACGCTTATTCCCGTTGTGTCATTTTCATATCCTCCCAAGCGAGCACTCGTTGTCAGAGAGGGTAAATTGGTGTTCCATTATCCTGAGTTTATAGACAGCAGATCACAGGACTTAGAGCCTGAGTATCACGATATCGGGCAGTTTTATTTCTTTAAAACAGAGGCGTTCAAGGTAAACAAAAAACTGATGCTCGGTGACATCGTGCCTTATGTTGTGGACGAGACAGAGGTTCAGGATATTGATAATCTATCTGATTGGAAGATTGCAGAGATTAAGTACAGAGCAATGCTTGAAAAGTAATGTTGAGGAAAAGATAAGTGGTTATACTTCTTACATCCATTGGAAAAAGAGTAGAGTTAATAAATCATCTTAAGACACAGGCAAAGATTGTAGGGGCAGATTGCAGTGATTTAAATGCAGCAAGGCACTTTGCAGATAAGTTCTATAAAGTACCGCGGGTAGACAGTGAAGACTATTTGAATGAACTTATCAGAATTTGCAGAAACGAAAGAGTAGATTACTTAATACCGTTACTTGAAAACGAGTTTGAGTTGTTGGCGAAAAATCGTGATGCGTTTAGTGCAGTTGGAACAACGCTTGTACTCTCTGATGAAAAAATAGTTAATATTTGTAAGGATAAAAGGCTTACTGCAGAGTTCTTCAATAAATATGATATTCCTGCTCCTGAAACATATAAGTTTGACAAGAGCAATGCTGATACGGACTTACTTTCAAAGACACCGTTAGTTATCAAGCCTGCCTGCGGAATGGGAAGTGACGGAGTATATATAGTAGAGGATGAACTTGACCTAAAATATGCTCTGAAGCATGTGGAAGATCCCATCATTCAGGAAAAGCTTTCGGGCAGGGAATTCACTATGGATGTGCTTTGCGACAAGAACGGAGAGATCATTTATCTTGTTACCAGAGAACGTCTTGAAGTCAGAAGCGGTGAAGTAAACAAGAGTAAGGTAACCAAAGTAAAAAGCGTAGTTGATATTTCGAGAAAAGTTATGGAAGCTTTAAAACAGGAAGGATCCATTTTCGGTCCCTTTACACTCCAATGCTTTCTTGATGAGAATGGTGAAGCAAAGATGCTTGAGATAAATCCTCGATTCGGAGGAGGGGTTCCTCTTTCGTTTGAAGCCGGAGCAGACTATGCGGGTGCTTTTAAGGATATGTTGGAAAACAAACAACATGAAAGCAAGCCTATTTCTGAAATAACAATGTTAAGGTACGATCAATCCGTTTTTATTGATTAACTAAGGAGAAAATCGTGAAGCTCGACGGAATAGAGTATTATATCTTTGATCTGGATGATACGCTGTATGAGGAAATGCAGTTTGTTCGTGCAGGAATGAAAGCGGTATGCGAATACATTGCAAAAAAACATGGTTTGAACGCTGATGCCGTTTATGATACTTGCATGCATATACTGGAGATTGAAGGAAGAGGAAAAGTATTCGATGAACTTTGCTCGAAGTATAAAATTACTGAAGATATCGGGCAGCTTGTGCAGGTATACAGAACACCTTCTCAGAGCATGGAATTATATGGAGATGCCAAGGAACTGATCAAGGAGATAAAGAAACACAACTTTAAGATCGGAATCATAACCGATGGCAATTATACTGCTCAGAGTTCTAAGGTAAAAATGCTTGATCTCGAGGATCAAATGGATGCGATCGTTTATTCGGACCTTTTGAAGGATGAAAAGGGAGAATCCAGAAATAAACCGGATCTTGAAGTATATCGTGAGTGCATCCGTAGATTAGATGGAGCGTGTGATAAAGCGGTTTATATTGGAGATAATCCGAGAAAAGATTTTATCGGAGCCAAAAAGCTGGGGATGAAGACTGTACGGATCAGCAGAGATAAAGGTATGTTTATGGGAGAAGTGCCTGATGAGGAGCATGAGGCTGATCTGATAATAAAGTCATTAGAAGAACTTATATAGCATTACTGTGATTTGAGGAAGCTTATGAATAAAGAAATAGTAATTGATAATAGAAAAATAGGTGGAGATGCGCCGGTTTATATTGTGGCTGAGATGTCCGCAAACCATAATCAGGATTATTCCCGCGCTGTAGAAATATTACATGCAGCTAAAGAAGCAGGAGCAGATGCGGTAAAGATCCAGACCTATACTGCTGATACCATCACTATAGATAGCAATAAACCTTATTTTCAGATTACACAGGGAACACTTTGGGACGGAAGAACTCTATATGATCTATATAAGGAAGCGTACACCCCTTGGGAATGGCAGGGAAGGCTTATGGAGGAAGCAAAGAAATTGGGAATAACCCTTTTCTCGTCTCCTTTTGACCTTAGCTCGGTGGATTTTCTTGAGGAAATCAATGTTCCTTGTTATAAAATAGCTTCTTTTGAGATCACTGATATTCCTATGATAAGAAAGATTGCTAAGCTTGGTAAACCCATTATTTTTGCAACAGGAATAGCATACGAGAAGGACATTCGCCTTGCGCTGGATGTGTGCAAGGAAGAGGGTAATGAAAATATTGTGTTGTTAAAATGCACATCCGCTTATCCTGCTCCCTTTGAAGCTGTAAATCTTGAGATGATCCCTTTCCTTGCGAAGGAATATGATTGTATCAGTGGTCTTTCAGATCACACAATGGGATATTCCGTTGCAATTGCTTCAGTCGCAAAGGGCGCAAAGATGATCGAGAAGCACATGACATTAAAGAGGGCGGACGGAGGAGCAGATTCTGCATTCTCCATGGAGCCTGAAGAGTTTAAACAGATGTGCATCGGAGTTCGCCAGGTTGAGAAGGCCCTTGGTAAAGTGAGTTATGAACTTTCCGAAAAGCAGATAAAAGAAAGAGAACACACCAGAAGTTTGTTTGTGTGTGAGGATATTAAAGCCGGAGAAATATTTACCCCGGAAAACATGAGATCCATCAGACCCGGATATGGACTTCATACAAAATATTACGAGGAGATCCTTGGAAAGAGAGCAGTTGCGGATCTTGAAAAGGGAACTCCCATGGCTTGGAAGTATGTCGAAGGATTTGAAAACAGAGTAACCAATGATTGCCCCGCAGGAGAAGGAAAATGGTCTGTATAAGAGCAGATGCAGGACCGGAAATCGGTACAGGACATATAATGAGATGCCTCTCTATCGCGGATAGATTAAAGGAAAAAGGTGAAGAGGTTCGATTTATAAGTGCAAATGAACACGCGAAGGAATTTATTACTAAACGTGGGTTTGATTGTTGTGTCTTGGGAACCGATCTTAGGGAGATGGAATCAGAGATCCCTGCACTGGAAAGAGTAGAATCATACATAGACTCATCTATAGTTATAGTAGACAGTTATTATGTAACCGAAGGTTATTTATGCAAGATTGGAATAGATAAACGAATTGTCTATATTGATGATATGTTCGCTACAGCGTATCCGGTAGACGTCCTGATAAATTATAACGTGTATGCGGATAAAGATAAGTATGATTTGTTGTATTCCGAATCCCCTCAGAAGCCGCAGATGTTACTTGGCCCTCAATATACACCGTTAAGAAAAGAGTTCACGATATCCGGAAATAAGAATATCCGTGAAAACGCAAAAAAAGTATTGGTGTTAACCGGTGGTTCAGATTCACTGCATATTGCAGCTAAACTTATGGAAGAGTTACAGGTATCTTCTGAACAGTTTGAGGCAGATTGCGAATTTGTATTTGTTTGTGGCGCTCTTTCGGGTGATCTGAAAAGACTTAATGAGATAAAAAAGATCTCCGAAAAAAAGATTGAAGTACTAAGCAATGTAACAAACATGAAGGATCTAATGGAAGCATGCGACGTTGCTGTTTCTGCTGCAGGAACAACTCTTTATGAGCTATGCTCTTGCGGATTGCCGACTATAACTTATGTTTTGGCAGATAACCAGATTGAAGCTGCAAAGAAGTTCTCGGATGAAGGGATAATGATATATGCCGGAGACGCAAGAACGGATAATGTTTTTTCGGCACATATATGGCAACAGGTAAACAGATTATTAAATAATAGAATTGACAGGCTTTCATTATCAGAACGCGCAATGGCACTTGTGGACGGAAAGGGTGCTGAGCGTATTGCAGAGGATATTTTAGATTTAAGGTAGGTTTTATATGAAAAAAGGCAGAATTTATGTATGCCATACGTTTTACCATGTTTATATTTCTTTTTTGAAAGAATTCGCCAGGCCTGCAGAAGAAAAAGGTAACGCTACAATGGTATTATCTTTGATGTCGAATGATTTTGGCGATATCAAAGATAGGATTCCTCAGTCGGGTTATTTTAAAGAATGCTTCGAGTTTGATGAGAAGAGAGATACAGAATTTCCTGAATTGGCAAAGTATAGGAAAGATCGTGGTAACATCATAGCCAATATGATACCTAGGATCGTTTTTACTTCAAAGTTTGCAAAGCTGCAGGAAAAATATGTTCCGGTAGAATTTAGGGAATATGACGAGATATATGTATATTGCGACAGTGACCCGATAGGAATTTACCTAAATAAGCATCACATCAAATATCATGCAGTTGAGGATGGTTTGAACTATCTGGCATCATTTATAAATGCGAAGCATGATAATAAAGGTCATTTTGGAATAAAGAAATTCTTAAGCATGAACCTGAATCTTATTTTTATTCAGGATGGATACAGCAAGTATTGTATCGACATGGAAGTAAATGATCTTTCAGTTGTAAAAGATGATTTCTATAAGTATGTTGAGGTTCCTCGCGCGAAACTGGTAGAAAAATTAACAGAAGAACAAAAGGAAACACTTGTCAGAGTCTTTGTTAAGGAGATAGACAAGATAAGAGAAGGAATCGCTAATCTTGGCGGAAAAGATAATAATATTATTATTCTTACGGAGCCTCTTTGCACTCTTGATGTAAGAGAACAGCTATTTAGAGATCTCTATGAGGAATATAGCAAAGAGGGAATGGTATTTTTTAAAGTTCACCCCAGGGACGAGCTTGATTATGATAAATATTTTCCTGAGGTATTTAAGTTTGACAAAAAGGTACCTATGGAAATACTTAATCTTTTTCCCGGACTACACTTTAAAAAAGTTGTCAGTGTATTCACACAGCTTGGCAGCGTAAACTTTGCGGATGAGAAAGTATATCTCGGAAAGAAGTTCATGGATAAATATGAAGATCCGTCTGTTCATGCTGCTATTGAAGAATAGGTATTTGAGTGGGGCGCGGTATGTTAAAAAACAGCTCAAGAAATGCAAATATGGAATTGCTTCGTATTATCTCGATGATCATGGTGACGACGTTGCATGCATTGGCGAAGAGCGATCTTTTGCCGACGTTCGTTTTTCATGTGTCGATTAACGGATGGATCGCATGGGTGTTTGAAGCATTATCCATTGGTGCGGTTAATATTTTTATGCTTATATCCGGATACTTTCTTGTTAATTCGGAATTTAAGCTAAAGAGACTGATCGAACTGTTGGTGCAAACATTTCTTTATTCGGCTATTCCTTTTATTGTTTTCCTTGCAACAGGCAGATTAACAGCAGAAGAGAGAAACATTTATAGCCTATTAAATAACTTCCTGCCAATTCACATGGAAACATATTGGTTTATTACTGCATATGTTGTTGTATATATGTTGTCGCCTGTTATAACCAAAGGTTTGAAGGCTGTTACCAAGAAACAACTTATTACAGCAATAATTTGTTTGTTGATCTATGAGTGCTTTATAAAGAGCATTTTACCTTTCAGACTTACAACTGACACCAAAGGTTATGGTTTCTTGTGGTATTTGATCATGTTCCTCATCGGAGCATATTTCAAGTTGTTTGGATTTAAGTTCATTGATAAACAATATAAGGGATGGATACTTTATTTTGGCGGATCTGTTCTTGTGCTCCTTGGAACCTTTACCATCGGAAAGATCATAGCGGCAACAGACAGACTAGGCGGGATGCAGGGATTGTTTACAGAATACAATCATGTATTTACGTTGATCGCGGCAGTTGGAATTTTTGCTGCATTTGTTCATATGAAGCCTATGAATGAAAAGCTGGGCAAAGTAATTTGTCTTTTATCACCAATGGCACTTGGAGTATATCTGTTCCAGGAAAGCCTTGTACTGAGATTTGAATGGCAGAAGTGGTTTGGACTTCCGGGTTCGTTGGAGCTGGCTACACCGATATTTGTACTTCGTGTTATGGCAGCAGTCCTTGGAATGTACGCTCTTGGGACAGCAATTGATTTTGTCAGAAGGATGATCTTTAAACTGGTTTACATGCCTTTTGATAATAGAAAAAAGCAAGTGGAGAAATAGTTTGGTAGACGTAAGCGTAATTGTGCCTGTTTATAACATGGCTAAAGACGGTAATTTAAATTTTTGTCTTGATTCTCTTTTGAATCAGACGCTAAAGAATATAGAAATAATCGCCGTTGACGATGCATCTACGGATAATTCGCTTGAAGTGTTAAGGGACTACGAGAAGCGATATCCTGAGAAGTTCAAGGTTATTACATACTCTGAAAATCGTCACCAGGGGGGCGCAAGAAACCAAGGAATGAAGGTAGCTTCCGGAAGGTGGATTGGGTTTATTGATTCAGATGACTGGGTTTCGCCGGATTACTATGAAAAACTTTTGAATAGGGGAGAAGAGACCGGTGCGGATGTAGTTGGATGCACATATAACCTTGTAGACGAGCATACATATACGGTTGGAAAAATTGTTGAGACAAATAATTCCGGGCAGAGCGGAGTTTTTGATATAGAAAAGAGAAAAGAGTTTCTTGGAAATAGTGGAAGCATGGTCACCAAGATTTACCGTGCTTCACTTATAAAGGACAACAACCTCATATTTCCTGAACATATCTTTTACGAAGACAATGCGGCGGGACCGGTTTGGGCAATGTATTTCAAGCATTTTGAGTACATTGATGAGCCCATGTATTATTATTATCAGCATGATAATTCAACGGTCCATACCATTACGGCTCAGAGGTGTGCTGACAGAATGACAGCCGGAGAAATGATGCTTTCTGAGCTCAAGAAAAGGGGATTTCTTGAGGAGTATCATGATGAAATAGAGAGTATTTTTACTACTATTTATTTCACAAACACAGTATTCTCTTATATGAGAATGAAAAAGGGAAAGAAGTATTCTGTGATAAAAACTATCAAGAAGAGAATGCTTGAAGAGTATCCTAATTTCAGATCAAACAAGAACTACGGTAAGTTCATGGATGATGAACAAAAGAGATACGTAGACCTTATGATGAAGAATTCATTTGTATTTTACGTTAAGTACTCACTTCTTTGGATGTACAGGGATTTGAGAGCTGGGAAATAGGTAAGGTCACGACGATAATAAAACGAAATAAAGAATAGATAAAAAAGAGCTTTGCAAAGGCGGATGCATAGACATCTAAAGAGTGCAAAACTCTTTTAATTTATACAAAAAAATGTTAAGATAAACTATGTATGATTGGGTGCGGTGTGCCCTTAAGGAGATAATAATTACGAGCCTTTACGAGGAATTGAAAAAATACGGGGACAGCGATCATTACCCCTATCATATGCCCGGTCATAAGAGGAAGGAGACCGACTATCTGCCGAAGGCTTTTTCAGAGATCGATATCACGGAGATAGACGGATTTGATAATCTTCACAACCCTGAAGGTATTATAAAAGAAGCCCAGGAATTTGCCGCAAAAGCAGTTGGGGCAGATAGGACATATTTCCTTGTTGGCGGAAGTACATCCGGTGTTCTTGCGGCCATAAGCGCAGCGGTTAAGCCCGGGGGAAAGATCATAATAGTAAGGAACGCTCATAAGTCCGCGTATAATGCCATCGGACTTCGGGGAATTAAAACCGCTTATGTTTTTCCGAAGGTAAACGAAGAACTTGGTTTCGTTGAAGCAGTTACCTCGGAGGGGATCAATGAAGCTATAAAGAACAATCCCGACGCATCTGCGGTGTTTATTGTTTCGCCTACCTACGAAGGAAGAATTGCAAAGGTAAGGGAGATAGCAAAGATCGTTCATGATGCGGGACTTACGCTTATAGTTGATGAAGCCCACGGCGCACATCTTCCTTTTGCTAAAGATGTTGACGGATACGGCGAAAGTGCAATATCAGGTGGTGCGGACATTGTTATCCAAAGCGCCCATAAGACGCTCCCGGCGCCTACTCAGACAGCGCTTCTTCACGTTAACGGAAACAGGGTAGATGTTTCAAAGATAGAAAGATACCTGCATATATATCAGACCAGCAGTCCTTCTTATCCGCTCATGGCAGGACTTGACGGAAGTGTCAGATTGATGGCGGACAAAGGAGCAGAACTGCTCAAAGATTTAAGAGGCCGTTACAACAGACTGGTTTCTGAGATCAATGAAAAGTGTAAAGCAGTAGGCATTTTTAACCCAAAGGACGGCGTTCAGGATATTGGAAAATGCGTGATCTCCGTAAAAGGGGAAAATGTAGGGAAACAACTGGCGGATATTTTAAGAGAAAAGTATCATCTTGAAACCGAGATGTGCGGTGAAAAATATGTGCTGGCGATGTTTACCGTATTTGACGGGGACGAAGCCTTTGATAGGATGAGGCAGGCGCTTTTTGAGATTGATGAAGATATTGAATCTTTAACCGCCGAATCAGATTTCATCGGTATAGACATAAAGCCCGAGATCCTCCATACCATAGCGGAAGTATGGGAAGTGGAAAGCGAAGATGTGCCCCTTGATAAATCCGAAGGACGTGTGGCAGCAGAATTCGTGAATCTTTATCCGCCGGGAACTCCGCTTCTTGTGCCGGGAGAAAAGATTACAAAAGAGATAATAGATCTTATTAAAAGATATAAAATACAGGGACTTAACGTTATCGGACTGAGAGATGGTGACATAAGTGTCGAGTTGTAAAAGAACCAAAAAGGAATCGAAACAGAATGGGCAGAATTTTCTGCGTGATGGGCAAAAGCGCATCGGGAAAAGATACCATATACAGAAAACTTCTAGAGGACAAGGATTTAGCCCTTGAAACCATAGTATCCTACACCACCCGCCCCATAAGGGTTGGAGAGGTAGAAGGCAGGGAATATCACTTCACTGACGAAGAGGGTTTTCATAAGCTTCAAAAAGAAGGTCGAGTTATCGAAACAAGAGTATATGATACGGTATACGGACCCTGGAGATATTTCACCGTTGATGACGGAATTGATTCCGCTAAGGACTATCTCATCATAGGAACCTTGGAGCAGTACATAGCGCTAAGGGATTATTTCGGATCCAAAACGGTTTGCCCTTTATATATCGATCTTGACGATGGGGAGCGACTCCAGAGAGCTCTCAACAGAGAAAAGAAGCAGGCAGAGCCCAAGTACAATGAACTTTGCAGAAGATTCCTTGCGGACAGCGAGGACTTCTCCGAAGATAAGCTTGAAAAAGAAAAGATAACCAACAGGTTTGAAAATAAGGATTTTGACAATTGTGTCAGAAGTATAATAGCTTATATTAAATCCAGGAGATAAACCATTGGATATAAAGATAAATCAGACCCAGCAGGTTCAGCAGCCCCAGGCTACTCCTGAGGTAAGGCCGAACGATGGGACTTTCAAGTTCATGCTTGCCAGCAATATTGCAGAGAGTGATCTGCAAGCGCATCTGAACGCCCTGATGGAGGAAATCTCCACGGAGGGAAAGAAGCTGGCGAAAAAGCGTGACGTTAAAGACATGAAGCACTACCGTGGTCTTGTAAAGGAATTCCTAAACGAGATCGTTACAAGATCCCATGAGTTCACAAGAGAGAATTTCCTTGATAAACGAGGAAGGCACAGGGTATATGGCATCATAAGACTTGTGGATGACAACCTTGATGCACTTGCACAGGAACTTATGAAGGATGAAAAGGACAACCTCGAGATCCTACGAAGGATCGGAGAGATCGAAGGATTGCTCCTTGATATTTTCACCTGACGATATAGGATGAAGGTTAACAGCGAAAGTTTGATCTGAGAATTTCTTCGCATGAAAAATGCGGAAAGGATAGATTATGGCTACGTTTCGTGATGTTGTCGGCCAGGACCAGATAAAGTCCCATTTAAAGACGGCCATTAAAATGAAAAAAGTTTCCCACGCATACATAATCAGTGGTGAGAGAGCAAGCGGTAAGGAATTTATTTCCGGCATCTTTGCTCAGACGCTTCAGTGCGAAAAGGGCGGGGAGGAACCTTGCGGTGAGTGCCATTCCTGTAAGCAGGCTATGACAAAGAGCCATCCCGATATAAAGTTTATCACTCACGAGAAGCCCGCATCCATCGGCGTTGATGATATTCGCGAGCAGATCAGTGAGGATGTTGCCATCAAACCTTACAGCGGACCTTACAAGATCTATATCGTAAGCGAAGCCGAGAAGATGACGGTTCAGGCTCAGAACGCGATCCTTAAGACTTTGGAGGAGCCCCCTGCTTACGTTGTGATCATGCTTCTTACCACAAACAGCGGAAGCTTTCTTCAGACAATACGTTCAAGGTGCGTTGAACTTACAATGAAGCCTGTCTCTGCTAAGATGCTCAAAGAGTATCTTATGGAGGAACTTCAGATTCCCGATTACAAAGCTGACGTTTGTGTCGCATTTGCACAGGGAAATGTGGGTAAGGCAAGGGAAATGGCTATGAGCGACGATTTTACAGCCGTTCAGAATGCCACACTTAATCTTGTAAAGAGCGTCAGGGATATGGACCTTTCGGAAGCTGTAGCCGGTATTAAGGCTATGGCTGAGTACAAGGTGGATCCCAGCGATTATCTTGATATTATTTCAATCTGGTATAGGGATGTGCTTTTGTTTAAAGCCACCGGAGAGACGGACCAGCTGATCTTCAGGGAAGAACTCTCCACCATCAGGCGTGTTGCCCAGCGCAGCAGCTACGAGGGAATCGAGGAAGTACTCGAGGCTCTCAAGAAGGCGAGACTTCGCCTCAGCTCCAACGTAAACTTCGATCTTACCATGGAGCTTCTTCTTCTGACTATTCAGGAGAAAGGATAGATTGATAGGAGTTATTAACAAAAATGGCTAAAGTTATAGGCGTAAAATTCAGAAATTCCGGAAAGATTTATTTCTTTGATACAGCCGGAATTGATATTCAGAAGGATGATCATGTAATTGTTGAAACCGGACTTGGAATCGATTACGGATTTGTTGTTTCCGGAGTAAGAGAGATAGATGAAAGCAAGCTTTTCCAGCCCCTCAAACCCATCATGAGAAAGGCTAACGAAAGAGACGAGGAGCAGGTTAAGGAAAACGAGAGAAAGAGCAAAGAAGCATTTAATGTTTGTCTTGAAAAAGTAAGGGCTCATGGCCTTGATATGAAGCTTACCGAAGTAGAATATGCTTTTGACAACAGCAAGATCCTTTTCTACTTTACATCCGATGGTTATGTAGATTTCAGAGAACTTGTTAAAGACCTTGCGGGAACTTTCCGTACAAGGATCGAGTTAAGACAGATCGGTGTAAGAGACGAAGCCAGAGCTATCGGTGGACTTGGCGCTTGCGGAAGACCTATGTGCTGCGCAGCATATCTTCCCGATTTCGTTCCGGTATCTATCAAGATGGCAAAGGAGCAGAATCTTCCTCTTAACCCTACAAAGATCTCCGGTGTTTGCGGAAGACTTATGTGCTGCCTTAAGTACGAGGAGGAGACCTACGAGGAGCTTAACAAGACTATGCCCGATGTAGGAGATTTTGTAGAAGGATCCGATGGACTTCAGGGTGATGTCTTCTCGACAAATGTCCTTAGACAGACTGTAAAGGTTCTTGTTGAGAACGGCGATGAGAAGGAGATGCATGATTACTCCGCAGAGGAGATCACCATCTTAAGAAAGAGAAAAGGCAAGAAGACTCCCGCTTCCAAGGAAGAGGTGGTAGACGAGAAACAGCTTGAGGCTCTCGAGGATAAGCCTGCCAAGGAAGAAAAACGCGGAAACGGAAATAATAAAGAAAACAAGCAAAACCGCGAGGATAAGAGAAATCGCGAGGATAACCAGAACCGTGAGGACAGAAAGCCTCGTGAGGACAACAGAAACCGAGAAGAGAATCAGAAGCAGGATAACCGCAATAATAACGTAAGCGCCGAGACAGATAATAATCAGGAAAACGGCGGAAAGAATCGTGACAGACAAGGACGCCACGGAAAGCATGACAGACGCGGCAACCGCGATAACCACAATAACTCCGAGAACCGTGGAGACAAACAGCCCCAGAATAATGGTGAGAACCGCGAAAACGGCGTAAACAACCAGGGTGCCGGAAATCAGGGCAACCAGGGAAACAGAGAAAACGGCGGTAACGGCGAGAATAAAAAGAACAACTTTAGACATAAGAAGAACCGCAGATTCCATGACAAGAACAAGGGAGCAGGAAATGGAAACACAGGAAACGCTCCTGAAAACTGATGAGAGAATAGACGATCTTCAGAGGAATAACCTTCGGATAATCCAGGATCCCGGAAGATTTTGTTTCGGAATGGACGCCGTGCTCTTATCCGGCTTTGCCACAGCAGGAAGAGGCGACAATGTTCTCGATCTTGGTACCGGAACGGGGATCCTTCCCATACTTATGTCCGCCAAGACTGAAGCCAAGACCTTAACGGGGCTGGAGATTCAGCCTGACAGCGCAGATATGGCAGAAAGAAGCGTGGAACTTAACGGCATTGGCAACAGGGTAAAGATCGTCCAAGGCGACATCAAAGAAGCGGATAAGTTGTTTGATCTTGCATCCTTTGACGTGATCACCTGCAATCCGCCCTACATGATCGGGCAGCATGGAATTCAGAATCCCGATGAACCAAAGGCTATAGCGAGACATGAAGTAGCCTGTACATTTGATGATGTGGCACGCGTGTCAGAAAAACTCTTAAAAGTTAACGGACATTTTTACCTGGTACACAGACCTTTCAGATTAAGCGAGATCCTTGTGACTCTTACAAAGTACCACTTAGAGCCCAAGCGGATGAGACTTGTTTATCCCTTCGCTGACAGGGAACCCAATATGGTCCTTATCGAAGCCGTGAGAGGCGGAAAACCTCGAATGAGCGTCGAAAAACCTCTAATCATTTACAAAGAAAAAGATGTATACTCCGATGAAGTGGCAGAGTGCTACGGATTCTAGAAAAGGAAAAATATGGCAGGAACACTTTCCCTGTGCGCAACTCCCATAGGAAATCTGGGAGATATGTCGCCGAGAGTAGTTGAAACGCTTAAGAGCGTGGATGTGATAGCTGCCGAGGATACGAGAAACAGCATAAAGCTGCTTAACCATTTCGATATCCATACACCAATGACCAGCTATCATGAATACAACAAAATAGAAAAGGCCCATACCCTTATCGGTCAGCTTCAGTCGGGGCAGAATATTGCTCTTATAACAGATGCGGGAACCCCGGCAATATCCGATCCCGGTGAAGTCCTTGTTGCCATGTGCAATGAGGCGGGAGTAAGGGTTACTTCCCTTCCCGGGCCTGCGGCCTGCATTACAGCCCTTACCCTTTCGGGACTACCCACAAGGCGTTTTTGCTTTGAAGGATTTTTGCCTCCCGATAAAAAAGAGAAGGCAGAAGTTCTTGAAGACTTAAAAAGCGAGAGCCGTACCATCATAATGTATGAGGCTCCCCACCATCTCGTAAGGACTTTAACAGAGCTTTACGAAGCATTGGGAGATAGGAAGATAACCCTTTGCAGAGAACTTACCAAGAAATTTGAAACTGTTTTTCCCACTACCTTAAAGGAAAGTTTGGAATACTATAAAACAGAAGAACCCAGAGGCGAATACGTTCTTGTTATCGAAGGCAAGAGCCGCGAGGAAAAGAGAGCGGAAGAGAAAGCTTCATGGGAGGAGATGACCCTTTCTCAGCATATGGAATATTATGAGAATCAGGGAATAGACCACAAGGAAGCAATGAAGCTTGTGGCCAAGGACAGAGGAGTCGGAAAAAGAGATATATATCAGGCACTTTTAGATGAACACGAAAACGAATAATCGCCGAACTTAAAAAGGAAGTGATCAATATGGCAATTAGTTGCGACACGTGTGTCAACAATATTTACGATGAAGAATACGAAGAGTATGACTGCATGGTAAATCTGGACGAGGATGAGATGTACAGGTTCATGGCCAGCGGTCAGAAAGAATGCCCCTATTACAGATCTGATGATGAGTATGCTGTTGTAAGACATCAAATGTAACCGTTTCTATAGATTAGAAAAGATTGGGAGAGCCTATGTCATTACAGTATTCGGAAGACCAAATTAACGAGATCGAAATTGGACTTGAGAAGGGATTGGATACCACTCTTTATGAGAATCCTGCTTTCCTTGCCATGCACATGCATGAGATAAGGATAGGTCTTGAAAAAGGATTAAAGGTTGAATACTACGCAGATCCGGGATTTGACTGGCTGCAGATGCGAGAGATCCGTATGGGCCTTGAAAACGCCATCAATGTTAGCGGATATGCGGACAAATCCATTCCCTATGACATCATGCGTGAGGAGCGCAAAGCAATCCAGTATGGTGTGGACATCAGTGATTACAAAGGCGGAAGGCGCGGAAAACAAGCGCCCATTATGCGTCAGCTCCGAAAAGGAAGAATACACGGGGTTGAGCTCATGCCCTTTATACAGCAGGGGTATGATTCGGAGCAACTTCAAGAGATAAGGCATGCTCTTGAAAAAGAAATAGACATTACACCGTATCTTGATATCAATTACAGGGGATCCGCCATCAACGAGATCAGAAAAGGTCTTGAGAGCGGAATCGATGTATCGATCTATACGGATGCGGAATACAACTGGAGACAGATGCATGAAATAAGGCTTGGTCTTCAGAAACGACTTGAAGTCGATAAATATAAGAACAAATACTATTCTCATCAGCAGATGAGAGAGATAAGACTGGGACTGGAAGCCGGACTCAATGTTGATGAGTACAGGCAGATGAGATTCTCCGCCACGGACATGAAGCGGAAACGCCTCGAACTCATAGAACTTCTCGAAAGTGCTATGAAGGCAGGCCAGTCAGTCCTTGATGAGATCGAGGACATCGTAAGGAAACAGCAGGATAAAGAGGCCGGAATTGAGCCCATTACTCTTACTGTTACGAGAGATAAAAAAGAGGCCTACGTTACAATACGTGAAGGATATAACGATATTAAAGAGGCCGATGTTCTTAACCTTGTTTGGAACAGCGGAATTCGAAAAGGCATTAAGCGAGATGCCATGAAAGCCATCGAAAAGGGCGAACGTGGTACGGACGGTCAGGTGCTTGTGGCAAAAGGAGAGGATTCAACCAATGGTGAAGACGGATGGTATGAATTCTTCTTCAGGACTGATCTCGACGGAAAGCCCAAAATACTTCCCGACGGAACTGTTGACTACAACAATATCGAATGGTTTGATCTGGTAACGGAAGGTCAAAAGGTTGCTGAATATCATCCGGCTACAAAGGGTAGCGATGGATTTGATGTATTCGGAAATGTAATTCCGGGAAGAAACGGAAAAGAGGAGCCCCTCCTTACAGGAAAGGGCTTCAGCGTTTCGAAAGACAGTTTGATCTACACATCCGATGAAGACGGATTGATCGTACTCAGAGACGGAAGAAGGCTTGAAATTTCAAGCGTACTTGAAGTTGAAGAAGTAAACAGCTCCACCGGATTTGTTGTTTATAAAGGAAGCGTACATGTCCGTGGAGACGTAGGAACCGGAGGAGTCATCAACTGTGGCGGAGACGTTATCGTTGATGGATTCGTTGAAGGCGGAAACATTACCGCCGAAGGAGATGTACTTCTTAAGCATGGAATGAACGGCAATGGCCGAGGCGTTATCAGGGCAGGAAAGAACGTTACTTCCAAGTTCTTTGAAAATGCGGATGTTTATGCGGGAGACACCATCTTCCTTGATTATTCAACAAACAGTACTCTGTACGCAGAGAATTATGTTGAGGTCCAAAGACAAAGAGGCGCTATTGTCGGAGGCGTAGTCACCGGACTGAACGGAATGACGATCTACACCGCAGGAAACAAGATGGGAGCAAAAACAAAGCTTGTTGCGGGAATGCCGAAGTCCGTTAACTCAAGAAGAGCAGAATTACATGACAAGATAAATTCACATAAAGATCAGCTTAAGGTTTTGAGAAATGCAGAGGCTGACTTCCATAAGAAATATCCGCTGACAGTCCTGACCGGTATGGATGTTTTCACAAAGATAGAAAACGCCATCTACACTAAGGAACTTGACCTTGAGGCAGCCAACAAAGAGCTGGCTGAATTCGTTGAGAAAGAAAAAGAATATAGCAAGGCCAAGATCATTGTTAAAGGAGAACTTCTTGACGGAGTCGATGTCGATATAAGCGGCAGACATTGGATATCTTACGGAGTGACCAGAGTTACATTGAAACTTGTGAATGATGAACATGGTGAGCATGTCATCGCATACAACGATTAAAAGGCGGGTAAAGTATGAAGGGACAAGTATTGATAATCAATGATGACAAAGCAGAGTTGGCAGCTATCAACAGAGCCTTAACCGAAGATTACAGATGCGTTTTGGCAATGTCAGTAAATGACGGTGTTAAATATCTTGCGAGCAATGAGGATGCGTATTCCGCAGTTGTGGTAAAGCTTGACATGAAGCCCCTTACAGGACTGAGGTTCATCCAGATCATGTCGCAGAACAACAAGATCCAGACGATGCCCTTTATCGTAACTGCTGAAAGCGAAGAGGATACAGAGCTGGATGAGTGCTTCGAACTTGGAGCAGTTGACTACATTGCAAAGCCATTTAACAACGCAAGAGTAAAAAGAGTTATAGACAGAAACCTGGCGGTATTCAACAAGTTCAAGATAGCGGGAGCCGCAACCGAGACTGCAGGTGCTGCATTACAATCGAAATATGACGAATTAAAGAAACAGAATCAGACAATGAGGGACAACCAGACGGCAGTTCTGGAAGCTCTCGGAACTGTAGTTGAGTACAGAAACCTTGAGGACAGCAATCATGTAAGACGAGTAAGGGATTTTACCGAGATCCTTGGAAGATACATGTTGAAAAACTTCCCGGCTTGCGGTCTTACCGAGGAGAAGATCAAGATCTACTCAAGAGCCAGTATGCTCCATGATGTAGGAAAAATCTGCATCCCCGATGCCATCATGCTTAAGCCCGGAAAGATGACGGACGAAGAGTATGAATTCATGAAATCCCACACCACAAAAGGTGTTGAACTTCTTAACACCATCAAGGATACCTGGGATGAGGAATACGCAAAGGCTGCAGAAGAGATCTGCCGCTGGCACCATGAGAGGTATGATGGTAAGGGATATCCTGATGGACTTGAGGGAGATAAGATACCTATCTCAGCTCAGCTGGTTGCCATCGCAGATACTTATGACGCACTTGTCAGTGACCGAGTTTATAAGAAAGCCTACAGCAAATCAGAGTCCTTCACTATGATAACCGAAGGACAGTGCGGAGTATTCTCACCTGAGATCATGGAAGCCTTCAGACAGGCAAGACCTGAATTCGAGGCGGTAGTTGATAATATCGGAAGCACCGAGTCTCTTAAGGACGACGAAGGCGATTCCGAATAATATAAGCAAAAAAGTAGGACGAAAAGAGGAACGACCAATGCTTGAAGAACTTAAACAGAAAGTCTATGAGGCAAATATGGACCTGCCTAAATATGGACTTGTAACCTTTACATGGGGAAATGTCAGCGGTATCGACCAGGACAGCGGACTGTTCGTTATCAAACCCAGCGGAGTTGAATATGAGAAGTTGACCCCCGATGACATGGTTGTCATGGATTTAAACGGAAACAAAGTCGAAGGAAGATACAACCCTTCATCCGACACCGCAACACACCTTGAACTTTACAAGGCATTCCCTGAGATCGGAGGCATTGTTCACACTCATTCTTCATACGCTACCAGCTGGGCTCAGGCAGGAAGAGACATCCCCTGCTACGGAACAACTCATGCGGACTATATCTATGGAGCAGTTCCCTGCTTGAGATGCCTTACCAAAGAGGAGATCGACACAGCATACGAGGAGAATACCGGACACCTTATCGTTAACGAATTCAAAAAGATGGATAAGGATATCCTCGCTGTTCCCGCATGCCTTTGCAAGAATCACGGACCTTTTGCATGGGGTAAGGATGCTCACGAGGCTGTTCACAATGCAGTTGTTCTTGAGGAAGTTGCCAAGATGGCATACAGATGCGAGACCATCAATCCTAAGGTACAGCCTGCACCTCAGGAGCTCCAGGATAAGCACTATTATCGCAAGCACGGAGCAAATGCATATTACGGACAGAGCAATATTTAATGCTTTAAGAGCAATTTTTTGTTAGTAAATTAACAAAAATAAGATATTATATAAAAGAAAAGTTTTTCCCATTGGGAATAATCATAATCAAGAAAAGGAGTACTTAAATGGACAATCTTGAACTTAAGAAACACGCAAATGATGTCCGCAAGGGTATTGTTACTTCTACCCACGCAGCAAAATGCGGTCATCCCGGCGGATCATTGTCTGCAGCAGATCTTTACACCTATCTTTACTTTGAGGAGCTTAATATAGATCCCAAGAATCCTGAGAAGGAGGATCGTGACCGTTTCGTTCTTTCAAAAGGACACACCGCTCCCGGACTCTATTCCGCACTCGCTTACAGAGGATTTTTCCCTGTAGAGGATCTTAAGACCCTTCGTCATCTTGGTTCATACCTTCAGGGTCACCCCAATATGCACATCCCCGGAGTTGACATGGCTTCAGGTTCACTCGGACAGGGAATCAGTGCTGCAGCAGGTATGGCACTTGGCGCAAAGCTTTCTAATAAAGATTTCCGTGTATATACTCTTCTCGGAGACGGTGAGATCGAGGAAGGCCAGGTTTGGGAGGCTGCTATGTTCGCAGGCTTCAGAAAGCTTGACAACTTCGTAGTTATCGTTGACAACAACGGACTTCAGATCGACGGACCCATCGACCAGGTTTGCTCACCTTATCCCATCGATAAGAAATTCGAAGCATTCAACTTCCATGTAATCAATGTTGATGCACATGATTTCGATGCTCTCAGAAATGCATTTAATGAAGCAAAGGCTACCAAGGGAATGCCCACCGCTATCATCATGCACTCCATCAAGGGTAAGGGCGTATCCTTCATGGAGAACAGCGTAGACTGGCACGGCAAGGCTCCTAACGACGACGAGTACGCAGTAGCTATGGCTGATCTTGCAAAGATCGACGAAGAACTTAATAAGGAGGGCAAGTAATCATGGCAGACGTTAAAAAGATTGCAACCCGTGAAAGCTACGGTAACGCTTTAAAGGAGCTCGCTGAAGAGTTCCCCAACCTCGTGGTTCTTGATGCAGACCTTGCAGCTGCTACTAAGACCGGTATTTTCAAGAAAGCATATCCCGATCGTCACATCGATTGCGGTATCGCTGAGTGTAATATGATGGGTGTGGCAGCAGGCCTCTCCCTTACCGGAAAGATTCCTTTCTGCTCATCTTTCGCAATGTTCGCAGCAGGACGTGCATTTGAGCAGGTAAGAAACTCAATCGGATATCCCCACCTCAACGTTAAGATCGGTGCTACTCACGCAGGAATCACCGTTGGTGAGGACGGAGCTTCCCATCAGTGTAACGAGGACATCGCTCTTATGCGCACCATTCCCGGAATGGTAGTTATGTGTCCCGCAGACGACATCGAAGCTAAGGCAGCAGTTCGTGCAGCACTTGAGCACGAAGGCCCTGTATACATCAGATTCGGCCGTGCAGCAGTTCCTGTTATCAACGACAGACC
>JAEEOO010000069.1 GCA_016284315.1 Lachnospiraceae bacterium | reverse complement strand
TGCCACAATAACCCTTGGGTATCTATCGCAGAGACCGTTGTCGGACGTGGAGACAGAGCATTCGAGATCTACAAGAAGACCTGCCCTGCTTACACCGAAGAAATCTCAGAGATTCACAAGACCGAGCCTTACATCTACTGCCAGATGGTTGCAGGACGCGATGCTAAGTTCCACGGTCAGGGTAAGAACAGCTGGCTTACCGGTACCGCAGCTTGGACCTTCGTAAATATCTCCCAGTACATCCTGGGTGTATATCCTACCCACGAAGGACTTTCAGTTGATCCTTGCGTACCCGCAGACTTCGGCGATTTCAAGATCACCAGAAAGTTCCGCGAAGGCACCTACAATATCACCGTTAAGCAGAACGGTGTTCAGAAGGGTGTTAAGAGTCTCACCGTTAACGGCAAGGCTGTAGAAGGTCACATCATCCCTTATGTAAAGGGCCAGACCGAATATAATGTTGAAGTAGTAATGGGATAATTACTCCTTTGTAAGTTAAAAAATGACCCTCGGAAAGTTTTCCGAGGGTTGTTTTTGTTATAATATGAAATTCGAAGTCGCAACCAATGGTTATTTTTAATTTCTTGGTGCTCTTCTGTCGTTTACCTTGTGCATCTCTTTTTTGATCTCGTACATTTCCTTATCCGCATCTTTGATATAATCCTCCAAAGATGCATCAGGTCTTGTTTCGGGAGTCGTCACAACAAATCCGATACTAACCGAGATCTGGTAAGGTACTGCATTTGAACTGTTCTCTTTCGCAAGATAATCAAGTATCTTTTTCTTGATGCCTGCTGCCTTTTCTTCATCGCACTCAGGCTCGATAAGAAGGAATTCATCTCCGCCGAACCTGACCCCGAGGCCATCCTCGCTCTTAACTTCATCAATTGCAGCAACTACAGTCCTGATTGCATTGTCGCCGTGAAGATGACCAAATTCATCGTTGATACGTTTCATGTAGTTGATATCAACAAACATGACCATCATCTTCTTTTTCTTGCGGACGCCCTCCTCGTAAAGAGGAAGTGCCTTATCTTCATATCCGAATCGGTTAAAGAGTCCCGTCATCTGATCCTTGTCGTAAAGGCTCTTAAGACGCAGATTCATACGCATCAGCTTAAGGGACTGCATCAGCTTTTCCATATAGGGATAAAGCATGTTCTCCCGCATGATATAAGGTTCATCCGTAAGGACAAGATAGCCGTAGTTAAACTCAAAATAATGCATGGGCATAAGATAATAAGTATGGTGCTCATTATCTTTCTTTTCATATCCCGGCACGATCATTTCCTTATTACATTGAAGACCGTGAACCACCTCTCCGTTCTTAAGGGCCATGACTACTTCCATCTTCATTTTGTCGCCCATTTCCCAAAGCTCTTTTTCGCTCATCATTACGCTCTTGAAAAACTCAGAGTTACAGACAATATAAAATCCTTCTCCTTCAAACTGGTGGTTATGATAATAATGCTCCTGAAGAGTGTCCTTCATGACACGATAGTTGGGCATCTCAGATAACCATTGGCGCATTACACGTTCATTCTGTTCAAGAAGCTTTGCATCGGATTCTCTCTGGAAAGACTTTCTGCAATATTGAATACGCTTTGCTTCGTAGTCCTCGTCTCCTTTACATTTGCAGCTTTCTCCGCAAACAAATGAGGAAGGCATAACTTCCTTTTCGGGTTCAGACTTACCGTTTATGCTGTCAAAGATGTACTCACAGGCTTTCTCACCGATCTTTTCATAATTCTGTTCAACGGTGGAAAGAGCAGGATAGATGATCTTGCCTTCAGCACAATTATCGAAGCCGGTCACAATAACATTTTCAGGCGCAGAATATCCCCTTACATCAAGTTCCGTACATGCAGACATAGCCATGATATCGTTGGCACAGATAAAAGCATCGGGAAGGCCCTCTTCGGAATCCACATACTCATCAATTATCGCAGAGGTAAAGCGGTTTGACCATTTACCGTACTTAACGTGATCGTCAGGGAGTTCAAGGCCATGCTCTTTTAAAACTTCCCTTGTAGCATTAAGTCTTGCAATACTGTCAACATGATCCTCGGTTCCACCGATGAAAACCACATTTTTAACATTATGCTTTTCAACAAGGTGGGTGACCAGTTCTCGCATTCCTTCTTCGTTGCTGACAAGGATGGAATGAGCTCCTTCAATCTCCATTCCAACGCTGACCACGGGAATGTTTTTCTGCTTTGCTCTCATGCAGATGGACTTTGCGGTCTGGGTAGAATTGAGCGCAGTGGAAAAGACTATAACCCCGTCATACTGTTCAGGTATCATGAGATTATAGATATTTAGTTCGCCCTGTGAAATGGCAACATGCTCGCTGTAAGAAGCAAAGCCCATGAATACAAATGTATCAAAGTCGTACTCCTTAGCGTATTTATTTATGCCTTTAAGTGCGTGGGATAAAGAATCATAGTTCCATCCGTTGGCACATACCGCGATCTTCTTTTTCATTTGCGCTCCGTATTCAGGCCTATAGCCCGGATATACATTGGTTATCAGTTACGCTAGGGCAAAATTATTAATCACCAAAAATGTTGTAAAGAATAATGATTGCAATAATAGCAAGGATGATGGCGATAGCGACCTTGATAGGTGAGATGGGCGACTTACCGCCAACCTTACCGGTCTGACCGTTAACTGCAAACTGAAATACTTTTCCGTTGAATGTAAAGCTGGACATCCAAACGGGAAGGAGCAGATACTTGTAGGTCATCTTTGAATATGCGATGTCCATTCTGTGTACCTTGCTGTCGTCCGCATTGTGATTGCGCTCGATCTCGGTACGAATGGAACTTCTAAGATGATTTTCGATCTGCTTTGTAGCGCTGTTCCAACCATCCAAAAGAGGAACTGTATAACGCTCTGCAAGATATCCTGAAAGATACTCAGGTGAATAAACCTTGTTGCTTCCGGTATCGAAGGGCTCGATGGACCTTAAGAAGCTCTCGGTGTGGTTCTTTGATGCGCATACAAGTGCATCGTCAATGAACTCACTGTGATGTCCTCTTGTGTTGTACCAATCAGTAACTGTACGGGACTGGCGATTTCCGTTGGAGTCCTTATAATATTCTGTACGATGGATTCCGTATTCACCGGTATACTCTGTTTCGGTCTGGGCATCGAAGGTCCAGTAAGGAAGATAGATTCCCTGGAAGCTTTCAGCTTTTGCACTCTTCTTTGCTGCGTTGGGAGCAAATAATTTAGCGCCGATCCACTTTCTGAAGAGTTCTCCTGCCTGTTCCTGCGAAATCTGGAAAGGCACAACTCCTCCGGGTGAAAGAGTTCCTTTATCATCAGTAGCCTCAGTAACATGGTTAGATCCGCAATAGGGACATGTTGTTGAAAGGCTGTTAACATCCATTACGATCTCTGCACCGCAATACTTACAGTTAAAGATCTTTGTTGCTGTTCCCCAATCTCTGTTTCCGTTTGCCTCAAGATTCCTAAGGTCAAGCTCGTTTTCCTGAGCTGCGCCTTCTTTTTGAACCTGGCCGATTCCAACCTTTTTAACAGGCTGTGCGGGATCTGCCTTTGGAGCCGCATCCGGAATATCAACCTCAGTTTCGCAGTAGGGGCACTTAAGCTTTCCCGACTTTGCGTCAAATTCAAGGGCTGCGCCGCAGGATGGACATTTCTTCTCAGTTGCGGACATTAATTTTGCCGCATCTTTAAGATCCCCGTTACTGTCTAAAATCTGCTCTGCCATTTGTAAATCTACCTCCTCATAGAAACGTATAATTCATTATATCACACGCAAAAGGGAGTGCATAGTATTGCACTCCCTCAGGGTAGTTTTAATTCTTATTTGATTCTATTTAAGCTTCCAAATGTCTCTGTTGTACTCTGCGATGGTTCTGTCGCTTGAGAAGAAGCCTGCCTTTGCAATGTTCACAAGAGCTTTCTGCTTCCACTCTGTACGCTTCTCGTAATCCTTGAAAGCCTTATCCTTAACCTTGATGTAATCCTCAAGATCAAGGAGAGTCATGAACCAATCCTTGTTAAGAAGCTCGTTGTAAAGTCTTGTAAGGCTCTTCTTGTTGCCCTTCTTGATAACCTCATCGCTTACGATAAAGTCAACTGCTTCCTTGATGGTCTTGCTCTTGTTGTAGAAATCCTTTGATACATAATCAGCCTTTGCATAGTGCTGAATAACTGTATCTGACTTCTCACCAAAGATGTAGATGTTCTCATCTCCAACAAGATCATTAATCTCTACGTTTGCTCCGTCGCTGGTTCCAATGGTTACAGCGCCGTTAAGCATGAACTTCATGTTTCCGGTTCCGGATGCTTCCTTTGAAGCAAGGGAGATCTGCTCGGAAATATCACATGCAGGGATGAGTTTCTCAGCGTAGGATACGTTGTAGTTCTCAACCATAACGACCTTCATGTACTTGTTCACATCGGGATCGTTGTTAACGATATCGGAGAGAACAAGGATAAGGTGGATGATATCCTGTGCGATTATATATGCGGGAGCTGCCTTTGCGCCGAAGATAAAGGTGATGGGGCGCTTAGGAAGTTTTCCGCTCTTGATCTCAAGGTATTTGTGGATGATGTACAGAGCGTTCATCTGCTGACGCTTGTACTCATGCATTCTCTTAACCTGTATATCAAAAATAGATTCAGGATCAACATCCACCTTTTCCTTCTTCTTAAGGTACTCGGCAAGTGCCTTCTTTTTGCCCATCTTAATATCGGCGATGGCATCAAGTACTTTCTTATCGTCCTTAAACTTAAGGAGCTTTTCAAGCTCGTTTGCATCCTTCTTGTAGCCGGTTCCGATGGTCTTATCAAGAAGAGCAGTAAGCTCTCTGTTACAGCTCATGAGCCAGCGACGGAAGGTGATACCGTTTGTCTTGTTGTTGAACTTCTTAGGATAAATCTTGTAGAAGTTGTTAAGCTCGGTATCTTTCAAAATATCGGTATGGATCGCAGCAACACCGTTTACGCTGTAGCCGTAGTGGATGTCGATGTGAGCCATATGTACGCGCTTCTGCTTGTCGATGATCTGTACGGTAGGATCTGAGTACTTAGCCTTAACTCTCTTATCAAGTTCCTTGATGATGGGAATAAGCTGAGGAACAACTTCCTTGAGGTAATCAAGGGGCCATTTCTCAAGAGCTTCCGCAAGGATGGTGTGGTTTGTGTAAGCACAGGTCTTTGATACAACATCGATTGCTTCATCCATGGTGAATCCTTCCTTCTTGGTAAGGATACGAATGAGCTCGGGAATAACCATTGTAGGGTGGGTATCGTTGATCTGGATCGCAACATGCTTATCAAGCTTGTGAAGATCATGGCCTTTAGCCTTCTCTTCTGCGATGATGAGCTGAGCACCATTGGATACCATGAAGTACTCCTGATAGATTCTAAGGAGGTTTCCTTCCTTATCGGAATCATCGGGATAAAGGAAGAGAGTAAGGTTTTTGTCCACCTGTGTCTTGTCGAAGTTGATCCCTTTGGTTACAAGGCTCTCATCAACTGACTTAATATCAAAAAGATGAAGCTTATTCTTGCCGTTCTCATATCCAACGACATCAATGTCATAAAGCACGGAAGTAACTGTTCCGCTGCCGAATTTTACTTTAAAAGTCTTTCCGGTCTTGCGAAGCCACGAATTGTCTTCGATCCAGTCGTTCTTTTCAGCGCACTGCATCTTCTTTTTAAATACCTGCTTGAAAAGTCCGTAGTGGTAATTAAGACCGATTCCGTCTCCTGGAAGTCCAAGAGTTGCAATGGAATCAAGGAAACATGCAGCAAGACGTCCAAGTCCGCCGTTTCCTAAAGAAGGTTCGGGCTCAGCATCCTCAATCTTTGAAAGATCTTTTCCGTTTGCTTCGAGAACATCCTTTAATTCATCATAGATTCCAAGGTTAATAAGGTTGTTTGAAAGGAGTTTTCCGATAAGGAACTCCATAGAAATATAATAAACTTTTCTCTTGCCGTCCAAAGGCTTCACATTGTCCATGCGATCTTTGGTAAGCTGCAAAACTGCGTCATAAAGCTGGGTGTTGTTGCATCCCTTGATAGTCTTTCCGTAAAGCTTTTTAGTAAGTAATCCAAGTTCCTGCTCGAGTGCCATCTTATCTCCTTTCTGGCGGGAAAATCCACGTCAAAAACATGTTTAAGTTTAGATCTTAAAACTAAAATAACACACTACTTTTTGAATTGCAAGAAAAATCGGAAAACGTTTTCCAATTTTTTTACTTAATGTTTTCTTTTAAGCTTTCCTTCTCTACTTTTAGCCTTTTTCGAAGGTCTGTGAAGAAGTCCTTCAGCATTTTGCTGCATTCTTCTTCCAGCACCCCTTTCACCGTCTCCACCTGATGATTGAAGGAAGGGTGATTCAAAATGTTTAATATGGAGCCTGCGCATCCGGCTTTTGGGTTATCGCATCCGATAACTACCTTCGGAATCCTAGCCTGGACAATGGCACCGGCGCACATCTGACATGGTTCAAGTGTAACATAAAGGGTGCAGTCTTCCAATCGCCAGTCGCCGATTTTCTTGCTGGCCTTGTTAATCGCAGTAATCTCCGCATGGGACAATGTATTCTTATCCGTGTTTCTGCGGTTATATCCCCTGCCGATAATCTTGCCTTCGTAGACAATAATGCACCCTATCGGAACTTCGCCAAGTTCCTTCGCTTTCATTGCCTGCTTTATTGCCAGCTTCATGTACTTTTCGTCTTCTGTCATCCTCGCCATTATCTAACTCTCTTTTTCTTCTGATAAAGATTATTCTACAATAAAATCAGGATAATACGCTAGTCTTTCTCCCAAATAAAAACCCCACCTTTAAGCAATGCCTACAGGTGGGGGGGTAATTCAGATTAAATCAATTAAATATAAATTAGTTTCCGAATACCTTGAGGTAATCCTTCTGGAACTTCTCGATACCCTGATCGGTAAGAGGATGCTTGGTCATCTGCTCGATTACAGAGTAAGGGATGGTTGCGATGTCAGCGCCTGCAAGAGCACAGTCGGTAACATGGATAGGATTACGGATGGAAGCTGCGATGATCTCGGTCTCATATCCGTAGATAGCGAAGATATCAGCGATCTGTCTGATAAGCTCGATTCCGGGAGTAGAGATGTCATCAAGTCTTCCAAGGAAAGGTGATACATAGGTAGCTCCTGCATTTGCAGCAAGGATAGCCTGGTTTGCAGAGAAGATAAGAGTTACATTGGTCTTGATTCCTTCTTTGCTGAGAACCTTTACAGCCTTGAGGCCTTCAACGGTCATAGGGATCTTAACTACCATGTTGGGATGAAGAGCTGCAATCTCGCGGCCTTCCTTGATCATGCCTTCTGCATCAACGGTGGTAGCCTTAACTTCACCGGAGATAGGTCCGTCTACGATTGAAGCGATCTCTTTGAGGATCTCTTCCTGAGGACGGCCGCCTTCTTTAGCGATGAGGGAAGGGTTTGTGGTAACGCCGCAGATGACGCCCATGTCATTTGCTTTCTTGATCTCTTCGATCTTACCGGTATCAACGAAAATTTTCATAATATGTCTCCTTCTATGCATTAGTAAAATGTTTACTACAACATGTTAAATTGTAATGCTATTAAATCACTAATACCTATTATTTTTTGTTCTGAACTAATTATATATTGCTAGATAGTAATAGCCTTGCAGATTTCCTTCTGGGCGGGGATGGCCTTGACGTAGGTTTCGATGTATTTGTCGAATCCGGCTACGTCAGCGGCGTCGGGAGCCATAACGCTGCCCTTCTCGCCGTGGAATACTTTGTCTGAGAGGTATGCATCAAGGGTTTCGCCCTCTGCTTTTCTGATCATGTATGCTGCAAGGAGAGCCATGCCCCAGGGGCCGCCTTCGCCTGCGGTTTCCATCACTGCTACGGGCGCGTTCATTGCTGCTGCAAGAACGCTCTGGCCTACGCCCTTGGTCTTGAAGAGTCCACCGTGTCCGTAGATGGTGTCAACCTTAACCTTCTCTTCCTTGAAGAGGATGTCACATCCGATCTTGAGGGTTGCAAGAGATGCATAAAGGTGGGTTCTTACAAAGTTTGCAAGATTCATGGTCGCATCGGGCTTTCTTGCAAACATAGGTCTTCCTTCATCGGTTCCGATAACGGGCTCACCTGAAAGGGTATTGAATGCAACAAGTCCGCCGCAATCCTTCTCGCCCTTCATTGCGTTGTTGTAAAGCATGCCATAGATAGTGTTGAGGCTGACATCCATGCCAAACATCTCGGCAAATTCCCTAAAGAGTCCAACCCATGCGTTAAGGTCTGATGTGCAGTTATTGCAGTGTACCATTGCAACTGCGGGACCTGCAGGAGTGGTAACAAGGTCAAGTTCCTCGTGAACTTTCTTAAGGTCTTCCTCAAGAACAACCATTGCAAATACGCTGGTTCCTGCGGAAACGTTACCGGTTCTCTTAGCTACTGAATTGGTTGCTACCATTCCGGTTCCGGCGTCTCCTTCGGGAGGGCAGATGGGAATTCCGGCCTTAAGGTTTCCGGATACGTCAAGTTTCTTAGCGCCTTCTTCTGTAAGCTTTCCTGCGCTTTCACCGGCAACAAGAACCTTGGGAAGGATCTTTCTGATATCCCAGTTATATTTCTTTACATTATCAAGAGCGGCAAATTTATCGAGCATTCCCTGATTGTAATCGCAGGTAGCGGAGTCGATGGGGAACATACCTGATGCTTCGCCGACGCCCATTACCTTCTCACCGGTCATCTGCCAATGGATATAGCCTGCAAGAGTGGTGAAGAACTCAATGTCCTTTACATGCTCTTCTCCGTTAAGGATTGCCTGATAGAGGTGAGCAATGCTCCAGCGCTGAGGGATATTGAATCCGAGAAGCTCGGTAAGCTCCTTTGCAGCGGGACCTGTGATGGTGTTTCTCCAGGTTCTGAAAGGAGTAAGGAGATTTCCCTCTTTGTCAAAGGGCATATATCCGTGCATCATTCCGGAAAATCCGATGGCTGCAAGATTTGTAACCTCGATATCGTATCTTTCCTTAACATCTTTTCTTAAATTGGAATATGTGTCCTGAAGACCGTTCCAGATATCATCAAGAGAATAGGTCCAAACGCCGTTATCAAGGCGGTTCTCCCATGCGTGGTCGCCGGAAGCGATGGGGTTGTGGTTCTCGTCAATGAGAACTCCCTTTATTCTTGTAGAACCAAATTCAATACCGAGAACGGCTTTTCCGCTCTCAATGCACTCTTTTGCGTTACTCACTTTGTTTCCTCCAAATTATTGATAAAACATAAAGCTATGCGCCAAAATGCGCAAACCATCACTACGATAGCTAAATTGTAGCATCTTGGCGCTTTGCTATTCTTCTTATATTTTGCGGACAACTTCTCGAAAATTTCTCTGATTTTCGAGAAAACCTGCTGCCATTACCACTTTTTATAAGGACAGTGGGCCATCTTGGATGCGGCTCTCAGTTCCACATAACACCCGCAGGCATCGCAGGTTCCGGCGTTCAATCTGTCGCATTCCTTGCAGATTGCCAGTCGTCTTTCATATTCCTCCGGAGATGGCTGGTCCTCAAGCTTGATGGCGCTCTTATATTTCTCGATCATCTTCTGATCTGCTTCCGCCATTTCCCTTAAAAGACATTTTTTACAAACATTAAGGCTCATGTATCTTCCCTTTTACGTCTTCTTTTTTCGTCGTTTAATCTGACGTATTTTCTTGATTTTACAATTATATACACTATTCCGGCGATGATGGCAAATATGACCGAAGCAAGGATCATATAGTCAAACTTCATGTGAAGATATGAAAGGGCCACAAAGCTGATGATAAGGAGCATCAGTAAAAGCCAGCCGAAGGCCACTGCGACTACAACAAAAAAGAAAATGATATCTTTTACGATGTCAAATGCAGTATACACCGGCGGCGCCTGGACTTTTTGTTTTAAAATGTCTTTTTCATCACTCATATACTTTGCTTCCCCAGACAGTTACCTGATCTTCTGTTCCGAGAGCCGTGAATGTCATAGTTTTAATAGACGTTCCCTCGATGTCCATTTCACAGGTAACTCCGGAATACTCTTTTCCGTCGATCACAAGATTGATATAAGGAGTTCCGGATTCAAGGCTCCAGGAGCCGGTCAGATCTCCGCTTACCGTGCCATCTTCCTCAAGAACTATATTAGAAGGCTTGCTGACTTTAAGGTGCTCGTAATCAATACCCAGCTCATGTACTATAAAGTCATATCTTCCGGCAACTTCGCTCGCGCTGTAACCATCGGTTTTAAGGCTTTCTCCGCTTGTCTGGTAAGGAGCCGCCACTAGCCATCCTTCTCTGTTTAAGAAAAGCTGATGGACCTTTACATAGTGCCCTTCGGTTCCATCTGTTGTTCTTGTGTGGAACACGATATAAGCTCTTCCGTCATCATCAACAAATGCACTATTATGTCCCTGCGCCACCTGTCCCTTGGTAAAAGTCTTCCATTTGTATCCGCCAAAGAGCCTTATGCCCACCGGTACATTGTAGTTCTGAACATATGAATCAAAGAAGGGAGTATTTCCGAGTTCATCGACGTAATCACCATCGGGTGTCTCACTCCTAAATACCCTTACGTTGTATCCGCCCTTTGCTTCAAGCCAGCCGTAACTCATAAAGAGCCAGTAATAATCTCCGATCTTCTGGATGTATGAAGCCTCGCCGGATACATAAGTTCCGCCGGCGATCTTCTTGCCAAAGTAGGGATCTGAATGGATGTTTTCTTCGTAGGTAACGGTCTTATCTCTGAGTCCGGTCTCTTCATCAAGCTGTATCATGAAGATACCGCCGCTCCATGATCCGTATGTCATCCAAAGGTTATCGTCGTCATCGTAAAAAACACAGGCATCGATATCATTGGGATAATAGTCTCCCCACTTTTTGCCCTTATTATATCTCGCAGGATACTCTGTTTCTCCGGTGACTTCTGCCACGTCAGTCTCCGAATAGAACTCTTCTGAATGGAATCCCGAATAAATAACGGTTCCTTCATAAGTCCAGTCTCCCTCAAGAGAATCTGCAGTCAAGAGAACGATGGATGAATACCAGTTATCTCCGTTAACGGAAAGATACATGCACCATTTTCCCATGGACTTGTTATATATAACATCGGGAGCCCACATATTTCCGTCAACAGTGTAATGGCTGCTGCCATGTGCTGACCACTTGGCGGGCTCTGCAAGTATCTCCCTGTAATCGGTACTCAGATTGTTAGAAAATCCCTGCCAGTTCATAAGGTCGTAGGACTTTTCCCATGCCCTGTGGGAACCAAAAATATAATAGCATTTTTTACCTTCGCTGTCCTTTCCAACGGCAATGGCGGGGTCATGACAGGAAACAGTCTTGTAGCTAACTTTGTCGGCCGAGTCAATGGATACGGTCTTTTCATACATTACAATGTCCACGATATAGCGCACCATCAGCTCTTCTCCGTCCACCTTAATTTTTACATAGGGACGAAGGGTAACCTTTTCCGTCTCAGGTGAAAGGGTTACTTTCTGAGTCTTTCCTTCCTCAATATTCTCTGCAGGGTTAGCCACAAGAGTTCCCTCATAGCTCTGGCTTTCACCAAAGGTTATCTGCTTTTTGATCTCAGGGGTACCTTTTTCTTTAATGGCATCATCGTTGGAGCCCTCGATAAAAATTCTGCTGACGCTG
Organism: Lachnospiraceae bacterium; assembly: GCA_016284315.1. Taxonomy (GTDB): domain Bacteria; phylum Bacillota; class Clostridia; order Lachnospirales; family Lachnospiraceae; genus AC2028. The sequence continues at coordinate 67,744 of JAEEOO010000069.1, read as the reverse complement.
TAGCCCTGACGATTGTTTGAGACCGTAAGAGTATATGTGATGTCCTCTCCGGAAACATATTCGGATTTGTCTGTTTCCAGCTTAACGGTTATATCCTTCTCTGTCACTTCGCTTACTTCGCCTTCGGAACCATTGGTTGCAGTGGATCCGCTCCCGTCCCCTTTTTCAGTTCCGCACGCTGCCAGTGAAAGTATCAAGCCGCCCGTCAGCGCAAGCGCTATGAGTTTTTTTAAACCATTCTTTTTCATGTCTTATCCTTTACCCTATACATTCAATATCTTTTAAGGCACACCATGACAACAATTTGCTACTAATATAGTTTATTCCTGTATTCAAATACAGGTCTGCCTTCCTCATCCCATTTTACTTCCATGAGCATTGTATGACGATTTGGATCGTAGAGAGGATCGCCCGCTATCTCAAGATAAGTCCTTGCGTGGTAAACACAGACATCTTTTCCGTCTTCCGTCTTTGTAAACGAGTTGTGGCCGGGTCCGTAAAAACCTTTTTCCCTATCAGATGAAAGAACAGGCTTCTTTTCTTTTTTCCAAGCCCTGGGATCAAGGAGATCCGCATTCTCATCTATCGAAAGCATGCCCATGCAATAGCACTCTCCCGTTGCACTTGCGGAATAGGTAAGAAAGATCTTGCCGTCATGTTTTAATACTGCGGGTCCTTCATTTACCCAGATATCTACTCTCTCCCAGTCATAATCGGGAGTAGTCAAAAGTACCTGTGCTGTCGAAAGTTTTATCGGACTTTCCATTTTTGCGATGTATAGATTGGAAATCTGTATCCCAACGCTTACTTTCTCTGCCCATACACAATAAAGTTCGCCCTTGTTTTCAAAGACAGTGGAATCAAGTGAAAAAGCTCTGAATGAATAAATATCATCGTCGCAACATTGCATCATTCCCCTCTCTACCCATTCGTCATTCATGGGATCGGGTCCCATACACTGAAGGATATAGGGGCGAAGCCTCCAAATATCATCTTTTCTTGATGCCGCAAAATAAATGTACCACGAGCCCTTTAAATAGTGAAGTTCAGGAGCCCAGATATGCTGACTCATGTCCCCCTTTTCATGAGCGTTCCAAATAGTCTTTTCTTCCGCATTCCTAAGTCCTTCAAGGCTCTCCGAACACCTTAATACTATGCGGTCATATTCGGGAACGGATGCTGTAAAATAATACTTTCCGTCATTAGATCTTGTAATAAACGGATCTGCTCTCTGCTCAATAAAAGGCTTATTGTATTCGGTGAGTTTTCCGTTTCTTGGTCTTTCTTCCATTTTGTTCTCCTATATAGTAACTTATTTGATCTTTTATTAGTCATATTTCGAAAATACATGCTTTAAAACGCGATTATTCGTACTCTAAAGTATGGATTTTTCTTATCCGGACTCTGTTTTTGAAAATAAAAACCCCGGGATGCAAAGCATCCGCACCCCGGGGAAATTATTAGATTTAATGTCTATTACTCAATTGAGAGAATGTCGATGTAGCACTCCTCACAGGTGATGAGGAAATAGCAAGGATCATCGGCAGTCATTACATTTGAAGTAACGGTTGACTTGCTGGTGAACTCTTTTCCGTTTCTGTCAACGATAACTGCATCTACAACGATAACGTTGTCGTTTCTTGAAATCTCGAGAGTAACATCTGCTGCCTTCATAGCATCAAGCCATGATGCCCAATCATCGCCCCAGCTTGTCTCATACGCAAATGTTGCATCGTCCCATCCGTAAGCATCAGCACGAAGAGCTGCATACTCTACATGGTTCTCGCTTCCTGCTCCGTCAGAGTTGGGATTCTGGTGTGCCTCAGTTGCTTCGTTTGTGAACATGATAACGTAGTTATCCCAGTTGTTTACACCGTCTGACCAGTTCTTGAGATGTACTTTCTTGGTTGCTCCGTTTGCAAGTTCAACAGGTGCTGCCCAGTCGGTCCACCAACCATTGGTGAAGTCGGTCTTACCGATAGTATCAACTGCATCTGCTACAGGAGTAACAACAATGGCATCCTCAACTGAAAGGAGCTCGATGTAGCAGCACTCACCGAGAATGGTAAGATAGCAGTCATCATCTGCGGTCATTGAAGTCTTAACGGTTGAAGTGATAACATTTGATGTTCCGTTGAAATCTACGTTATCAGCTACGATATTAATGGTGTCGCCCTCTCTCTTAAGAGTAAGAGTTACATCAGCATCGGTCATAACCTGACTTAACCAGGTTCCCCAGTTTCCGATATCATAGTTGAACTGGAATACATCTGTAAGGGTTGCTGAATCGCCGTCTGCGTTCCATCCCCAAGCGTCTGCTCTTACAACAGCAAACTCTTTGTTGCCTTCTACAGTGTTGGGATCAACACCCTTGTCGTGAGGCATGTTAGTAAATGCCATTACATAGTTGTTCCAGTTAGCAGCACCGCTTGAGTAGTTCTTTAACTTAACGATCTTAGCAACTCCGTCGGGAAGCTCGATAGCGCTTGAGAAGTCTGACCAGAAAGGCATGTTGAGGTCAAGGTTACCGATAGTCTCAAGAGCGTTGGGATCTGCGGTAACAACTACCTCATGTGAAGGCTCCTCATACTTAGCGGAAGCATCGCCTGCTGCGTAAAGTGCCTTAACCTGCTCTGCATTAAGAACATAATCATATACATAAATTTCATCGAATGCTCCCTTGAAGATCGCATCCCAGTAGTTGATACCAAGAAGGAAATCAAAGTTGTCTGAAGCCTGCATGGTGTTGAAAACAACCTTAACTTCTCTATCCTCGGAATCTGCTACAAACTCTTCACCGTTGATGTAAAGATGAGCGCGGATAAGGGTTCCGTCTGATGTAACTTCTGAAGGATCTACAGTCATGGTAATGTTGGTCCACTGCTTAACAAGACCGTTCTCGTTTCCGGGATACCAATAAGGCCATTTTGCTTCATCGTTCTGATCGTATGCCCATACTGAAGGGTACTCAAGAACATCTGAATTGGGGTTCCATGTAGCCCATGTAAAGTTTACGTAGTGCTGACCGCCGGTAGCGTCACCGTGCATATCAGGGCCGTACTGAAGAGTAGGCATGTACTGTGCGCTTCTTGAGGGATTAACCCAGAATGATACAGTGTAAGTGTCGCCAACTCCGTTAACATCAAGCTTAGCACCCTTTGATCCGTCGATATAAAGAGCATTTCCCTTTACACCGGTAACGTAGGTAGGCGCGTCATCAACCACCTGTACAATGGGAGTAGCTGCTGAGTCCTGAACTGCGAGTTTAACTCCGTCTGAGGGCTCATCAAATGAGAAATAATACTTATAGTCCTGAGGAATCTCTCCTGCCTGGACGTCTGTTTTTTCCTCAGTTTTTTCTTCAACCTGAGTCGGCTCAGGCTGAACTTCAGGTTCTTTCTTGGAGCATCCTGCAAGCACTGAAGCTGCCATAACTCCACAGAGAAGAACGCTTAATAACTTCTTTTTCATTTAGTTTTCCTCCTGTAGAAAAAATAACCTTCTATTTTACCCCCGGACCCTTCTCCGGGGGATAAAACCATTTTTACTGTCCGAACGAATCAACTACTGCCTGATACTTCGCAAGGTCCTCATCGGAGAGAACGTCATATCCGTCAGGTCCGAAGTAAGAGATCATTGCTTCTGCGTGGTAGTAGTTAGCCTGCTCAGTTGCTTCTGCGGCATAGTCGGCAGCTTTTGCCTGTCCCGCATCTACAAGTTCGTGGATTCCGATATTGTTGAAATACTGATCGCAGAAGTTCCAGTATCCGGCGATGGAATACCATCCGTAAGGAACAGGTCTGGTAATTGATGCGAAATAGTCATCCCAATAAGGCTTGTGATCAGCATCTGTAGGGAACATTGCCTTGTATCTGTCCCAAACTTCGGTATCGAGAGTCATGGGAACGGGCATGTTAGAATGCTTAAGTGCAACACCTGATGCATTTGTGATGCTCTCATCCTCATAGATATCGAGACGAGCCTTCCATCCTTCGGTTCCTATACCCATGAACTTAAGTAGAAGATAAGCTTCGTAAGGATGCTCACATGATGTAGATACACCGCCAATATACATGTTTGCGATGATGTTGTGATCCTTTTCGTCTACAACGTTGGGTGTTACGTAAGGCACGATATCAAGTCCGTACTGTTCCTGATAACCATCGGTTGCCCAGATGTTCTGGTAAGACCAGAAGCCTTCTGAGAATACCGCAACATGTCCGGTTGAACCAAACCAGGTACCCCAGTCGCCGGACCAGTCTTCCATCGCCTGTGAATCCTGCTTGGGAGCAACATATCCGCCGGTCTGAAGATCGCCGAATTCCTGCTCTCCAATTGCCCAATAGCGAAGATCGAAATCATTTCCGTCAAATCCAAACTCACCTTTGATAGCGCGCTCAGCGGTTGCGCATGCAGCTATTCCGTAAAGTGAATCAAGTCTGTTGTAGAATCCGAGTCCGTAGTACTTCATTCCGGAACGGTCATCAACAGTTGCATCCTTGATAAGCTGGATCATCTCTTCCCAGGTCCAGTCAGTTCTGGGCATTTCAAGATTAAGCTTTTTGATAACGTTTCTGTCGATGAATATAGCGCTGGGTTGATACCATGTAGGAAGTCCATACCAATGATCCGTATCAAACTTACCGATACCATAATTCTTGATGGATACCATCATGTTGTCCATATCAGGATCGTTCTCAACGTACTCTGTGATGTCTGCCCAGTACATGTTTGCAAGTGCGGTGTCAGAGTCTGTTCCCGAGAATACATCGGGGAAAGTTCCTGCTGCAGCTGCTGCGGAAAGATCGGTTGACATGTCAGCGATCTGCTTGCACTCTACGGTGATGTTGGGATACTTCTTCATGAAAGCCTCAGCCATAAGTTCTACGGTTGTTTCATCCTCGTAGTGCCAGTAGGTCAATGTGATGTTATCGGTTGTAACCCCATTCTCATCGACTTTTCCGGAACCGCCGTTTCCGGATTTGCCGCAGCCTGTGAGAAGTGTTGCAGCCATAGCCACTGTAAGTAAAGCGGCTACAATTCTTTTCTTTTTCATAAATGCCTCCTTTATTATGAAAACAGTTTTTTTGCTAGCTATTTTTCCTTTATTCGCCTGTGATTCCCGCCCTGTCTATGCTCTCAACGAACTGTTTCTGAAGTATGAGATACATAATGAGCAGCGGCAGGATGCTTATTGATGTGGCAGCCATCCTGACGGATTCATTCAGGCTGGTGGCTGTATCACCAACGGTTGCTCTTGTATTAAAGGACTGATCAAAATTCTTAAGCTGGACAACAAGGTTTGTCCAAATGCTCTTTGATGCAAGTCCCTGTACATAGAGTTCTGTGAGGTAAGATTCATTCCAGTACCAAACAAAAGAGAAAAGGACAACGGTTACGATTGCGGGTATTGCGGAAGGAACTGCGATCCTGAAAAAGGTTCTGAAGTGTCCCGCTCCGTCAATGGCCGCCGCCTCCGTGAGCACCTTTGGTATCTGCCTGAAAAACTGATAAAAGATCAGGATGAATATGGGTGCGTTCAGTCCGTTTCCGAAAAGTGCCGGAATGACAAAGGTAAGTATGGTGCCGAGGATCCCCATGTTGTTGTAAAGAACGTAAGTCGGGATCATGGTAACCTGGCTGGGAAGGATATATGAAAAGATGAGAAGTCCCATCATTATCTTTTTTCCCTTAAAGTCATATCGTGCGAATCCATATCCGACCAACATACAGATAACTATATTGCAGAGGGTGGGGAGCCCTGCGATCACGATTCCTTTTAACAGCGATACAAAGAAATCCATCGATCTTCCTGCATCAATATAGTTTTGGAAGTAAAATTGGCTGGGGAGCCATTTTACCGAGGTGTCCAAAAGGTCGTCCCTGCTCATGAAGCTGGTGCTTATCATATAGAACATGGGATAGAGATAAACGAATCCGATACAGATAAGGAGTGCATAGATCACGATCATCTTTCCGACACCCTGTTTTTCTCTTGTTCCGAAAATAAAACGGTGGAGCTTTTCTTTTGTAAAGACTTTTTTAATAGTCTCCGCTGCCGTCATATGTCTTGTATTTGTGACTGCGCCTTGCGCGTTCAAGCTTTCTGACATTTCTTGCGCCCCTCCTTTCTATCCTCTTTGCAAGTCTTGCTTCACGCTTAAGCATTCTCTTTCTCTTGGCTACCATGCGATCGTAAACATCGCGTTTGTTTCCAAGGATCAGGAAGAACAATAAAACTATAAGCGTTACAACTATTGAATACATCCATGCCATTGCGGAAGCGTATCCGTATCCCTTCTCTTTTGTTCCCGAGAACATGGCATTCTTGATCATGTTGATCAACTGATTTTGCTCATTGCTTGAAAGGAAAATTACGGTATACACGGCGTTCAGCAGGATGAAATTCTTGATAGTGGGGAGTGTTATCTTCCAGAAGCACTCCCATGCGGATCCACCGTCCATTTTTGCCGCTTCATAAAGTGAGGGATCCACCTTTTGAAGAGCTGATAAAAAGATCAGTATCTGTACTCCGGAATACCAGAGTATCATGATCATGTTTCCAAAAAGTTCACCGATGGATGTGGCCACCGCCGTTGGTAGGAAAGCATCCAGCGCACTTATGACCGCCTGTGTGTTCATAGCAGGTATCGTTGAAGCTCCTTCGCTTACCAGCATGTTCATAACCGGTCCGCTTACGATGATAACGGGAAGGAAAAAGATAAGTCTGAAAAAGGCTTTTGCTTTAATCTTTCCGTTAAGCATTATCGCGATGATAAGGGCAAAGACTACGATTATGGGTACTTCCACTATAGTCTGCCAGATATAGGTGACAAGCTGCTGAGGGAATTCGGGGTTTTCAAGCCAGATCTGTGTGAAATTTCCTGTTCCCACAAAGTTAAACTTAGTACCAAGAGGCGTGATCCTTATGTTGTACCACATGTAGTAAAAGGACTGTCCCAAAGGTATCAGAACGAATATAAGAGTTCCGATGATCCAGGGAAGGACGAATAAATATCCCATCCTCGCCTCTCGGGCTTCAAGCTTGCCGCGCTTAATCTTTATTCTCTTTTTTGTTTTGATCTCTTCAGATCTCGTTTCTTGTGTCATCAGTTTTCTACCCTATAGGACATTGCTCCTACGGCCTTATCACCAATGGTTACATCATTTGAAGTGTAATTTACTATTACTTCCACTCCGTTTGAATATGTAACCTTTACCACTCCGTTTTCAAGGATCTCATGAGCTTCGATATATGCGCCCGAAACTTTCTCATTGAATTCTTTAAGTTCCATATCGTACTCGCAAATAGTCGACTTATACGAAGAATATTCCGAGCTGTATATATCGCTTGAGTTTGTGTAGATCAGTTCTGCGGAGCTTTCCTTTGTAATGTAGAAAGAAGGATAAGATCCGCTCTCTATCATCTTCAGGAAAAATTCTTGTTTGTTTGCTTCAAAGTTTACATACTCGGCATATACCGGAATGCTTCCCTTTAACACCATGCTCATAAAGGGTATGCTCTCATCCTCGAAAATATAAGAAGAAGTGTAGAGAGGCATATCAAGGAAAGCATCTGTGTCCGCCCAAAGGTACGCAAAGGGTTGTTCCATTACAAGGTCCGTTTTTTCCTTTACGGATTCCATCGTGTTTTTGTAAGATGACTGTGTATCGAATCTTGTGTAGTTATTGCCGTTATAGTTGTAAGAGAAAAGTGTGTTTGTTATTCCCGCAAGGGCAAGTCGGTCTGTATCCTTTTGACCCATACTCTTTACCAGTCTCGAAAGGAGAAGGTCGCTTCTTGAAGGAATAAGATAAAGGAATCTTTCGTATACATCCTTATAAGTGGTAAGTTCAAATTTTCTCTTGTTTATCTTCTTTACCACATTGAAGGTTGCATTCTTAACATCCGGATTGATCAGAAGAGCATTATCGTAAAGATAAATATCTATTCCCTTTTCTTCCGATTCCTTTAACAGGTTTGTGAGCTTTCCTTTACCGCCTACCTGACTTGCTACGCTGTATGAGCTTATGGGAAGGCTGTAAAGGCCGCCGCTCTGCCATCCCTTATAAACCGTAAGGATGTCGGTTACATTTTCCTCTTCAAGATCACTGTAGATCTCTTTGATATCATCCACCGTTGTCATAACAACCGGGGTGGTTCCAAGAACCCAGCTCTCTCTTTCAGTTCCAAGAAAATCGATCCTGGTTTTGTAAGAGGTGTCGCTGCCATTTAGCAAACCATTGGTTACAAGATATTCTCTGTAGGCATTTGCCATACCGGAGTAATTTGCCATTTCGCCCGACAAGAATATATATCTTACTTTAAGATCCGAATGGCTTCTTTCACTTTCGAATATGTGGAGGGATCCTGCGGTTGAATTGTTGCTGGTGGGCTGAGTGTAGGTCTTTCTTAATGTAAACTTGGCGAAAGCTCTGTTGTAATCAACCGAAACACCATTTGGTATGCACTCAATATTTGCTCTTGCTTCGCCTTCTTCCACAACTGCAAGATAGGCTATTTCGTCATCCGTATGGGCGATACCGAAAACAGGTGCCATAACCTTCTCGGCATCGGATATGGTATTGTATCTGTCCTTTAGGAGCGTTGTTACATCAAGTTCATCAAATCCCACATCGCTTCCGTAGATCATTCCGGAAAAACCGCTCTTAAATCTTCCTTCTTTATCGTTAAGATATATGAGTGCTCCGTTTCCATCGGGAACGAATATGTATCCTTCCTTTTGATCAAGATAGGAATTTCCCATGTAGGGATATATGGAAACTGTTCCGATGAAGTAGTTGTTTCCGTCCTCACGAATGGATTCATCCGGAATATTTGCGGTTACGCCTTCATCGGTTATCTCAACCTGAAGAGTCATTCCAAATTTGTATTTTGTCCAGTAAAGCTTAGCCTCAAAACCTTTATCAGAGTAGGTAATATCCTTATTCACAGCATCGTTTAAAAGATCCGCCTGCTGAGTATCGTCGTTTCCGTTGATCATGGTGATAACAACTGCGGATTTCATTGCTCCCAGCCAGCTGTCATTGTTCTTTCCGTCGTCGTAGGAAGTGTAGGATTCCATGTAGGCGCCGGTCTCTTTGTCCTCCACTATGAGGGAAAGGTCCTCCTCATTCATATAGAGGCGATACCTTGTGCTTTCTGCCACGTAGCTGTGATTGCCTATGCTCTCAGCCGCCGTGACAGAGGATACGCTCACAAGGCCAAAGGGGAGTCTTGCGGTGGGAATGCATCCCACCATAAGGGCGGATACTGCGAGAGATGTTATGATCTTAGCTATTTTCTTATGAGCCAATTCGATACACCACCTCTCCGAATATGGACTGCAGGAAGTCAAACACCTGCGACCAAAGTACATAAATAATAAATGCCAGGAGAGATACGATAAGGATCGTAAATACCGTTAAAAGGATGATCTTTACAGTCTCTCCCACTGTATAGTTGTTTATCTCCTGAACACCGATGTAGATCAGCACCGCTATCCATACCCACATGCAAAATCTTCCGAAGTGAACGAAAAAGATCTCGTTGTTCGAAACAATATGGGAAAAGATAAACACAACGGGTGAAAGGATAAGGTAGGGTCCAAAGGCATATATAAATGCGCAGTAGATATGTTTAAACTTTCCTTCACCATCGTTGATGGTACACATCAAATAATTACAGGAAACGATAAGTAAAAGTCCTATAAGTATCATTCCGATATCGGAGATTACATCGAATTTTCCTTCTCTAACGGTCTTTGTAAGAAAACCGCTGAAATATTTGGAGACGATAAAAAATACTGTTCCGATGGCAAGGATGATATTTGCGGAGAGAACCGATACTCTTCCTTCTCTCTTTATTCCGTAGCATCCGTCAATGGGATGACGCATAAAGTAGAACATATATCCCAGTTCTCTTGTAAGCTTGTGGTCTCCGGCCTTCTTTAATGCTGCCTTCGGCTTATCGAGAATGTGTTTCTTCTTATCAAGGAGCTTGACAACGGTTACACAGGCTACGATCACAAGAATAACAATGGCTATCCATGTAAGATTCTTTTTAAGCCATACATTTCTTATCTCCCAAAAGGCATCGGAATAACTTTCCTTGTCCTTTGCAATCCTTGCGTATTCAAGAGCTCCCTTGTAATCACCCTCTTTGTAAAGTGCCTTTCCCATGGCCATGTTGGCGTAGGTGAAAAGATTGTTCATCTCAAGGACTTTATTAAGCGGTTCCTTGCTCTCTTCGTATCTTCCCTTTGAGAAAAGATAAAGAGCGTTGTGAAGATATGCTGTAAACTCTGTAGGCTCGAAAACCTGTATCTGAGCTTTTTCAGAGTCAAGGACATAAATCTTGTCGTCAAGTCCGATCTGAATTGCCTCGGCCTTGGTTGAAAGTCCGATCCTCTGTTTTCCGTCATCGCTTCCGCCGAACATAAAAAGGAGGTCGCCTTCATTGTTGTACTCATATATAAAGCCGGTCTGAGTCACTACAAAGGCATTGTCGTGATTTCCGGAAGCAACTGCCACGGGTATATCCGGGTAATCGCTAGTCTTGGTCATGTTTACGCCGGCGATGTTCAGTCGTTTTAAAGTATCATTCTTTTCTCCTCTTGTTATGGTATAAATGACGCCCTTGTCATCTATTGCCATATTGTCCGGAGTAGAAGGAATGTTTGACTGCATCTTTGCTCTCTGGGCATCCGTTAAAAGCGCTCTCCAGATGATGTTCCAGATTCCTGCTTTGGTTGCGTTCGTACCGAAGTAGCCAAGGAAGGTCCCCCCTTCTACAGGGCTTATCTGAACGATACCGTTGGTGTTGGATTCACACACCGCATATATGGTGCCGGATTTGTTGACAACCACCTTTAAAGGTAGGAAATCAAGGGTTTCACCGTACATCGCCTCTTTAGGCTTTGTATATGTCTGTGTAAGCTGTCCCTCTTTATCAAATACAAAGATGGCTCCCGCATCCCTGTCCGCTACATATGTTATGCGGTCGCTCGTTACATATATTCCCTTGGGTCCCACCAGTGTTCCTTCACCAAAGGTTGTAACTAGTTCACTGTTTAAATCTGAAACCACAACCCTCTTGTTTCCACTGTCAAGGATGTAAATGAACTCATCGTTTACAAGACAAAAGTCTGTGGGAGTAACCAATGTTTCTTCCCCGATCTTAGTAATTGTCTCGTAGGGAAGGTAAGCAGTCTGTGTTTCAGTGATGGATCCGTATCCGTCCACTGTGTATGTCTTGTAGGGCGCATCCGCAATCGCGGTGATAGCATTTGTTCCCATCACCATTCCCGCAAGCACAAGGGGCAGTACTGATTTAATTATTCTTTTAAATCTGTTTTTCAAAGTCCCACCTCTATTACTTGATTCCTGAATGAGCCATGGTGTTCATAACGTTCTTTTGCAGTATGCAGAAAAGGATAAGGTTCGGAAGGAACATTATCAGTGACGCCGCTGCTGCGATTCCCTGTCCGGCTACCGTGTTTGTTGTGGTAGTGGACGTAAGAGTGTTCATGTAAAAGGCAAGTGACTTGATCGACTCGTCATTTACATAGTAGTTGGATGTTTCAAGATTGTTCCAAACCTGCTGGAAAACCAGGATTGCAGCTGTTGCTATGGCTGGTTTGATAAGAGGAAGAATGACTTTTAAATATATCTGCCATTCAGTAGCTCCGTCCATGTAAGCAGCCTCAATAAGAGAGTCGGGAACCTGGTCCACAAACTGTTTTATAAGGAACAGACCAACAGGCAATGCAAGCAAAGGAAGGATTTCTGCCCAGTAGGTGTCCACCATTCCAAGCTTGTTTACCACAAGGTATCTGGGGATCATCACCGCCACAGATACGAACATAAGGGCTATCTGGTTGATCTGCATCATTACCTTTGCACCCTTGAATTTGATCTTTGAAAGGGCATATGCCGCCATTGTAGAGAACAGAAGCGATCCAAAAACAACTGCGATGGTAACAAAAATACTGTTGAAAAAGTATTTTGAAATCGGTATGCTTCCTGTTCTCGATGCTTTTAACAGCTTTACGAAGTTATCAAGAGTGGGGTGCACGGTGATGAACTTCGGAGGGAAGGCAAAGAGCTCTTCCATGGGCTTAAATGCGTGAAAGATGATAAACACGATTGGTAATCCGCAAAGAAGTACCATGGGAAGCACCAGCAAATATATTTTTATCTGACTCTTTTCAAACTTATCAGGATTTATTCTGTGTCCTTTGTAAGCCATTTCCCGTCCCCTTTCTTAGTCTTTCTCGCCAAAAAGCTTTGTTGATACGGATGAGAAGATCTGTACGATGAGAAGTAGTATCACTGATACTGCTGCAGCGTATCCCATTTCGTATCTGATAAAGCCGTAATCCTCAATGTGGTTTACGATGAGCTGTGCGGAATAGCCCGGCGTGGGGTTTCCCGCAAGCATTGTTGCTATAGTACCGTTTTGGAATGCTCCAACGATCTGCATTACCGCTGCGAAAAGCATCTGGGGCTTCATGCTGGGTATTGTCACGTAGATCATTTCCTGGAATCTGTTCTTTACACCGTCAATGGCTGCTGCCTCATAAAGGGATTCATCTACATTTAAAAGTCCCGCAAGTATGGACAAGAAGCCTACGCCCATGCTGCTCCAAAGTCCGATGATGATGACTATGGGAAGCAGGAAGTTGGCGTTTGTCAGCCAGATAATGGGTTCGTGTATGACTCCGATATCCATGAGCCAGCTGTTAAGATATCCTGTCTGGTCTCCTGTAAAGAGGATCTTCCAGAGTACGCTCATTGCAACACCGGTAGTCATGGAAGGCGAATAGAGGATAAGAGCCATTACCGTTCTGGGCGCCTTGGGAAGGTTTGCAAGTCCGAAGGCTAAAAGGAAGGCCAGAACATATCCGCCGACACCAACGATAAGAGCATATTTTACGGTGTTTGGCAGTACATATTTCATAAACACATCGTCGCTTGTAATCAGGTTGATGTAATTTAGGAATCCTACAAACTTCGGAAACTGGATGGCGTTGAAGTTTGTGAAGGAAAGGATGACTGCCATTATTACGGGGGCTAAGATGAAGGTAACAAAGAGTGCCGCATAGGGCAGCACGAAGATGTAGCCCGCCTTGTTGTTATGTGTTTTTCTTCCGACTCTTGATTTAACCATATGTATCCTAGTAACGCATCCTCAGTACATGTTTACCGCCGGCACCGCCTCTCGGCTTCAGTGTCCTCGTGGCAGCGGTACTAAGCTCATTCTACGAATTCGCTAAGTGCCGGCCTCGGACATGCTGCCTCTGGTAAATCATGTACATCGGCTGCTTTATTTTCTACCTCTCCATTATCTCCCTTACTTTATCAACGTTAGGAGCAATGTAAGGCTCAATCACATTACCATCAGAATCGAGGTAACCGAACTCCTCAAGTTTACGTTCTGTCTCGCGCGATACTGTCTTCACAACTTCATCGATGCGGGATCGGACCGTTTCTCCGTTGACCACCACATCGTTGTAGGCGTTTGAAAGTTCACGTTCCATCATGTAACTTCCGGGAAGTCTGGGCGCTTCCAAAATGTACTGCGCCTGCTCCATTATGATCTCCTTATCGGATGTGGGATAAGGAAGCATTGCAAAGGCTTCAAGGTTTGCAGTTGGCCAAATATACTCGTCACCGTATAGTATCTGAAGTCTTTGTCCGAACTCTGCCTGAACCTCTGCTCTCGACCACCACTCAAGGAAGTCCCAAGCCTGTCTTTCTCTTTCGGGATCTGAATTAAACATTACGGAGCTTTCCGCGCCGCCCGACATGTATCTGTAGATTTCTCCTGTCTCGGGATCCTGTATTCCCGGAACAAGTTTGATATCCCAGGAATTTGCTATCTCGGGAGCCGCATTAAGGATCAGGTTGTATGAGTTAAAGTCCGCTATACCAATGGGTAGATCACCGTTTCTGAAGTGCTGGTAGAAATTCGGTACATCTACAGGCAGGTCGTACAGTGTAAAGAGTTCAACCAGCTGTGTAAATCCCTCTACTGTCTCTTCACTGTCAACGGTTATATCAAGTGCTGTCTCTCCGTAAAGGCTTCCGCCGTTCTGGAAGATAAGAGGTGTTGTTCCGTGGAAGTTCCTCATGGCTGACATGGGTGCTGTAGGATAGTAAACATTAAGTCCTCTCATCTGAAGATCCGGCAGCATGGCTATAAGTTCTTCCATGGTGTCAGGCGCCTCCAGTCCCAACTTATCAAGGATGTCTGTCCTGTAGAACATTACGTAGAAGTTCATGGTCTCGGGAAGTGAATAGAATCCATCTCCCACAATGGAAGGAACAAGAAGTCCGTCGCTGTATCTTCCGAATACTTCCTTATAATTATCAAACTTGGTCATATCCACCAACGCACCTCTTATAGCAAGGTCGTAAGGGATTGAATAGTTGATTCCCATTGCCACATCCGGTGTGTCTCCGGATGCATTTGAAAGGATCAGTTTCTGAGCATCCGTCATAAGGCAAAGGTCGACTTCTATGCCTGTCTCAGGAGTGAACTCTTCGTCGATCATTTTCTGCATGATCTCTACATAAGTTCTCGGTCTGTTGACCCAGACCTGAATATGCTCGCTGTTTGCACTGCTTGCCGAATATGACTGGCCGAAAAATGAATTAACAAATCTTTTGGCTGACATTCCGGCGGACTTAAATGCGTTAAGTCCCTTGGGTAGCTTTGCATCTTCCTGGTAGATATAGATGCGGTCAATTGCAAGGTCGTTATCGTTAATAAGATCAACGAAGTTTGCAATCTGTGTGTTTATTGAATTGGTGCCGGTTGATAATTCCGATACCCTATAAACGAGTTCGTTGGGTTCTTCTGCTAAATCTTCCAGCTGTCTAGCCGCGATAAGCAGATATGAAAAAGCCGCTACTTTTTCAGGCTTATTTACATCTACATATTTTTCAGCCTGCTTGGTTATATCGTAGATATCATCGGTCCAGCCCTGCAACCTTTCCTGTATATCAGGGATGTATCTGGTAAGTTTAAGATCTCTGTATTTGTCAGTGTTCGTTCCGGCAACCTTTGTTACTTCCAATGAAAGGTCGCTGATACCGTTCATGATCTCGTCCACTTTTTCAAGGGCGTATCTTAAATTGTCGGCGCTGATGGTAATTGATATTGTATGTTCGCCGGGTTCTAAGTAGACACTAAGTTTATTTCCGTCTTCATCCGTGAGGCTTCCGGTCTTGAAACTGTTGCACGCCTCAACGGGATAAGATGAAAAAGCATCGCTGGGGATATTTCCGTCAACTCTCCAATCGGTGAACACAGGGAAGTCGTTTTTCTCCGACTGTCTGTAATTCATTCCGATGTAATAGTAGCCTGCTTTTTCAACTTCAAATTTATAGGTTACTCTCTGACCTGCTTCGTTAAAGGAGTCCTCATCGATAAGGTTAAGAAGTGTAACTTTTGCATCCAAAGGATTGATCTTTGCGGAATATTCTCCGGTTGCATGAATTGAAGAATCGTTTCTTTCGAAGAAATCCTCTGCTTCAATAGTGATCAGTTCGCTTCCCGTTGCCTTCTCGGATCCGGTATATCTCTCTGTAACCGTTGGTTTCTTTAATGTGATGTCTCCAAAAAGGAATTTACCTTCCTGAACTTTAAAGGTAAGCTCATGTGTTCCGGATGAAAGCTGGATTTTCAGAGCCTCTGAGTATCTATAGCTTGCATCCATTACACATTTACTCTCCCATTTGATCTCCTTCTCAGGGAGAGAAACGATCTCGTTTCCGTATCTGTCCGTGTCCACAGGCTTTGATTTCCATGTGGTCTCGAACTTCATGCTTCTTGTTTCGTAGAATGGATATTCTCCGTCCACCATCATTCCCAGCTCTACGGGAAGAATGGAAGAATCATAGGAAAGATAATCAAAACTCATCAGGTAAAGTGCATCTTCCGGCACATCAATTAAAACCGTGAACTCATCCCCCGCTTTTACCTGTGCCACGTTTGATGCTTTTTCATATTCGTAAGTTTCCGAAGTAAGGAAAACTGTCTCCCCAATTCCCTCTTCCAAAGAGCAGATGATGTCTTCTCCGGCGTAATCTGAATATATATAAGATTTGCTTACTGTAGTGTAGTTGGTAGCGAGTCTTCCGGCATCAGTTCCCTCGGAGGCGAGGATTTTGCTCTCCTCCGGGGTTTCATCTTCAGCTATTGAACTAATGTAACCGTTGGATATGCTCGACACAGCTACGACTGTTGCCATGAAAATCTGTGCGGTTTTCCTTATGTTCTTACGAAACATATTGAATCTCCTGTGTTAAGCAGTGGTAACCTCAAGGTGAAGTACGCTGCTTGCGGGAATCTTAAACTTGATCTTACTGTCTTTAAAGCTTACATCCTCAAACTTGTTTACCTTTACGGTATTTGGCTTTGCGAATGTGTTGTGCGCATGGATCTCGCCGCCTACGATCTCGCCCTTTACGCTCTTAATCTTGCTTCCGGCAATCTCTCCATCGATGGAATATGCCTTCTTGATAGAAAGATTGGTAACGGTGATGTGGAGCTTTCCATCCTTGCCAACGGATACAGACTCGGTAAGGTTGGGAACCATGTTCTCGTCCTCAAGTCCGATCTCTTCGGTCTCAAGGTAGCTGTCAACAAGCTCTGCATCCTGATGATGTTTGTACATATTGAATACATGGTAGGTAGGAGTCTTCACCATCTTGTCGCCTTCGGTAAGAAGTACGGACTGAAGTACGTTTACCATCTGCGCGATATTTGCCATCTTTACTCTGTCGCAGTGCTTATTGAAGATGTTAAGGTTGATACCTGCAACAAGCGCATCACGGATGGTGTTCTGCTGATAGAGGAATCCGGGATTTGTTCCGGGCTCTACATCGTACCAGGTTCCCCACTCGTCTACGATAAGTCCGACTTTGTGCTGCTTGTCGTATTTATCCATGATAGCGGTGTGGTGATTGATGAGGTCTTCCATATAAAGAGTCTTCTTTAAGGTCTGGTACCACATCTTATCGGTAAACTCGGTAGCGCTTCCTTTGTTCTCCCATCCACCGGGGAAGGTGTAGTAGTGAAGGCTGAGTCCGTCCATAAATCCGTGGAGGAATTCGGGAGCCGCGAAACAGGTCTGCATAACCTTGTCTGTCCAGTTGTAGTCATCTACGTTGGGTCCGCAGCAAACCTTGAAGATAGGAGCATCGGGCTTATAGTTTCTAACGTAAGTCTGATATCTGCGGTAGAGGTTTCCGTAATACTCGGGAGTCATGTTTCCGCCGCATCCCCAGTTCTCGTTACCTACTCCGAAGTAGTCAACCTTCCAGGGATCCTTGCTTCCGTTTTTCTTACGAAGGTCAGCCATGGGTGATACGCCTTCGAAGGTCATATACTCAACCCACTCGCTCATCTCCTGTACTGTTCCGCTTCCGACGTTTCCGTTAACGTATGTCTTTGCACCGATCTGCTTGCATAACTCCATGAATTCGTGAGTACCGAAGCTGTTGTCCTCTACGACTCCGCCCCAGTGAGTATTGATCATCTTCTTACGATTCTTCTTGGGTCCGATACCGTCTTTCCAGTGATATTCATCAGCGAAGCATCCGCCGGGCCAGCGAAGAACGGGAACCTTGATCTCTTTAAGAGCCTTAACGACATCTTTTCTCATTCCGTTGACATTAGGTATCTTTGAATCTTCGCCAACATAGATTCCTTCATATATACATCTTCCGAGATGTTCGGAAAAATGTCCCTGAAGTTCGGGATTGATATGTCCTTTTTTATTGTTGGGATTGATAAAAAACTTTGCCATTTTGATCTCCTTTTCTCCTTTTCTTTAAGTGGATTGTTTATCTTTTAACAAATTTCTTATACTGATTTACTTCTAACTGAAATAGTCTGTCTATTTTACACCGAATCCGCCTTGTATTTCACTTTCCAGTGAAATGATATGCTTTTCGATGAAACTTATCTATACTGTACTAATTCTCTTTTTATATTGCAACTCCTTAATCGTTTAAGTGAATTAGAAAAAAAACCTTAAAAATTGTGCAACTTTAACAATACGCTTTCACTATTGACAGTATCTTTTGCACATTATATAATTCAACTTAAGCAATTACTTTATTACTCAACTATTCGCTTTAATATTCAGTCATAAATCGTTTCTTTTTTATTTGTTGTTATATTTATTACTTATATTCTTAGAAAAGAGGGGAAATTGTGCTTTACTTTAAATCTTTGGTAGAGGCAGAAGAAGTCTTTAAGGCCTTAAGTGCCCCAATGAGGCTTCGCATCATGGAACTTATCAATGAAAATGACCAGCTCAGCATGAATGATCTAGCTGAAACTCTGAATCTTACAAACAGTGCCATTTCAATGCATGTCAGTAAACTTGAAGCCGCCGGCCTAGTTGCAGTTCAGACCACATCCGGAAAGCGCGGCATCATGAAAGTTGTCCGCCCGATCCACGAGCGTCTGATAGTCGACATGGCGGATATGGGCGAAAAGGCCGCCAGGGACTGCTATACAGACGAGATTGCTATCGGTCAGTATACCGCCGTTGATGTACATCCCACTTGTGGTCTTTCAACCTCCACTAAGATCATTGGAGATTTGGACAATCCTAAGGTATTCTCTTATCCTGAGAGATTTAAAGCAGATATCCTTTGGATCGGTTACGGTTCAGTTACCTACAATCTGCCAAACAGATTGAGTTCAGGGCAGAAGCTTACCGAGATTCAGATCTCTTTTGAAATCTGTTCCGAATGCCCCGAGTTTAACGATGACTACCCCAGCGATATTTACTTTGATATAAACGGTCATTCTCTTGGAAAATGGATAAGCCCCGGAGATTTCGGGGGACGTCGTGGAATGCTTGCACCCTTCTGGTGGCCTGAGAAATTAAACCAGTATGGGCTTTTAAAGACTCTTATCATAAACAGTTCCGGAACATTCATGGACGGAACTCATAAGCTTTCACCTACAACTATTGAAGACCTGGACATAGATTATAACAGTGATATCAATTTCACTTTCTCCGTTCCCGAAGACACAGCAAACTGCGGAGGTCTTACGCTTTTCGGAGAAACCTTTGGTGACTACAGCCAAAACATTCAGGTTAAGCTTTACTATGAAGAAGCTAAATAATTAGATTTAGACCAATACATCTATTTTCACAAAAATAAACCCTGTCCGATGTGGACAGGGTTTATTTAATATATATTACTCTTCTCTAATTAAGTCAATAAATTAAGAATATGTCTTGAGCGTTTAAAATGCTTTCCCCAAAGCATTCACTTAAGAAATATTTATTAAAGCACGAACTTGTTAACCGCATCGTTAAGATCAACGCTGAGCTGGTTGAGAGTATCTGTCTCTTCCTGGCAGGACTGAACTGCTCCGGAGAGGGTCTGCATGGAAGCTGAAGTCTCCTCGGTGGAAGCAGCATTCTCTTCTGAGATTGCTGCAAGCTGTTCAACTACGCCGCTGATGATGTTCTTCTGCTTCTCAAGGTCGGTCATCTGAGTTGTGATATCAGCAGATGCACCTGATACTTCCTCTACGCACTGGCGAAGTGAATCGAAGGAATCGATGGTGCTCTGAAGTTCCTCTGCCTGACGCTTTGAATCTTCCGCAACTTCTTCCATCTTTCCAACAGATTTATTGGAGTTTGTAATAAGTTCCTCAACGATGTTGTTGATCTCGTTAGCGCTTGCGGCTGAATCGTCAGCAAGCTTTCTGATCTCTTCAGCAACAACCGCAAATCCACGTCCTGCTTCTCCTGCTCTTGCTGCTTCGATGGAAGCGTTGAGTGAAAGAAGGTTGGTCTGGCTTGCGATATCCTGGATAAGAGTAACTGCTTCCTGGATCTTTGTAGCGGAAGCATTGGTATTGTTGGTCTGTTCAGATACGATAGCGATGTTATCAGTGGTCTGCTCGTTAATGGCCTTAAGTCCCTTAAGAGTAGCACTTGCCTTGTTGGAGAGTTCATTCATCTCCTTAACGGTGTTCTCAAGCATCTCTACGTTGTGTACGTTCTGCTCGATTACAGTACCGATATTAACAACCTGCTCGCCTGCTGAAGTAGTTTCCTGAGCCTGTGAGGTGGATCCTTCTGCAATCTCTTCTACTGCAATATTTACATTTGATACATTCTCAGAGATCTCCTGGAATCTCTCAACAAATGAAGTATTTGCCTCTGTAAGTTTGTTGCTGTTCTCGGAGATCTGTCCGACGATAGTAACAAGTTCATGACGAAGATTGCTGATCGCTCTTGCGATAACTCCCATCTCGTCCTTGCGGTTCTTAACCTTGTCCATACCCTCGTTCTTGGTAAGATCAAGAGCACCGATCTTATCAACAACAGCGGTAAGAGCCGTGAAGGGCTTGATAAGAAGGTTAGTGCTGGTAACAGATACAATGATAACGATGATGAATACGATCACTGCAGCGATGATTGCCTGAGTGGTGATGCTATTAACACTCTTCATTACCTCATCTTTGTCAGCGGTAATGCAGAGGATGTATTTATTGTCACGGCCTACATGGTATGAAGCCATTTTATATTTGCCCTTGAAAAGATACTGGATAGAATCTTCCTGACCTGCCAAGTCCTGACCTGACTGAAGTTTAGAAACAAGGCCCTTTACCATCTCGTTCTCTACAGGGTTACCAACCTTATCAGCGGTAGGATGATAAAGCATTGTTCCGTCAGCACTTACAACGTAAGCATAGCTGGTACTGAAGTCAGAGATCTTAACCCCGTTAAGAGCATTGTCTAAAACCTCGTAGTTTTCCAACATATAATCGCCTGCATTGTCATAGGTAATATCAAGCAGCTTGCCGTACGATGTCGCCATATCAAGCAGATAATCTTGGTTTGTTCCCTGAATATCCTTACGTACTGTCGGAACAAGGATCGCAATGAGCACTCCCGTAACAAACAGCGAAGCTGTAAAGATCATAAGAAGGATTTTGAAACGCATTGAAGAAAAGAACTTTACTTTGTTAGAACCTTTTTCCATATTGGATCACACTCCTGTTGTAATATTTCAGCTTAAAACGCAGGCCGATATTCTATTTTATGTCAAAATAGTCTGACTTTAGAATTATTTTAACACATTTTAATAAATTGGCACTAAAAATATAAAATTTTTTAGTGTATAATAATTAAAGGTTTTTTTGGTCATAATACCGAAAAACGACAAATTCAATATTGTTTTGAAACCAGACATTTTCAAAATCAAGGAGGACTTATATTTATGTCTCAGAATCCCGTAGTTACCTTCACCATGAAGGACGGATCCGTTATCAAGGCAGAGCTTTATCCCGAAATCGCTCCCAACACCGTTAACAACTTTTTAAGCCTTGTAAACAAAGGTTATTACAACGGTCTTATCTTCCACAGAGTCATCAGAGGCTTCATGATCCAGGGTGGAGATCCCGAAGGAACCGGAGCAGGCGGCCCCGGATATTCAATCAAGGGCGAGTTCAAGGCTAACGGTTTTGACAACAACCTTAAGCACACCGAGGGTGTTCTTTCAATGGCTCGTACCATGTTCCCCGACAGCGCAGGAAGCCAGTTCTTCATCATGCACAAGAACTCACCCCATCTTGACGGACAGTATGCAGCATTCGGAAAAGTAATCGAAGGAATGGAAACTGTTAACGCTATCGCGGAGACAGCAACCGACTTCTCAGACCGTCCTTTAGAGGATCAGGTGATGGAAACCGTTATCGCAGAAACCTTCGGAGAGACCTATCCTGAACCCGAAAAATGTTAACCCAACATATTGTGTTGTAACCATTGGTCACCGCAAAACCTTGTAAATTCAAGGATTTACGGTGACCTTTGTTCATAATTAATTCATAATTGTTTTAAATTATGTTTACCTGTACAACATTATTTGGAAATGTTTGGACCTTATACTAAGCACATACAAACGAAATACTTATACCAATACTTATTTCAGTTTAAAAACTTTTTCATAATATATGCCGAGGAACGAGAGTTTCTCGGCATCCTCCCTTTTATGGGGGTAAAATCCCTCATCCGCCGCTTCGCGGCACCTTCCCCCAAGAGAAGGCACAAATCAAAGAAAAAGAGGCGTAGCAATTTGCTGCGCCTCTGAGTGTTTATGTAGGAATATATTAGTCTGCTTTTCCAACAGATCCGAAGAGCTCCATCTTTTCCTTAACGGTGTCGTGGATAGCCTGGGTTCCGGGAGCAAGAAGCTTACGAGGGTCAAATCCCTTGCCTTCAAGATCCTTACCTGCTTCGATGTACTTTCTGGTAGCTGCTGCGAATGAAAGCTGGCACTCGGTATTAACGTTGATCTTAGATACGCCAAGGTCGATTGCCTTCTTGATCATATCAGCGGGGATACCTGTTCCACCGTGAAGAACGAGAGGAAGTTCACCGGTCTTTGCCTGTACTGCTGCAAGAGTCTCGAATGAAAGTCCCTTCCAGTTCTCGGGATACTTACCGTGAATGTTTCCGATACCTGCTGCAAGGAAGTCTACGCCGAGATCAGCGATCTGCTTACACTCGTTAGGATCAGCGCACTCGCCCATTCCGATAACGCCGTCTTCCTCACCACCGATTGAACCAACTTCAGCCTCGATTGAAAGGCCCTTGTTGTGAGCTGCCTTAACGAGCTCAGTGGTCTTCTGTACGTTCTCTTCGATTGAATAGTGAGAACCATCGAACATGATTGATGAGAATCCTGCTTCGATGCACTTGTAGCAGTGCTCATAAGTACCATGATCAAGGTGAAGAGCAACGGGAACGTCTATATCGAGATCCTTAAGAAGTCCGTTTACCATTCCGACTACTACGTCGTAGCCGCCCATGTATTTACCTGCACCCTCGGATACACCAAGGATAACGGGGCTTCTAAGTTCCTTTGCGGTAAGAAGGATTGATTTTGTCCACTCAAGGTTGTTGATGTTGAACTGACCTACTGCATAGTGGCCTGCTTTTGCTTTTTTAAGCATGTCTGTAGCTGATACTAACATATTTTTACCTCCGCTTATATTATTCCTCTCCGCAGCCATCTGCAGAGACAATTTTCAGACTGTTAAAATTATAACACAGCCCTTGTTTTGGAAACAAGGGCTGAACTTAATTTTATTGATATATTACTCGTATGTCGACAGCCTTTGGAATAGCCTGAATATGAACCTTTTTGTGGGATCCACCATCCTCACCGTCAAGTGCCCATCTAACGGGTTCATCGCACTCGATGGTTATGTCCTTGGTCCTGAAACTGTACATGAGATCATTGTCAAAATTTCTCTCAAGCAAGGATACAAGAATGGTGTTAAGCTCCGGAGGAGTCTTGGGGTCCTTGATAAGGGTAACTTCAAACTCGCCGTCATCAAGTTCTACTCCGGGTCCCATGATCCCTTGGAAGCCACCAACCTGCTTTGAGTTGGAGATCATGCCGTAGATGAATACATCCTCGATGGTCTCACCATTGGCAGTTACTTTCAATTTATGGGCATGAGCATTAAGAAGGGACTTTCCGCCGCTTAAG
Organism: Lachnospiraceae bacterium; assembly: GCA_016284315.1. Taxonomy (GTDB): domain Bacteria; phylum Bacillota; class Clostridia; order Lachnospirales; family Lachnospiraceae; genus AC2028. Next base: position 44,197 of record JAEEOO010000069.1, on the reverse strand, counting down.
ATATATGCGGAATGACCAAGCGCGTTTTTAATCTGCTGATCCGTAGAATATGATATCTCGCTGAATAATCCGAAGGCTGCAACATAAATAAAGTTGGTGTCGTTAAAGCTTCCAACATCGCATGCAAAATCCTTTCCTTCAACGATGATCTCTGCCGCTTTAAGCATATCGGAAGGGATAGCAAGGCTTGCCGCAAAGTCATTGGTAGAACCCGCCGGAATATATCCGAGAGTCGTCCGGTGATCACTCTGCAGCATTCCGTTTACTACTTCGTCAAGGGTCCCGTCTCCACCGCTGCATGCCACAACATCATAGATGTGGTCACGGTTTTTGACTATCTGAACTGCATCTCCATGTTTACGTGTCGGAACTATTGTGATTTCATAGCCGCCCGCAGTAAAAATGTCAATGATATCCGCAAGTTTATTACGGATAGCCGCTTTTCCGGCCTTAGGATTGTATACGAACAGCATTTTTTTATTCTGTTTCATAAAACCTTGTACCCACAGCCCTTCCCCAAGGGCTTCCTGCCGATCATATCAGGCGGGAATTACATCTCCCCCACAAGAAATTTGCAAACACCGTCAAGAGCTGCCTCTTCATCCTCGCCCTCAGCGGAGACCTCAACCTCGTCACCGTTAGCCATACCAAGGCTCATCATACCCATGATGCTCTTGGCATTAACCTTCTTCGTTCCGATCTCAAGGTAGATCCTTGAATCAAACTTACCTGCCTCCTGAACAAGGAGCGCGATAGGTCTGGCTTCTGAACCGTTCTCTAAGTTCACCTTAATCTTGCCTGTCTTCATACAAATGTATCCTTTCATAATCCCGCTATTGCGGATCTCCTCATGACTGTTCATGGCTGCAGGCTATCTAAGCTTATCAGCCATTTCTCCCAATCTCCTCAATCTATGATTAACTCCCGATTTTCCTACGGGAGGATCAAGATGCTCACCCAATTCCTGAAGGGGTGCCTCAGGAAATTCAAGCCTTACATACGCCATCTGGCGAAGGCTTTCCGGCAGCTTATCAAGTCCGTAATTGTCCCTGATAAATATAATATCTTCAATCTGTCTTGCAGAGGCGCTGACCGTCTTTCTGATGTTTGACATCTCGCAATTGACGCGCCTGTTGACCGAGTTGTTAACCTCTTTGTATATGCGGGCATTCTCCATATCCATAAGGCTGTTTGTGGCTTCGATGACGCTAAGTAGATCAACAATTGCCTCGCCTTCTTTTATATAGACCACATAACTCTTACGTCTTGTAGTGATCTTGGTGGATATATCAAAACCGCCGATAACCTGCTGGAGCTGCTTCGCCTTTTCTTCCGACGGGCAGACAAACTCAAGATGGTAAGTCTTGGCAGGATCATTTACGGAACCGCATCCTAAAAATGCACCACGCAAAAAAGCCCTTTGACAGCAAGCATTTTTAATAAGGAGCTGGCTTACCGTCTCGTCCGGGTTACCGATTTTTGTGAGAAATTCCATAAATGAAGGGTTATTTTCGTTAATTTCCCCAACTATATTAAATGTTTTTTTCAATAAAGTAAAGCCTTTTCTGACGATGGATTCTCTCTCGGTGGCAAACCCTATAGTTACATTTCCCCCGGAGAGCCTTCCTATCTGGCCGCAGGAATGAAAAAGTCCCGCCAGTTCCGCCAGCATACAATGCCTTGCCGGTGGAATCCTGTTCGTCAGTTCATCCTTTACATTTCCCGAAAAGGACATATATTCACCTATTTATTTTCCCGGCACGGTAACGTCCCTGTGATAAAGCTTAAGTCCGCATCCGCCCTGTTCTTCAAGTTTCTTGTAAAGACCTTCCGCAAGAGTAACGCTTCTGTGTTTTCCACCGGTGCAACCAATGGCTACAACCAGACTGTACTTTCCCTCTTTGATGTAATTGGGAATAAGGAATTTAAGAAGATCAACGATCTTGTCGAGGAACTCTCCTGCCTCGGGAAAGCTCATTACATAATCTCTTACTTCCGAATCAAGTCCCGTCTTTGTTTTAAGCTCCTCGATATAAAAAGGATTGGGCAGGAACCTTACATCAAATACAAGGTCTGCATCAACGGGGATTCCGTGCTTAAAGCCGAAGCTCATAACGGAGACCATAAGGTTATTGTAGGCTTTTTCGTTAACAAAGATCTCATCGAGCTGAGCCTTAAGTTCTCTTGTCAAAAGATTACTGGTATCAATTACAAGTGTAGCTCTGCTCTTTATCTTTTCAAGCATCTCCCTCTCTTTTTTGACGCCGTCTTCTACGCGTCCTTCGGGAGAAAGAGGATGGATTCTTCTTGTTTCTTTATATCTCTTGATAAGAGCCTTCTCGGAAGCATCAAGGAAGAGAACGTCAACCACGATATCTTTTTCGGAAAGATTATCAATGATATTGGGAAGCTCCATGAATGACTGACCTGAGCGCACGTCAAGTCCAAGAGCCACCTTGGTAAGCTCCGTTCCCGGCTGTGTAATAAGCTCGGCAAATTTCTCCAAAAGAGAAACCGGCATATTATCTACACAATAAAAGCCCATATCTTCAAGCATTTTAAGCGTGGTGCTCTTTCCGCCGCCACTCATTCCCGTAACGATAACAAATCTCATTGTATTATCTCTATCTCCGGTTCAAGTTCGATTCCTGTATCTGCTTTAACTTTTGCTTTTACGTCATTAATAAGAGTTACAACATCCTTTGCGGTTGCTCCTCCCTTGTTAATAACAAATCCGCAGTGCTTTTCGGATACGCAGGCGCCGCCTACGGTGTATCCTCTCAGTCCCGCATCCATGATAAGCTTTCCTGCAAAATATCCTTCAGGTCTTTTAAAGGTGCTTCCTGCACTGGGATATTCAAGAGGTTGCTTGCTCCTTCGCCTCTCGTTGAAGTCGTTCATCTTGGTAAGGATCTCGTCTGCATTACCCTCTTGTAATTCAAAAACTACTTCTGTGACAACGTATCCTGTGTGGCGCATCAAACTGCTTCTATAACCAAAGGTTGCTTCTTCGTTTGATAATGTAACAAACTCTCCCTCGGGCGAAACAGCACTGACAGCTTTAACCACCTGCTTCATCTCGCCGTCGTAGGCTCCCGCGTTCATTACAACGCCGCCGCCAACGGTTCCGGGGATCCCTGCTGCAAATTCAAGACCGGTTAAAGAAGCCTTCTGGGCTTCCTTTGAAACCCTTGCCAGCATTGCTCCGGCCTCAGCATAGATCAAATTTCCTTCAACACGTATATCGGAAATCTTGTTTCCAAGATGGACCACAACTCCGTCGTAGCCTTCGTCTGCAAAAAGGGTATTACTGCCGTTTCCCAAAACATAATAAGGGATTTTTTCGCGCTTAAGATATTGTGACACATCTGTCAATTGCTTAACTGTGTCTATTTCCACAAGACATTTTGCGGGGCCGCCGATCTTGAATGTAGTGTATCCCGACAGAGTCTCTTCGAGCTTTACATTCTCCGAGGCTGTATATTCAATTATAGAATCTATCACTTCTTTGGTGATCATATATTACCGCCTTAAAGCTTAATATATCCCCCGCATATTTTTATTTGTTGATTATCATTCCTGCGGCGCCTACGATGCCCGCATCATTTCCAAGTTCAGCCATAGCAAATTTCGCTCCTCTGCAGGGAGGGAATGCATACTTTTTAAAGCTGGGCTCGATAAACTTAAGAAGGATTTCTCCCGCCTTGGAAACGCCTCCGCCGATAACAAATACCTGAGGGTTAACAACATTTGCTACTGCAGCAAGGCCTTTACCAAGGTAATATCCAAACTGATCTGCGATCTCGCCTGCAACCTTGTCTCCTGCCTTAACCGCATCAAATACAGCCTTTGCTGAAACCTCGCCCTCTCTTAAAACGCTGGGCTCGTTATCCTTAGCAAGTCTTCTCTTTGCAAGACGAACGATTCCGGTAGCTGAAGCGTACTGTTCAAGGCATCCGTGTCCGCCGCATCCGCAGGTATCGGGCTCGTCATCAACGATGTGAATATGTCCGATCTCTCCGCCTGCTCCTGTTGCACCTGCAACAATCTTGCCGCCGATGATGATTCCGCCACCAACGCCGGTTCCCAAAGTAACCGCAACCATATCGCTGTGTCCTCGTCCACCGCCCTGCCACATTTCTCCGAAGGCTGCTACGTTAGCATCGTTTGCACCTTTAACAGGGATATCTCCGATCTCTTTTCCAAACTCCTCCGCAAGATTGAAAGGCGCCCATCCAAGATTAACAGCGCCGTTAGGCATAAATCCCTTATCATCAACTGCTCCGGGAGCACCGACACCGATTCCGAGGACATCGCTCTTTTCAATTCCGTGCTCAGAAAGTTTTGCAAGAACACTCTTTGCAATGTCGGGAAGAACCTGTTTTCCGTTACCTTCTGTAACCGTTGGTATCTCCCACTTATCAACGATCTTTGAATTCTCTTCAAAGATTCCGATCTTTACTGTAGTTCCGCCTATGTCAACACCTACTGCGTACTTCATTCCTCTTCGTCCTCCCCTTCGCCTCTCTTGGCAAGATTCTGCTGGAATCTCTTGTAGAGTTCCTCTGCTGCGTTGTAGCCCATTTTCTTCTGACGGAAGTTAACCGCTGCGGACTCACAAATGACCGCAAGGTTACGTCCGGGTCTGATGGGAATATTGTGGCTGGCGATCTTTACACCGAGATATTCGGTATAAGTATCTTCCAGTCCAAGTCTGTCGTAATCCTTATCCTTGTCCCAATCCTCGAGGTGGATGATAAGGTCGATGGCCTGACTGTCTTTTACTGATGATGCACCGTAAAGAGCCTTAACGTCAACGATTCCGATACCTCTTAGTTCGATAAGGTGTTTTGTAATATCGGGAGCAGTTCCGATAAGCATTTCGTCACTGATCTTTCTAAGCTCAACTGCGTCATCGGATACAAGTCTGTGACCACGCTTAATGAGTTCAAGAGCTGCCTCTGATTTACCGATTCCGCTCTCACCGGTGATAAGAACGCCCTGACCGTATACATCGACGAGAACACCGTGAACCGTCATCATAGGAGCAAGCTGCTCATTGAGCCATCTGATTATCTCAGCGGAAAAAGCTGAAGTTGCTTCATTTGATAAAAAGATGGGTCTACCCTTTTCCTTTGCAATCTCAAGGAAGAGATCGTTGGGCTTAAGATTTCTGCAAAATACGATGGCAGGGATGGGATACTCCAAAAGCTTTTCAAATGCTTCCCTCTGCTTATCCGGGCTAAGCGCATTCTCCATATAGGAATACTCAACGTAGCCGATGATCTGGATACGAGCCGCATCGAAATACTCATAGTATCCTGCGATCTGAAGTGCGGGACGGTTGATATCCGGCTCATGGATCCTTATTTTACTGATATCGATCTCGGGAGTTAAGTTCTCGAGTTTCATTTTTTCAACTACTTCGGTAAGTTTTACTGTTGACATAGTTTCACCCATACCTTTCGTAAAGTGTACACTGTTTCCGTGTTTTTTAATTCTAACACATCTAACCTATAAAAGCATTATCAAGTATCACAGTAATTTCAGAATTAACCCTGTTTTGCTCGGAAGAATTCAACCACCGCTTCCGCAGCTTTTGTATTAAACTCAGGGATAGTTGCGATCTCTTCTGCAGTTGCGTTCTTGATATCCGAGAGGTTTTCAAAGTGACGCATCAGGGCCTTTCTTCTTGCAGGTCCGATTCCCGGGATATCATCAAGGATTGACTTAACCTGCGTCTTGCTTCTTAAGGATTTATGATACTCAATGGCAAATCTGTGGGCCTCGTCCTGGATCCTTGTAACAAGCTTAAAGCCTTCGGAATGGATATCTATGGGCAGTTCTACATTGTTAAAGTAAATTCCTCTCGTCCTATGGAAATCATCCTTTACCATTCCGCAAACGGGAACGTTAAGCCCAAGTTCACCTAAAACCTCAAGGGCAATATTTACCTGACCTCGTCCTCCGTCCATCAATAAAAGATCCGGGAATTTTGAAAAGCTTCCGTACTCTGCTCCCAGGTTCTTCTTTGACAGTTCCTCGTTCTCTTCCATGCCGTGAGTAAAGCGTCTCGTCAGCGCTTCCCTCATGCAGGCGTAATCGTCGGGACCCGCCACAGTCTTTATCCTGAACTTCCTGTAATCGCTCTTCTTAGGTTTTCCTTTTTCAAAGACAACCATTGAAGCGACATTCTCAAAACCGTTGGTATTGGAAATATCAAAAGCTTCCATACGCTCCACATTGTCAAGGCCAAGGAGCTTGGCAATCTCCTTAACAGCACCAATGGTTCGTCCCTCTTCACGCTTAAGCTTCTCTCTGTCCTGAGTCAGGATTATCTCGGCGTTCCTTGCCGCCATTTCAACAAGTTTTTCTTTTGTTCCAACCTTAGGAACTTTAATATATACTTTTCCGCCACGCCTGTCAGAAAGCCATTTCTCGATAAGCTCCGCATCCTCTATTTCATGCTGGAGCATTATCTCTCTCGGAAGAAAAGGTGTTCCTGCATAGAACTGCTTGACAAATTCCTGAAGTATCAGCCCGGGAGCATCTTCCGACACATGCGTCATGTAATAGTGTTCTCTTCCGATAAGTTTTCCATCTCGGACGAAGAAAACCTGAACGACAACATCGTCTTTGTCCTTGCTCATGGCGATAACATCCTTATCATCGCCCTCGGTATCGGTTATCTTCTGCTTCTGGGAAACGCTCTTTACGCTGGCAAAAAGGTCCCTTAATCTTGCGGCTTCCTCAAATTCAAGATGCTCTGCTGCCTCCTTCATCTTATCCTCAAGATCTTTTAAGACCGGCTTATAATTGCCGCTTAAAAATTCCATGGCTCCGTCAACCTGAGCCGCGTACTCTTCCTTGCTGACATATCCTTGGCAGGGTGCGGTACACTGACCGATGTGGTAATTAAGGCAGGGCCTTTCAAGACCGATATCTCTGGGAAGACTCCTGTTACAGGTCCTAAGCATATAAATCTTGTTCAGAAGTTCAATGGTATCCTTAACCGCAGCGGCTGAACTGTAGGGTCCGAAATACTTTGACTTATCCTTTTTCATGGTTCTGGAGAACATAACCCTTGGATATTCTTCTCCAAGAGTTACCTTGATATAAGGATAGGTTTTGTCGTCCTTTAAAAGGGTGTTATATTTGGGTGAGTATTCCTTGATAAGGTTGTTCTCAAGTACAAGAGCTTCAAGTTCAGAGTCCGTAACGATATATTCAAAATGATCGATGAGTGAGATCATCTTGTCGATGGCAGGTCCTCTTCCAACATTCGCCCTGAAATATGAACGGACGCGATTATGAAGATTGATGGCTTTTCCCACGTAAAGAACGCCTCCGGCTGCATCTCTCATGATGTAAACCCCGGGGCTGTTAGGGAGCTTTTTAAGTTCTTCCTTAACATCAAACATATTTGACATAGACTTTTTTATTTCTTATAATGCACAGGTGTCAATTAACCTGTTTTAATTTATGGAGTAATATTATGCGCTTACGCAATATAACAGGCTGTCAGGAAATGATAGCCGACAGCAAATATGTAGTTGATGAGAGCGAGCTTGAAAAATGCCCCGGTACCTGGCATGAACGCTTCGGTAACAACAATCCCATCCGTATTGAGATTGGTATGGGAAAGGGTCGTTTCATTCATGATCTCGCTGCTTTAAATCCCGATGTAAACTATATCGGTATCGAGAAATATTCCGCAGTTCTTCTTCGCGCCGTTCAGAAAATGGAAGAGGACGAAAAACCCAATCTCATTTTCCTTCGTATGGACGCAGAGGATATCGCAAAGGTTTTTGCTCCCGGCGAAGTAGACAGGATCTATCTTAACTTCTCAGATCCCTGGCCCAAGGACAGACATGCAAAGAGACGTCTTCCTTCAAGACAGTTCCTTGCAAGATACGATAAAATCTTAAAGGAAGACGGCTGTATTGAGTTTAAGACCGACAATCGCGGGCTTTTCGATTTTGCCGTAGAAGAACTTGAACCCGCCGGATGGACCGCCGACTATATTACCTACGATCTTCACAACGACGCAAAGCTTGTTGAAGGAAATGTCATGACTGAGTACGAAGAAAAGTTTTCAAGCCAGGGCAATCCAATCTGCAAGTACTGCATTAGAAGAAATACTACTATCTAAACTTATGGATATTGTTCTTCTTTTTTCCGGACATGCTACGGTTGACCTTGCGGCGGCCGGAAACACGTCTTCTTTTTTCTGCTTTGAATTCCGCTTTGTGCTGGCGGGCTTCCTGATGAATTCCCACGCGTTTAATTTGGTTCTTTCTCTTCCTGCGTTCGCGTTTCCAGTTAGCTCTCCAGTTAGGATGGCGCTGTCTGTATTTTATAATTCCGCGAACACAGAAATATAAAAGCGTTCCGCCACCACCACCTATAAGGATGTAACGTCCTATCTTTGCTATATTGATAAAGATAACCTTCTGCTCTTCCGTGATAACCGGTTCTTCTTTTTCTGCGGTAACGGAAGCAGGAAGTTCATCGAAGGTGTATCCCGAATTGTCATCGGGATCGGCAAAGTCGACCGAAGCTGTTCCAAGGAATCTATCGTGGTAAGAATATGTGATCAGCGCAGCTTCCTTTTCGCTTATTGTGTCATAGGAAATGCTTGATTCAATATCCTCAAAATCTACGGTCTTTGGAAGGATAATATAATCGTTTTTGTTAAGAGAAAGGATGGGCTCCGAATTTCCCAAAACATCAACGCCGGTATAGAAGGATCCCTTTGTACTGATGTTATACTTGGTCTCTTTCTCGGAAATATTTACCTTATCGAAGTTTGAAAAACCATAGTCAAATAATGATTCAGAGTCAAGATACTGATAAGGATAAACATCGCTCATAACAACGCATATAAGACGCATTCCATCCTTCTCAGCGCAGGAAACAAGACAGTAACCCGCATCTTCGGTATGACCGGTCTTTGCTCCGATAAGATAATCATAACCATACTTCTTTCCGGGAAGCATCTCAATAGTTGAGTTTTCGATTATCTCATCTTTCTGCTTTGCAGATGGATAGATATGAAGTCTCGGAGTCATTGTGATATTTCTCAATGACTCGTTGGCAAAAAAAGCTCTTCCTATCTGGGCCATATCATAGGCGCTGGTATAGTGGTTTTCGTCGGGAAGTCCATTGGGATTAACAAAGTTAGAATCAACACATCCCAGTTCCTTCGCTCTCTCGTTCATTAATTCGGCGAAAGCCTCTCTGTCACCATCGGTTATATGCTCCGCAAGAGCAAAAGAAACTTCATTGGCAGATCTAATAAGAATAGCCTGAAGGCATTCGTAAACTGTCAGTTCTTCTCCCGGATCGATAGCGATATGGTTACTGTTTCTTGGAGTATCAAATACTGCCTCACGGGAAAAAGAAACTATCTCATCTGACTTACATTTTTCCGATGCTATTAAGCAGGTAAGGATCTTTGTTGTAGAAGCGGGATATTCCTTTTTATGAATGTTCTTTTCATAAAGGATCATTCCGCTTTCCGCATCGATCAAGATAGCTGCCTCAGCTCCTACCAAGGGACCCTGGGGCCAGTTGGCGGTCAGGTTTGACTGAACTTCAAGCTTTTTGTTTTCTTCAAGTTTCGCCTCGTCTGCTTTATCTGCCGCATACGAGAAAAGGGGACAGATCCCTGCCCCTAAAAATATGAATGCAAGAGCCGATGCAAAGCACCTTACAGCTCCCGTTTTAATATGACTCTTTATAAGAGTTTTTCTTTCAAAAACCCAAAATCTCATACCATAAATTTACAATATGTTTCTCAAAATGAGAACCACTTTTTGATATTCTTTCCAACGAATTCAATGACCGGTCCAAGAGTCAGTGCCATAAGGATCGTTGCGATATACCATTTGCTTCCGAAGGCAAATGCGATGAGGATAAGAGCCGCATCATACATAATCCTGACAACCTTAATGGGAAGCTTTTTAACCTTCTGCTGGATCATAAACGGAATTGCATCGCAGGGAGATACTCCAAGGCCGGAAAGCATATATAATGCAGCAAAAAATACAAACGCTGCAAGAGCAAGAATAAGGACCATGATCCTTATCCATAAATACTCATTAGAAAAATTCCAGCTTCCTGCGTAATCGGGAGTACCGTCTTCAAGAACGGGATGATCAAATATCTTGATTGGCAATATCTTTTTCCAAAGCCAAGTAAAGAAGTCGCAGATATAACCAATGAATACCATGTTTGCGACAGTTCCGAACCCGATATTGTCCGCGCCCAAAAGAATAACTATTATGAGTAATATCACATTTAATATGAGCTGCCATGTTCCAAGGGAAAGCCCGATCTTTGCACTGATGGCAAGATTCATATTTGTAAATGTATCCGTACCCCAGTCAACAAGACGGAGCCAGGACAAAGTAAATCCCATCATAAATACTCCAAGGAGCATAACGGGAAGCTGTTTTTTCAGATTCTTTCCCTTGTAAAATCCCTGCAGTAAGCTCTTTATCTTTTTCATAAATCTCCTAAAAGTTACGGGCTGTCATTTGACAACCCGTAGCTGTTAATTACATTTCTGAATTTGAAAAACGTCCGAGATTCTTTTGATCTTCGGGTGAAGGCGGTGCCTGCCAGCGAGGTTGTTCACCGATGGTTACTTCAGGGATGCTATCCTCTTTAACCTCTTCGCTATTATCTTCCTTCTTCTCTTCAGCTTTTTCCTCTTCAGGATCGGGAAGACCTTTTTCCTTGCGGTAGATCTGCATGAATTCCTTACCGGTAATGGTTTCCTTCTCAATAAGGAATGCTGCGATCTTGTCCATTATATCAATGTTCTCGCGAAGCATTGTAAGAGCTTTGTCATAGCTTTCCTTGAGAACGTTTGCGATCTCTTCGTCGATAAGAGCTGCTGTCTGATCTGAACAGTTAAGTTCTACTCTTCCGTCAAGATATCTGCTCTCAACGCTTGCAAGAGCCATAAGACCAAACTTCTTGCTCATACCGTACCTGGTTATCATATCACGGACAAGTTCGGTTGCTTTCTCAATATCATTGGCAGCACCGGTGGTTACAGAGTCAAACATGATCTCCTCTGCAGCACGTCCGCCAAGAAGACTTACAACGCGGTCACGAAGCTCGGCTTCGCTGTTTAAATACTTCTCTTCCTCAGGAACGTTCATAACGTATCCGAGGGCTCCCATTGTTCTGGGAACGATGGTGATCTTCTGAACGGGATCAGCGTTTTTCTGGAGTGCGGAAATAAGTGCATGACCTACTTCATGATAGGAAACGATCTTTCTTTCCTCAGCGCTCATGATGCGGTCTTTCTTTTCCTTACCAACAAGTACCTGCTCAACGGCAGCGAAAAGATCCTGCTGATTTACATACTCACGCTTTTCCTTAACTGCATTGATGGCAGCTTCGTTGATCATGTTTGCAAGATCGGAACCAACGGCACCGCTTGTTGCAAGAGCGATAGCATCAAGATCAACTGTCTCGTCCATCTTAACGTCTTTGGAATGAACCTTAAGGATCTCAACTCTTCCCTTAAGATCGGGCTTATCAACGATGATTCTTCTGTCGAAACGTCCGGGACGAAGAAGTGCTTTATCAAGGATCTCAGGTCTGTTGGTCGCACCAAGGATCAGGATACCCTTTGATGAATCAAATCCGTCCATCTCTGAAAGAAGCTGGTTGAGAGTCTGCTCACGCTCTTCGTTTCCTCCGCCGTACTTTGAATCACGGCTACGTCCGATGGCATCGATCTCGTCGATGAATATGATACAGGGAGCATTTTTGTTTGCTTCCTTGAAAAGGTCTCTTACTCGAGATGCTCCGACACCAACATAAAGCTCGATGAAATCGGAACCTGTAAGTGAGAAGAAAGGAACATGTGCTTCGCCGGCAACTGCCTTTGCAAGAAGGGTCTTACCGGTTCCGGGAGGGCCTACGAGAAGAGCTCCCTTGGGAAGTCTTGCACCGATCTTTGTATACTTTGAAGGGTCATGGAGGAAGTCAACGACTTCCACGAGTGACTCTTTCGCTTCATCTTCTCCGGCAACATCCGCAAATGTTACACCGGTCTCTTTCTGAACATAAACCTTGGCATTGCTCTTTCCGACGCCAAGAGGTCCGCCGGCTCCACCCATCCTGCGCATAAAGAACATGGCAATGAGCCAAAGCAAAATAACGGGGAGAACAACTCCTACAAGGATCTCGGTCCAGAGGTTTGAATTGTTGCTGACAACTCGTTTACCGAGAACATCATGTGCCTCAAGTCTCGGAGTAAGAGAATCGAAGCTGTCCATGACATAAGTCTGATAAGTTCTCTCGTTCTCTACTTCAAGAGTGTATGCAAGCTGGTCAAGAACAGTAGCGTTCTTAAATTCCTTTGCACTCTCCTCTGTAACAACCGCTTCCGGCTTAAGGGTAACGGTCATGAGTGCCTTCTCGGCATTGATCTCAACGGATTCAACTTTATCAGCTTCAAGGTCCTTGAGGAATTCTGTGTATTCCTTCTCCTTGTAGTTCTTGCCTGTGCTGAAGAACATGTTATAGATAAAGAATCCGCATGCAACAAGAACAAGGCTGAAGATTATTATCATCCATCCGCTGGGGCGGCTGGGCTGATTCTTTCCGTTATTATTATTGTTTCCGGGGCCGCCGTTTCCGCGGTTACCGGGTCCGTTATCGTATTCGTTGATATTATTGTTATCCATTCTTTTCCTCGATTAGTTTTGTATTATAACCCTTGTCTCCTATTATATTTTTAGACAAAATATTAGGCAATACTCAAAATGTGAAAAAAAAATGAAAAAAGTCTATAATTTCAAGGTTTTACGGATTGGGATTCTCAGGGTTTGCTTCAGGTTGAGGTTCAGCTTCGGGCTGAGGCGCAATTTCTCCTTCACCCTGTACTCCGCCTTCTGCCTGCTGTGCTTCAAGGGCTTCCTGCTCCGCTCTCTGCTGAGCTTCCAGCGCTGCCTTTTCAGCTTCTGCCTGAGCTTCTGTATCATAATCATACTGATAAGAATTCTCACGCTGAACTTCCGCTTCGATCTCCTCCTCGGTAAGAAGGCCCGAATTCTTCCATACATAAAACCAGAAATTATTCTTAAGAGCCTGAAGTGATGCAGTATATTCACTCTCGGTGTAGTCCACCATGGCATCAAAATGGTTCTTTAAAAGTTCTTCCGAATATGAGCTTACGCTGTCTGACCAGATCTTGTTTCCGGTCTTTTTATCGTATTTAACGGTATTTGTGATAAAGCTTCCGTTGTAGAGCCTTGCTCTGTGAAGGCCGTTTGAAAATACGTCGGTTCCCATAAGGATCCTTGAATCGTAATCAATGTTGAAAAGATTCAGGATAGTAGGAAGGATATCAACGTTACAGCAATAATTTTCGTTTACGATGGGCTCTTTAAGTCCAGCGTTGTAAATAATACAGGTTGAATGGAACTGCTCAAAGGAAGCATCCATCGGTTCTCCGCCGTTGAATTCCTGCTTTGCGGATTCGGGAAGGAAATAAGGGAAATGGTCTCCCGCCAAAACTATGACAGTGTTGTCAAGTTTTCCGGCTTCTTTAAGTCTTTCAACAAGATATTCAAGTCCAAGCTCAAGCTCGTACTCTCCGCAGAAATAGCCAAGAATCGCATTGTCGGTATACTTATCTCCCGCAAGTTCCTTAACTGCTTCGATGTTCTTCTTATACATGCGGTTGTCGGAATTGTAAGGTCCGTGTCCGCTGAAGGTCATGTAATAGGCATGGAAAGTATCGTCGTTAATGTAGTCATCAATTGACTGCTCAAACATCTCAAGATCGGATGCGGGCCAGCTGGTGGTAAACTCCATTCCGGCTCCCATGAACTTAAGATTGTTGTATCCCAAATTGGGCCAGGAGTGATCTCTCCAATAATAATTTCCGTAATAATTGTGGAAACCGTAAACATTTGCTCCTTCGGCGCTGAAGAAATCTCCCAGTCCGTAAGGCATAAATGTGCTTGCAGACTGAGCGAAGGAACCTGCTACGGTACCGCTGTCTGCGATACGTGACACATCGGGCCAATAGCTTGTTGCAAAAGCATACTCACCATTGGTTGTTGTGTTGGGGAAGCTGTTGTAATAATTGGTCAGCACGATTCCGTTGGTAGACATCTCATAAAGCATGGGAGTGATGTCGGGATCGATGCCCCAATTGGAGAATGCTTCGCCACAGATATATATAAGGTTATAACCTTCAAAAAGACCGGTATATTCATTGGTCTCGGTAGGCTTCTTTGATCCGAAGTATTCGCAAAGTGCCTTTATGTTTGCATCATTTGTATTCTCGGCAAGTGCTGCAAAATCGATGTTCTCGTTGATATGAGGAACAATGACTACAGGGTCTTCCTCTACTACCTCTTCTACCACTTCTTCATGATCGGTTTCTGACTCATCTGTCACATTTTCAAGATCAAGTGCATCCTGGTTTACTGCAACTACACTTAGTTCTCCTGAACTTCCAAGACCGAAATAATATGATCCACCTTCAACTATTGATGTGGCAAGGGTTCCGATCCTCTGTGCGGTGGTATCCGTATCCGCGAAAGCATCGTTCATAACATAATATGCTGAATCCCTGTCTGTTCCAAGTAATCTCAGTCCATAGGTAGCTCCCCCCCAGGTAAGAAAGGCTGCTGCCACCATTGCCAGATGGAGCCATCTGTAATAACCGTTTCCGAAAACATTCTTTCTCTCGGCAATTCCGTCTTTAACTGCCTTAACAGGAATCTTAGCAAAGCAAAGGATAGCTGCTACAAGAACGGGTAAAAGGATAAGTCCGAGATAACCAATGGATCCGAGAACAACTCCCTTTAAAGCCCATCCGAAGTTTCCGACCGCTTCAGTTCCCATACCCAGCATGCTTACGGAAATAAGGGATCCAAAGATTCGGAAATAAATAAACTGAACTCCGTAATAAACAGCGGTTATAAATGTCAAAACAACAATAGCTATCCTGTTGATCAAAGGATGTCTTTTATGCACTCCGGCAAAGCCCGCAAGCAAAAAGGCTTCCGAAGGTATAAAGAAGAAAAGTCCAAGGTTGGAACTTCCAAGTCCTCCGGAGATCTGAAGTCTCATGAAAACTTCCCAATAAATAAATGCTCCAAGATAAAACAGGAAATACATTAAAGCGGGCTTGAAGAAGTTAGCCTTTTTTCCGTCCACAGGCTCTTCATTATCTTCGTCAATAGCTACAGGGACAACTTCATCAACTACAGAACTATTCTCTACCTCTAAATCCGATCCAAACTCATCAAGGTCTACAAGTTCATCGCTTGTGATTCCGTCTTCGAGATCAATGATCTCTTCTACTATTGCATCATCTGCAATTTCATCATTAAGGACAACTTCAGGCTCCGCCGCTTCTGTATTATTTACAGCTACAGCGGTAACAGGCTTTGATGAATAGTATTTTTTTCTTTTTTTGTTATACTTCTTTTTCTTACTCATGACTAAAAACCAAAAAAACTACAACAGTGACTGCCCCAAAATAAAAGAGCTGCTACTTATAGCAGCCCAATTCATTAATTTTTTCGATAGCAAGATCAGGAAGAAGACCTTTTACGGACCTTCCCTCTTTTACCATGCCCCTTATTTTTGTGGATGAAATATCTATATCCGGAAAATTCAGGATATGGATCTTCCCACCCAGTTTTTCCTGCAATTCATCCGCTTTTCCCCGTAGGATCTCTGCAGGTGTACCTTCTCGGGAGGCTGCAATTATCTCGCAATTTGCAAGAATCCTTGCAGGCTCTCGCCATTTATCGAAATTATTCAGACAATCAAAGCCCAAAATGAAATAAAAACTGTCATTTTCATATGTCTTATGCAAGAATTCAAATGTATCACATGAATATGTAGGCTTTGTCTGGTCGGCTTCTAGGAGTGAAATCTCAAATTCATCCCCTAATGCCGCATGAAGTATATCAAGTCTTTCCTCAAAACGCAAGATATTATCCTTCAGGTACGGATTACCTGCAGGCATGAACATTACTTTATCAAGGGAAAACTCGTCGCGGGCCTTTCTTGCAAGCTCTATATGTCCGTTATGCACCGGATCAAATGTCCCGCCCAATACTCCTATCTTCATACGCTTTTACTTTTCGCAAGCTCTCTTGCCTTTTTCTCAGCCTCTTTGCGCTTTCTTCTCAGCTGTTCCGCTCTTGCGGATTTTTCCTGAAGTTTCATAAGGCCTTCGGTTTCAATGGGCTTAACGATCTTGATGACACATACCGACTCATCATCATATTTCTGGATGCGAACTCTGTTTTTGATAAGTCCGTGGACATCGCAGATACCTGCTGCCATATACTGCTTACCGTTGGGAGAGAACCATCCGATCCTCTTTTTTATGACCTTTCCGCACTTAGTGCAGACAATTGCCATAACATCGCGGTCAGTAAGAGCAGTCTCTCTATCCTTAAACACATGAGTGATGCGCTTTGAATATGTTCCGAAATCCGCAAACACTTCCTCCGCCTTGGTCTTAGGCGGGAAGGTTGTATCGTATGAAACAAACTTGAGGACTTCCGGATGCTTCTTTGCAACGATAGCTAAAACCTTTGCAGTGTAATATGCATCGCTGAAAGCTCTGTGGAAAGGGATATCCTTCTCAATACCAAGGTCATCTACCGCATGCTCCAGGCTGATCCTGTTGCTCTTATCTTTATCAAATGAAAGAGCATATAATTTCTGAACATCCAGATAAGCGACAGGCCCGTCATTTAATACTTCCTGGTCAAAGAACTTAAGGTTTCTTTGGAGTTCCGTAATATCCGACGGTCCCCATGTACAGATGAGAGCATCTTCGCCACACCATTTTCTAAACTTCTGTGCTACGTCGGGAAATCTTCCGCCTCTGGCAAGATCCTCCATCTGTATGTGGATCAGTTTACTGGTAATGTGAAAAAGTTTCGGATAGACTATAGGTTTGATGAGCTCACTGAACTCGTCTACCATCTCGTAATCCGTATTCAGTTTTATCGCTCCAATTTCTATGATCTCGAAGGGAAGCTTTGCAACTTCTGGCTCGCGTCCGGTGCTGCTCTGGTTCCACTCAAGGTCCATCACTATCAAACTCATAGTCGTCCCCAAATAAAATCTTTTATTAATGTGGCATATTAAGGATTAATATGCTTTGCCCCAGTAGATCATCTTCTTAGCAGGCTTTCCGCAGCATACGCATTTGTCGCCAAGGTTCTCCTGTGCGAAAGGTGCGCAGCGGCTGGTAACTGCAAGCTTTTCTTTGATCTGATCTTCGCAGGCTCTGTCTTCACACCACATAGCCTTAACGAATCCGGTAGTCTCGGAGAAGATCTTCTCCATCTCTTCCATGTTGTGAGCTACATAGGTATGAGCATCTCTGTGCTGACGTGCTCTCTCAAGCATCTCGCTCTGAATTGTCTCAAGAAGTTCAGGAACCTTCTTCTCGATATCTGCGATAGCACACTCGATCTTTTCTCTTGTATCACGGCGAACAAGTACGCACTTGCCTTCCTCGATATCGCGGGGTCCGATCTCGATACGGATGGGATATCCGCGCATCTCAGCTTCTGCAAACTTGAATCCGGGAGTCTTGTCGGTATCGTCTACCTTAACTCTGCAAATGCTCTTTAAGGAATCAGCGATCTCAAATGCCTTGTCAAGAACGCCTTCCTTCTTCTGCTGGATAGGAATTACGCAAACCTGGATGGGAGCAACTCTGGGAGGAAGAACAAGTCCTTCGTTATCACCGTGAGTCATGATGATGGCACCGATAAGTCTGGTGGTCATACCCCAAGAGGTCTGGTGTACATATTTAAGGGTGTTATCCTTATCTGCAAACTGAATGCCGAATGCCTTTGCAAATCCGTCGCCGAAGTTGTGGCTGGTTCCGGACTGAAGTGCCTTACCGTCGTGCATGAGCGCCTCGATGGTGTAGGTCGCAACTGCACCTGCAAACTTTTCCTTCTCGGTCTTCTGGCCTTTGATAACAGGGATTGCAAGCACCTGCTCGCAGAAATCAGCATAGAGGTTAAGCATCTGGATCGTTCTCTCCTGTGCCTCCTCAGCTGTTGCGTGAGCGGTGTGGCCTTCCTGCCAAAGGAATTCTCTTGAACGGAGGAAAGGTCTGGTCTCTTTTTCCCAACGAACTACAGAGCACCACTGGTTATAAACCTTAGGAAGGTCTCTGTAAGAGTGAATATCATTTTTATAGAAATCGCAAAAGAGAGTCTCTGATGTGGGACGTACGCACATACGCTCTGCAAGGGGCTCAAGTCCGCCGTGGGTAACCCAAGCTACCTCAGGAGCAAATCCTTCTACGTGATCCTTCTCCTTCTGAAGAAGTGACTCGGGGATAAACATGGGAAGGTAAACGTTCTGTACTCCTGTCTCCTTAAAGCGTGCATCCAGCTGCTTCTGGATGAGTTCCCAAATTGCATATCCTGCAGGCTTGATGACCATGCATCCCTTTACGGAAGTGTAATCAATAAGCTCTGCTTTTCTAACGATGTCAGTGTACCACTGCGCAAAGTCCACATCCATGGATGTGATTTCTTCTACCATTTTCTTGTCTGCCATTTTAATTCTCCTATTTCTATGGAAGTCCCGTCACTTGCGTTATTCCGTTATTAGATCATAAATATCATCGGTGGTTGAAACTATTCGTTTCGCACCGTGTTCTTCCAAAAATTCTCTGCTTCTGAATCCCCAATCCACAAGAATCTCATCAAGTCCGCTGTTTCTCGCGGTCATGATGTCAACATCGGAATCTCCGATGTAAACCGCTTCGCTTTCTTTAAAACCTAAAGTCTCAAGGACTTTCTTTGTCATATCAGGAGCGGGCTTTTTCGCGATGGCCGAGCTTTCTCCGAGAGCCGCATCAAAAAGGCCGTCAAAGTAGTCTTTGACCAGATCCTGCACTGCTGCGTCTGCCTTGTTTGAAACAACTGCGCATTTAACTCCTGCGTTCTGAAGTCTCTTTAAAAGTTCCGTGATGCCGTCATAGGGCTTTGTTGTATCAGCGCTGTGAGCTCTGTAATAAGGGATGAGGGTTTCAAAAACTTTCTCGATATCATCTGCACCCGCCTCCGCGGGGACAGCTCTCTCCACAAGCTTATGGAGTCCGTTTCCAACAAAGAACTTTACTTCTTCTATACTATGCTCGGGATAGCCGTGTACCCCGAGGGCATAGTTTATCGCATTTGTAATATCCTGTAAAGTATTGAGTATGGTTCCGTCCATATCAAATACTGCTAATTTGTAAGACATGGTTTCTTCCTTTGTATAAATCGGATCCCGGTTTAGAATCCGTGACCGCCGCCACCACCTGAATGGCCGCCGCCTCCACCTCCGCCGGAGTGGCCTCCTCCGCCACCGCCGCCTCCTCCGCTGCCGGAGGACTGGGGCGAATATTTCTTGGTCTGTTTCTCAAGCATAACCGATGGTTCGCTTGCTTTAACATCTCTCTGAGTAACTTTAAGAAGTTCTTCAACAGATGGTTGTTTCAGTTTAGCATGCGCGCTAATGATGATAAAGCAGATGAGCATTGAGAAAAGGATTCCCAAAAGAGCAGCAGAGATATGTCTCATTGGCTCGTTTATCTGTCCGCCGTTAAGAAGGGTGTACATCTGCTCGTATGCTCTGTACGCACATAAATAATAATCGCCTGCTGTTGCATCCTTATAAATATTGTCGGTTATGTAAGTTGCTTTGGCATCGGTGATCACCTTATAGTTTGCATTATCGGAATAGATATAGATCTGTCGGTTATCCATATCGATAAGGAAAACAGACTGCGGGACCATCCTTCCGAAATTCTCGTGACTTCTTGCCTCGGCATAGTACTTTTGCGAGGTGTTGTTATAATTTGTTGAAACAAAACCGATGCATCCGTACTTTGTCAAAGGGATCATCACATCTATAAGAGCGAGTTCTTCACTCTCGGAAAGAAGACTTGCTTCATCTTCGATGACCACGGTATATCCCGTATCCGGGTTTTTGTATGCTTCGTAGCCTTTCGCATAGCTGTCTTTTGACAAGCCTGTAAATCCGGCAAAAAGGCTCAGCGCCATTACTCCGGCAAAAAGCACATTCTTTATGGAGAAAAACTTTTTATCAGTCATCATTTTCATGCTCTTCGCCTCCTCTCTTATTAAATTGAGGAAGCTTACGACTTGTAAGTTTATTGTGAGTCATTACAAGCCTTACTACGGTAAATCCCGTCATGATCATTCCGATGATGGCAGTTCCGTAATAATACATATCTTCAAAAGGATGGATAAGGATCACAAGTCCGCCGATGGCCATGGTGATGATGGGGAATATTGTCATTCCTATCTTTTTCTTGGCCGGAGCCTTTACTATAACCTTTCCCCTAACCACTTTAACCGTCTGGTGCTTGGATACGGAAACCGCACCGGCAACAACAAATACCGCCAAAGCGGCCAGAAATGCAAATCCCGGGGCAAAATAGGAGCCTATGGCAAAAACTAAGGTAGCATAACCGAAAGCAGCAGCCCATCCTCCTGCTCCGCTTCTTACTTTAACCTGAGGTTTTTTTGCGATAACACGGCCGTCGAGCATTTTCCTGGTTTCTCTTACCTGTTCGGGGGTCTTCTTGGAATTGAAGCCTTTGTCCGCAAACATGATTTCCCTTGCAAAGAGCGCATTTGCCTGCTTATTTGCAAGAATAAGCACAACCAGTGAAATGATCATGGCAAGACAGATAAGGAGCCTTGGTCCGATAAGGATACCGCTATATGCAAAAAGGAAATATGAGGGTATCGCGCCAATAAGGCATCCTAGGAAATATTTCCATATATCAATGGGCAGGTCCATTGCGACTTTACCGGTCTGACCGTTAACAACCGCGTAAATTACTCTGTCGCCGATGTTGCTGGATAAAAACCATACGGGGAACATACCAAGCTTGTGAGAAATATTTACTCCGTTCTTCTCAAGCTTTTCAGCAACTTCGTTGCCTGTAACACCGTGCTTGGTGTAGGACTGACCTGCTGCGATGGCTCTTGCGGCGTCGTCCAGCGCGAGCTCTCTCGCTTCTCTTTCATAAACCTCTGCGGATACATCGCTGGTGTCAGCGTAAAATCCCGAGAGATAAGAAGAAGTAAAATTATCGCTCTCCTTTAGATCAAAAGGCGCAATAGCATCACTCAGCCTGTCTTCGAAGCTTGATGATGCATCATAAGACAAGCCGCTGTAATCGATATCAACCTGTGAATCAACTGCAAAATGGGAAGTGTAGATATAGTCCCCGCGCCTCTTTGAGGTCTGTCCTTTTGTGTTGAGAGCGCCGCTCCTTCTTACATCGTAGATCCAATAGGGCATGTAAATGCCGCGGAATCTTTCAACCGTTTCATCTTTTTTAAGCCAATTAGGAGCAAAAAGAGCTCTTCTTACAGTGCTCTTATACGCTCTCTCACAATCTTCCCTTGTCTTTTTGAAAGGAATGATATAATCCGGCTTTTTCTCTTTTCCCACACGCATCTCAAGGATGGTGGATGATCCGCAATAGCTGCAGAAAGTCGCAGCGGTAGTGTCTTCGGTAATAAGCTCGCCGCCGCACTGAGGACAGGTATAGTAGGTTACTTCATACTCATCGGAATCAAGATCGATCCCCTTCTGTTCCTCGGCGCCGCGAGCAAACATTTTGTCATGAGGCGAAATAAGAGTATCGCAATATGAACATTTCATTTTTTGTGTGGCAGGATCAAATTTTATGTTACTGCCACAATTGGGACATGCGTACATCTCTTAAGCTTTTCCCCTCAATTTTCTTACTGCCTTTTCGGCGATCAGGCACTCTCCGTGCTCTTTGAGCATTTCATCGCAGCCCTTGTCGGCGCGGTAAAGGTCGCCGAATTCCAAGGCTCTTACGCATACTCTGCTGTATCTGTCGTAGGAAGCAGTTCCCTGTTGAATATAGAGATAATAGCTCTCTCCCATTTTGTAGAGAGCAGATTTGATCCTGGTATTGGAAGGAAGTATCTCCACAAAATCCATGATCTGGGAAATTGTGGCAAATGCAAATACTGCCTCAGAAACCTTATAATCAAGCGGAGGCTCGCCGTTAGCAGCGGGCTGGGTGGGTCGAACAGGTGTCTGGGCAGGCGCACCTCCTCCAAGAAATGGAGGAATAGGGTCTCCGTTTTCCAATTTTTCCTTCTGCTTTCCAAGCTTTTCAACAAAATCTTTAAGAGAATTGATAAAGGACTCCATCTTGGCCTGATCACCGGTATCGAAGGGCTCCTTCTCGGTAAAGGTAAGGACCATTCCCTGATCGGGGACCATCATGATCTGCATCTCAAATGCAAACTTCGGCGGTCTGTAACCCACCTCGTCCTTTGCCTGGCGCATAATGGTTCTCATAAGCTCCTGGGCCTTGTCTGTCCTGCTTAAAAAATCTGTATACTCAACCTGATACTTTTCCATCTCTTCAGTAGAGATGTAGCACTTAATCGTGTTCTCATCAACTCTTTCGATCTTCATACGCAAAACCTCCTTCTTAAAAAATTTGGCAGTGCATTATCTATGTAAAATCGGAACAGGTATAGTGCTCCGATCATGAACGCATACTTATTTAGTATTCTACCACTACAAAACCAATAAGACAACTTTATCTCTCCACGCGCTTATTTATTTGGGTGGTATATTTTTCCGATATAGTGTAATATAAAGGTGGTACCTTAGGAGATGAACTATGGAAAGCAAGAGAAAAAAATGGATCTTTACCATATCTTCCATTTTGGCAACAGGACTAGTCTATGTTGCCTTTATTTCTGTGTTCACAAATATCAATCTTACCGGCAGATATGCTAATATTCATCGTCTGTCAGACGGCTATACCGTTACCATAGATGACGTAACCTACACCGACGTTAATCTTGACAGCTTCTTAATAGATACTCTTCCCAAAGGAACTCAAATTTATATAACCGGTTCATTCCCATATGATATCGACGATTCGTCCATCATGATCCTTGGTGTGCTTCACAGCAAGGTACAACTTTTTGTGGACGATCGTGAATACTATTGTTACGGCGATAATATCAAACGCCTTTTCGGCTACGGTGATCTTCATATCCAGCTGAAGAAATCCTTTGCGGGAAAGAAATTCACCCTCATTCAGACTGTTATGGAAGATGGAGAAGTATCTTCTCTTGAAGCGCCCAAAATAGTTCCCGATGGTGCTAAGTACTACCACAGCGTTGCCGCAGCTCAAGCCTTCCCAATAATGATCGATTTTTCCATTATTTTTGTTTCTCTTTTGTTTGCAGGCGTTGCTCTTGTTTTCCTCTTTGGTTCAGGGGATATGATCAAGCTTGTTTTCCTTGCTATTTCCGTATTTTTTGTGGGCATGTGGGAGTTTTGTAATACAAACATTTTCGGTATTTTTTCGGACAACCTCTCCCTAAGAGGATACATAGAGTATCTGTCCTTCTACTTTGCTCCGTTGTTCTTTACCTTGTACTTCAGCGATGATTTTTACTACAAAGAAAAAACATGGCGCAAGTATATTTATGTCGCAATTCTCACTTCGCAATTCATTTTTGTTGTGCTGAGCATCTTTTTCCACATGACAGATATACGCCACTTGCCGGGTATGCTCCTTCCCAGCCATATACTTTTGATCATCTCCCTTACGTTCATTACATGCATGTCCATAAGGGCTGTCATCAATAAGCAACACACTCACAGAGCTTTCCTTGTCGGCTTTGTAACCCTGCTTGTCTTTGCCGCAAGAGATCTTGTCTACTTTGTTCTGTATTATTATGTCAGACACAACAGCGGCAGAAAATACCACAGCTATATGCTTATCGGAACTTTCCTCTTTGCCACATCTATGTTCGTCGACTTCTTTGCTTTGCTCAGGAAACGTACCGCAGCCGAGGCAAGGAGTGAAGTTTACAACAAGATGGCTCACACCGACATGATGACGGGCCTCAGCAACAGAAGAAGATGCGAGGAAGAACTCGATTCCCTTGCTCAGGCCAAGGCACCTTATGCACTTATCAGCTTTGACTTAAATGACCTCAAGAAGACCAACGATAATTACGGTCACGCCGAAGGAGACCGGTTGCTGACGGACTTCTCCAGCCTGCTCCTTGAGGTATTCCCTTACGACAGCATCATATGTCGAACGGGTGGCGACGAATTCATCACTATAATAAAAGACCTCTCCACCACTTCTCCGGATACTATTTTAGAGAATCTTGAGGCTAAGAAAAACCAACTGAACAAAGAGCGTACTCCTCTTCCTCTGTCATATGCCTGCGGCTACTGTATAAGTACCGAGGTTTCCGTAAAAGAAGGGCTCACAGGCAGAGCACTGGTAGATGAAGTCCTTAGAATTTCAGACGCTCGCATGTACGGAAATAAAGCAATAATAAAAGGTCAAATGTAAGAGAGTTAATATTCTCAAAGCATTTGACCTTTTTATTGTATATTTATATATTTATTGCTTGGTTATGGCCTTACGACTTTTCTCCTCCATCAGAACTTAGGATCAAGCCCGTACATCCTGTTTGCATTCTCCCAGGTGATACGTCTTACTTCTTCCTCGCTTATCCCCTTTATCTCAGCCATTTTAGCGATAACATGGACAATGTTTAAAGAATTGTTCCTCTCGCCTCTGTGGGGCACAGGAGACAGATAGGGGCAGTCCGTCTCAAGAACTATCTTTTCCATGGGAACGTACTCTACGGTCTCCACAAGCTTTCTAGCGTTCTTATAGGTCAGCACACCGCCTATTCCAAAATAAAAGTCCATATCAAGAAAATCCCGGGCCATCTCGGCGCTGTATGAATAGCAGTGAACCACGCCCCCGATCTCACCCGCATTACAAGCCTTCATAACATCTGCTGTATCCCTTGCTGCATCTCTTGAATGGATGATAACGGGCTTTTTTAATCTTCTCGCAAGGTCAAGCTGCCACTCAAACCACTTCTTTTGATCTTCATGGCTGTGGACATCCCAGTGATAATCAAGACCGATCTCGCCGACCGCCACACATTTTGCCTGCTCACATGCTTCCTTTTCAAGCCAGGCGCAGGTTTCTTCGTTAAGGTCTCCCACCTCATCGGGATGGACTCCGAGAGCGCAATAAATAAAATCATGGGTGTTTGCCAGCTGAAGTGCTCTCTTTGAAGAAGCTATACTTGCTCCCACGTCAACAAGGCATCCCACGCCTCCGGCCTTTAATTCAGATAATAATTCCTCCCTGTCTTCGTCGAAAGCTTCGTCATCATAATGGGAGTGGGTATCAAAAATAGGTATCATGTCTTTCCTCTGTCTTCTATAATCCGCATAGAATCGGGCTTTCTCTATTATAGCAGAGCTTAAATTAAAAAAAATAAAAAATTTTTAAAAAAAGTTCTTGCATTATTTTTGGGCTTATGATATTATACCGATTGTTGCGAATGACATGCACCGCTAGCTCAGTTGGTAGAGCACCTGACTCTTAATCAGGGTGTCCAGGGTTCGAGCCCCTGGCGGTGCACTCACAGAGCACTGATTTTGAGGACGCAGGAGCCTTGGGGTCGGTGCTTTTTTTGTGCCATAAATTGGTTTTATCATTTTTCAATTGCCCTTTCAAGTTTTACTTTATCAAAATATTCCGCGGACGTTGACCTTATTTTTGTATCAAATCCGTATTTTTATCTTGGGATTTTTGATATAGTACTCTTAAGATCAATAATATATAGTTTGGAGTTTGTATTAATGGATAGCAAGTTCGAAGATCGCATGAACGAATACTTAAATATTGAGATGAAGGTCCCTACCGCAGAAGAATTGAGAGAGGCCGTAGAAAGCGGCACTATCAAACCCTCTAGTGTCGTACCTCCTCACAAAGCTTTTTCCAAGAGAACCATGGCTCAGAGGATCTGCGAAGACATGGGACTTGGCTTTAACCTTGGAAACACCTTCGACGCCGTTGTCCGCGATGACAGCGTCTTTAAAGGCCTTGATATCGAGACAGCATGGCACAACCCCAAGACCACCCGTGAGATGATTAAAGCCCTCAGAAAGGGCGGATTCAAGACCATGCGTCTTCCCGTTTCATGGCATAACCATGTTAACGGTCGTGATGATATCGTCAGCCAAGCTTGGATGAAGAGAATAAAAGAAGTAGTTACCTGGTGCCTTGAAGAGGATATGTATGTTATCTTAAACACTCACCATGACATCCTTCCCGGTTTTCTTTATCCCGATGCCGAGAATATGGCACGGTCATGTGAGTTCATGAAAAATATCTGGGTTCAGATTGCCGAAACCTTTAGGGATTTCCCGGCTGATAAGCTTTTATTTGAGTCCATGAACGAAGTCCGCGTGTTCACTAATTTCGAGTGGACCCCCGACTATGAAAACGAGGATTGTGTCCTTGCTATGAAGAACATCAACAAACTTAACCAGATCTTTGTTGATACAGTCAGGGCTTCCGGCTCAAAGAACTCCGAAAGATGTCTCGTTATCCCCGGTTATTCAACATCAACCGAAGGAGCTTGCTGGGACGGCTTTAAGCTTCCGAGAGATACTGTAGACGGAAGACTCCTTGTCGCAGCCCACGTTTATTCTCCCGCCCACTTTGCTTTCTTCTTAAAAGAAGGCGCAAACCTTCTTACCTTTGACTTAGGCGACCCCGCAAGCAAGGATCCCGTGGACGAGAGGCTTACAAAGCTTTATGACAAGTTTGTCGCAAACGGAATCCCTGTTACAATAGACGAATTCGGAACCGTTGAAAAAGACAACGATCCCGAAAGAATTAAATGCATTGCTTATACCGTAGCAAAAGCAAGCCAGTTCAATATGAGATGCTGCTATTGGGATAACGGCACCTTCTTCAGATATGGCGACGGAATGGCTATCTTCAGCAGAAAGACCTGCTCCTTCCCCAGAACCGAACCCTTGGATGCTATGCTTGAAGGGCTCAATGCATTTTAGGAATTAAACGCCGCGGACGATTATGTTCGCGGCGTAATTATTGTGTTACCAAGTTTATTATCTTTATTCAAATAGTCTTCCCGAAGTCTTTTTCTTGCCCTTTCGATCTCGGTTTCAAACTCCCTGGCAGACATTCTTAGCGCTCCCTCGCTCATAACGATAAGCTGAACAATATTATCGGAAGTCGCAACTGTGACGTTATAGTCCTTGGCCTTCTTCTTCGTTGCCTGTTCTATGTACTGATCTGCAGTCTCGGCTTCTTTGGTGTAAACCACATAGATGTTCTTCATCTTTTTCATGGAGCCAAGGCTTCCCGGAGCCATATAAGCATCAAATACAAGGATCAGTTCTCCCCCTACCATTCCCTGATACTCACTGCAAATATCTATCAAACGCTCTCTTGCTCCATGGATATTGTTATCCGCAAGAACTTTAAGTTCATCCCACGCATGGATCATATTATATCCGTCTACGAATAGGCATTTGGGAAGAGGCGCTTTCCCCGGCTTGTTATAACCGTTGTCACTATTTGCACTTACAGTCTTACTTCCCTTATAGTTCTCGCTTCCCTTGCCTCTTTTATATATTTTTCTTCTGGAAACAGCGTCTTCTTTCCTGTTTCTGCGCTGGGATGCGAAGATCGCATCTATTTCTTCTATAGATATAAATTTTTCTGCGTGGCTTCCGGTCTGGGACTCTCTTCTTACAAAATCCGTATCTGTGCCCTGCGAACCGATGGTTAATTCCTCTCCCATTTCCTCAAGAGTCTTTTTATCCAACGGACATGGCATATGGGCATAATCAGCCACCTCATCCCAGGGCACCTGGAATCCCGCGCCGTGAGCGCAGAATACAGAACCTGTAGGACGTCGAAGATCCGCCTCGGGATCATATCCCCTTTTGCTTACCACCTCATCTTGATTATGGCAGGGCTCAAATCCCGCCAGTTCGAGGCTCATAAACCCTTCACCTGCAGTATAGGCAGTCAGTTCCTTTGTGTATTCCCAGAAGGTTGATACAGGCGCAGTTCCCTTTAATACCGCAGTGTTTCCGTCTCCTGTAAGTTCCGGCGGCTCAGCTTTTCCCTGTAATCTGTCTATATCCGTCATGGCTCTTCCGATAAATTTTGACGGCAGTGTCATGTTGAATCTGTAAACAGGCTCTAAAAGAACCGCTTTTCCCATTGCCGAGGCTCGTCTCAATGCATTTCTGATAGCACGGTAGGTTGCCTGTCTAAAGTCTCCACCCTCGGTATGCTTTGGATGAGCCCGCCCTGTCATTAAGACAACTCTTATATCCGTCACTTCACTTCCTGTTAGGGTTCCGGGGTGGATTGCCTCCATAACATGGGTCTCAATAAGCCTCTGCCAGTTTTTATCAAGATCATCCACGCTGCATGCAGACGCAAATTCAATTCCACTTCCCGGTTCGCCCGGCTCAAGCAATAGCTGAACCTCCGCATAGTGCCTCAATGGTTCAAAGTGACCTATACCGTATGCCTTGTCCCTTATGGTCTCTTTATAGACAATGCTTCCGGCGCCAAAGGAAATATCAGCATCAAATCTTTCTTTTACGATGGCCTTTAATACCTGAAGCTGGATCTCGCCGTTAACGTTAACAAATATTTCTTTATGCCTCTCGTTCCATGCAAAGGAAAGCTCGGGGTATTCCTCCTCCAATGCCTTTATCTTTCCATATAACAAAAGTGGATTCTCAGTGGGCTCTAAAACTATCTTGTATCTTAAAACAGGTGTAAGCTCAGGTAAGATCTTCTCTTTTTCGCTTCCAAGGCCCTGCCCCGAATATGTTTTTGACAGCCCTGTCACAGCAACTACTGTTCCTGCTTCTGCTTCGCCTACGGTTTCATACTTTTCGCCACTGTAAATTCTTATCTGATCAATCTTTTCATCATTGCTCTCAGTGATCACCATTCTGGCCTTGAGGCGGCCTCCCGTGATCTTAAGATGGGTAAGTCTCTCCCCTGAAGCGCTTCTTGTTATCTTAAAGACTCTTGCTCCGAATTCATCTTCATCATAAAAAGGTTCAGGAGCATATTCCTCTATTCCACTTAATAGTTCATTTATGCCTTCGCTCTTAAGAGCAGAGCCAAACCATACAGGGAAAGCCAGCCTTCTCTCGATGGCGCTCTTAATGCTTTCCTTTGAAAGAGTTCCGGATTCAAGATATTCTTCTATAAGCTCTTCATCTGCAGAAGATATCTCTTCAATTGCATTATCGTTTACGACGCCATTGTCATTTGTAAGCTCAACACATCTTTTACTGAGGTTCTCCCGAATCTCAGTAAGTGTCTTTTCCTTACCCGTTCCCTCCATGTCCATCTTGTTTACAAAGATAACCGTCGGAACTTCGTAATGCTCAAGGAGCTTCCAGAGAGTCCTGGTATGGCTCTGGATCCCCTCAGGGGCAGAGACAATAAGAACAGCCAGATCAAGAACGGATAAAACTCTCTCCATCTCAGATGAAAAGTCCGCATGACCCGGGGTGTCGAGAAGGGTTATATTAAGGTCGCCATAGGTAAACCTTGCCTGCTTGGAAAAGATGGTTATACCCCTTTCCTTTTCCATGGCGTAGTTATCAAGGTAAGTATCTTTATGATCCACCCTACCCAGATTCCTGATGGCTCCTGATGTATATAATATGTTTTCAGATAATGTTGTCTTTCCTGCGTCGACATGAGCAAGAAGACCGATGTTCAAGTTTCTCATATTTTCATTTTAAAAAAGCGGAGCTGCATTTGCAACTCCGCTTTCAATAAGTTATAAATCTTTAATTATTTAACGATATCGCCATCATCAAAAGGATCGCCACACTCAGGGCAGAACTTAGGAGGATTCTTAGGATCCTCAGGTTCCCATCCGCACTTATCGCACTTGTAGATAGGCTCTCCTGCGGGCTTCTTAGCTCCACACTCCTGACAGAACTTACCGGTGTTAACTGCTCCGCATGAGCACTTCCAACCTACTTCGGGCTCGGGACGCTTTGCGCCACACTCAGGACAGAACTTTCCGGTAGCCTGCTTACCGCATGAAGGGCATACCCAACCTGCTACGGGTGCTGCCTGTGCGGGAGCCTGCTGCTGAGGCTGTGCCTGCTGATTGATCTGTGCGTTTACAGCATCTGCTGCTGCAAATCCGCCTGCTGCGTTTGCTCCTGCAAACTGAGCCATGTTCATTCCCATGAATGCCATTGCTGATCCTGCGCCCTCGTTGCTTGCTGCTGCGTTCATTGCAGACATGGTAGCTGCTGCAAGGTTTGCGTTGCGGAGGTTAGGATCAACAAATGCAGCATTCTTCTGAAGCTCTTTGAGCATCTTCTCGTCTTCTTCGTCTGCTGCGAGGGAAGAAACGCCGACCTTTACGATCTCGATTCCGCGATCCTCAAACCACTGCTTGGTAAGCTCTTCACGCATAGCGTCAGCGAGCTCCTGGGTATGAGCAAGTACTGCAGAATATCTGATTCCCATTGCGGAAATTCTTGCGAATGCAGGCTGAAGAGCGGTAAGGAACTCACTCTTGAGCTGTCCGTCGATCTGATCTCTCTTGTAAGATGAAGTTACATTACCACAAACGTTGCTATAGAATACCATAGGGTTTGAGATCTTGTAGCTGTACTCACCGAAACACTTTACGGAAACGTCGATATCGATTCCTGCTCTCTGGTCTACGACTCTGAAAGGAACAGGTCTGGGAGTTCCGTACTTGTTGCCGATGATCTCTTTAATGTTGAAGTAATAAATTCTCTGATCCTTACCGGGCTGTCCGCCAAAGGTGAAACGATCGCCGAACTGCTTAAAGAAGTTAAGGAAGTTCTGACCAAGGTTTCCTCCGTCAAAGAATGAATGCTCTGTTCCGGTGTCATAAGTGAATTCGCCTGCCTCAGCGCAAAGCTCTACGACTTTACCCGACTCAACGATGATCATACACTGACCTTCGTTTACTGCGATTCTTGATCCGTTGGATATAATGTTATCTTCTCCCTTAGTGTTTGAAGATCTTCCGGTCACCTTTTTCTGACCTTTTACCACGAGGGTATCAGCAGGGATAGCATCGCAGTAGAAGAACTCTTTCCACTGATCTGCTAGCTGTCCGCCCATGGCACCCTTAAATGCCTGAATAAGTCCCATTTTCAATACTCCTTTCAAAATACCGGTATGGTTTTCAAACCGAGTATTATTTTACCATATTGCGGAATATTTTTATACTTTTTCTGCGAAATTAATCAATATTTAAACAAATGGTTTTGAAGTGCTCGTATTGAGGAACACTTTCCGCTTTGTTAAGGAGTTCACAGCTAACTTCGCCGGCCTCTGAAACCTTGATATCGTAAAGGTTGTAATTACCCTGTAGATATGAAAGATCTTCTCCTCCGTCCTGATAGTGAATGAGGTTCTTAGCGCCTTTGGTAAGAAGAAGTTCAAGGGTACCCATCTTCTTTTCTCCAACGTACGACATTTCGCCGTACATTGGAATTATGCTGCCTTCTTTAATAAATATGGGCATATGATCAAGAGGCGCATCAACCAGGTAATAGTTCTTTCCTTCATAGGTTTTTCCGTCAGGATAGCTTACCCATTTTCCTTCGGGAAGATAAACCTTTTTAACGCGCTCGCCGGGATTAACAACAGGGCTGACAAGAATCTTTTCTCCCACAAGGTATTCATCGTTAAGATTAAAGGTAGCGGGATCATCCTCATAATGCATAACCAATGGTCTCATTACGGGCAGTCCGTTTTCCTGCTCTTCATGCATAAGGTCATAGATATAGGGCAGGAATCTGTAGTGAAGTTTTACATACTTTCTGTAAATATCTACCACATCATCTCCAAATAGCCAAGGCTCCTGTCTGGTGCAGCCGTTGGCTGAATGGTTTCTGAAAAATGTTGAAAAGCTTGAAGCCTGGATCCATCTGCATAACAATTCGGGAGTAGTATCTGAGCCAAAACCTCCGATATCAACACCGTTTACAGCAAATCCACACATACCCAAAGTGCAAAGCTGAGGAATCATCCCCTGAAGGTGGGACCACAAACTTTGGTTATCTCCCGTCCATACCGCACAGTACTTCTGGCTTCCGCTGTAGCACGCCCTTGTGATAACCAACGGTCTTTTCTTTGTATGTTCTTTCATGGCCTCGTATGTTGCCTTGCCCATGAAATGTCCGTACACATTATGGAGCTCTCTGTGGGTTGTCTTTCTGTCTTCGTCGTATCCCACAACGTCCTCGGGAAGGGGTCCCTTAAAACTTGCAGGCTCATTCATGTCATTCCAGATAGCAGCCACGCCCATATCGGTGAGGTCGTTAACATGCTTCCCCCACCACTTTCTTACTTCGTCTCTTCCGAAGTCTGGATAATTAGCTTCTCCGGGCCAAACTTCATTTACGTAGTCCTCAGTATCCTCAGCGTTTCTGAAGAAGTAACCATTCTTGGTACCCTCTTCATACATGAAGTAACCTTCTTCGCGCTTTGTTCCGGGATCGATTATAACAACAGGCTTGAAGCCTTTCTTGTAAAGCTTTTCGAAAAGCTCACCCTTAGGTCCGTAGTCTTTTTCATTCCAGGTAAATACACGGTACCCGTCCATGTAATCGATGTCGTACTGAACAGACTCACAAGGAATATCAAGCTCACGGAATTTCTCTGCGATCTCGGTAATGTCTTTTGCGCTTGAGTAGCCCCATCTGCACTGGTGATATCCAAGTGTCCAAAGCTGGGGAAGGGGTGTGCGTCCGGTAAGGAAGGTATAGTTACCGATAACATTTTTGATGCTTCCCCCGCCTATAAAATATAGGTCAAGATTTCCGTCATCAGCTGAATAAGCAATATATTCCTTGTTCTCCTTCGCAAGGTCAAAATAGCTGTGGAAAGTATTATCATAGAAAAGTCCGTAAGCATACTCAGGCTTTTTGCAGATAACAAAAGGAATGGATTTATAAAGAGATCTGTACTGCTCATTATGAGCCGAAGGATCGTCCGTATTCCAGTTTTCATATTCATAGCTTCTCTTATCAAGAAGTCCCATCTTATCTCCGAGACCGTATATAGGCTCGTCTTTTCCCACTACTCTGGTATCTGATACAGGTTTGTTCAAAACCGTATCGGCAACGGTGTGACCTTCCGCTCTTAAGAGCTCCATCTCCCAGATTCCGAGAGTCTTGATAGGAACTCTTTCTCCTCTGAACTCCCGAGAAACTGCTTTTCCATCCAATGTATAAAAATCAACATAACCGTTGTCACTAACAATAGTTTTTATCTTTCCGGTTGTGATAACAAGTTCGGTTCCGTTCTCGTCCTTTTTAAGTTCAGCATTAACAGTGAATCCCTGTGAATAAACTCTCTCAAGGTCTTCCTTCTCGATGGCCTTTGACCTGTGATCCTCGCTCCATATCGGAACAAAAACATTTACGATCTCATCCGTCAAAACCGTTATTTCCATTTTCTGTTTTTCAAACTGTACGTATACAGTTCTTCCGTCAAGTTTCCAAGTTTTTATCTTTCCGTAGTCTCTCATAGCAAGCCTTTCCTTTTATATAGCCTTCTCTATTTATCAGTTTCGGTTTTCATTGTATTTATTATACAAGTTTCCATGATTATAACATGATTTATCAATTTGGAAAACGTTTTCTTATTAGAATTTACACTTTTTTTACCCAATATCCTGCGTTATAATTCTTTCGTCAGTATTCTGTTTAATCTTGTTATTCCCATAGGGATTCGATCGGAGGAGACCATGAAAATTGCAGCCTACAATTACAGGGATTTTGATGAAGCATTCTACTTTGAGAAGTTTGGAAAACAGTACGGTGTCGAGATCGTACCCATCAGAGAAGCCCAAACCGTAGAAAATGCATCTCTCGCAAAAGGCTGTGACGGAGTCTCCATAATTACCCAACCCGCAACAGACGAAATAATCGCCGCTTGGAAAGAGGCAGGCGTTAAGCATATTTCAACCAGAACCATCGGTTATGACCACATTGATCTTGAAGCAGCAAAAAAATATGGTGTCAAAGTCAGCAATGTAACCTACTCCACCGGGAGCGTCGCAGACTATACCGTAATGCTCATTTTAATGTCATTAAGAAGAATGAAATCCATCATCAAGCGCGCCGAAGGAATGGACTATTCCCTTCCCGGCAACATCGGACGTGAGATCAAAGACCTAACCGTTGGTGTTGTTGGTACAGGGAAGATCGGAACCCATGTTATCAAGAACTTAAGCGGATTCGGATGTAAAACACTTGCATATGACCCCTTCGAAAATCCCGAAGCTGCTTCTTACGCTAAGTACGTTTCTCTTGACGAACTTTTTGAAAACGCAGATGTTATCACCTTCCACACTCCCGCAACGGAAAGCAGTTTTCACATGGTAAACACCGAGTCCCTGAAAAAGATGAAAAACGGTGTCGTCATAATCAATACAGCTCGTGGCAGCATAATTGATACTCCTGCATTTTTAGATGCCCTTGAATCCGGAAAAGTCGGAGCCGCAGCCCTTGACGTTATCGAAAATGAACTCGGAATTTTCTACGGTGATTACAAATATAAAAATATAGCACACCGGGAAATGTCTATTTTAAAAGACCTTCCCAATGTGCTAATGCTTCCTCATATGGCTTTCTATACCGAGAACGCCATATCAGATATGGTGGAACACTCCATCGTACACATCCTTGAAGGCGACGGAAATATAGTATCTTAAACATCGCACTTTAAATATCTTTCATCAAAAAAGATGGCAGATATTATTTCTGCCATCTCTACTACCTTTGGAAAGTGTAGTCTCTCATTTGAATAAAAAATTCCGAAGGAACACCATTCTTGGTGTATCCGGTTGTTCGAATCCGGATATTCCCTGATTCTTCCGATTTGTTCCCTACTTCTGCAAGTAAGTCGCCAAATCCTTTGCCCTTCCTTCCCTTAGAATCATCCTGATAATACTCATTACGGCCGCCTTGGTTGCCGTCTCTTTTCAGCTTCTTCGGTCTGGTCGGAGCGTTTACGGCTTCGATCTTGTAAAGGCTCTGTCCTCCATAAACTGCAATGCTACCTCCCTGCCATCCATGGCTCATTCCGGTACTCATTATGATTGTAAATCCTTTTACAACCTAGTTTCTATTATATATATCGGAGACTCCCCTTTATAATTTATAGCCATCTGTACAAGACTATTTTTTTATGTAATAATTACAGAGGATTCCGCCCGGAGCGGGAAAAATTGTTTAGGAGTTCTGTCATGGAAAAAAGGAAATATGGCGTTATCGCCTCCGGATGTTTGTTTGTTTTATCTATAGTTTATACGGTTCTTGTCAGCGTTGTAGACAAAGCACCCATCGGTCCCAACGAAACCTCAGTTGGCTTCTCTGCTATGAACAAAGCATTTGCTGATGCCATCGGACTTAACCTTACCTGGGATAAGATAACCGACCTTTTTATGGGAATCGCCCTTTTGGTTGCTTTATCATTTGTAGTTATCGGATTTATTCAGCTGATCCAGAGAAAAAGCCTTTTAAAAGTTGATAAGGCGATCCTTGTATTAGCAGGCGTTTATGTGCTCGTAGTTATTCTCTATGTTGTATTTGATAAGTTCGCTCTTAATTACAGACCTTATCTTTTACCCGATGAGACCGAGCTTGAGGCTTCATTCCCCTCATCTCATGTGCTTGTTATCTGCACCATTTTAAGCACCGCTATCAGCGCCTGGTCAGTGATCTTTTACGAGAAGAAGGTTCTGTTCAACGTCCTTCGCTTTTGCGCCATCATCGTTATGCTCCTTGCCGTTGCAGGACGTGCCCTTGCAGGAGTTCACTGGATCACCGATATTATCGCAGGTGTCATCTATTCAGCCACCATCGCATGTATTTACATGACAATTCTTGTAAAAATATACAATAAATAGCTATTCTTAAGCCTTGCATTTTTACTTGCGAGGCTTATTTTTTTCTTGTAAAGCGCAGAAAATAAGTATAAAATATTTAGGTATTTTTAACGGTCGTGCGCTTTTATAGCGCTTATTTTTATAGGAGAATTTATATGACAGGAAAGATCGGTTTTGACAACGACAAATACTTGAAACTTCAGTCCGAAAAGATCAAAGAGCGTATCGGCGCCTTTGGCGGTAAGCTCTACCTCGAGTTCGGCGGAAAGCTTTTTGATGACTATCATGCATCAAGAGTTCTTCCCGGATTCAACCCCGACAGTAAGATCAGAATGCTCACCCAGCTTAAGGATGAAGCAGAGATCGTTATTGTAATCTCAGCACAGGATATCGAAAAGAACAAGGTTCGTGCTGACCTTGGAATTACTTACGACGTTGACGTTCTTCGTCTTATCGACGCCTTCAGAAGCTACGGCCTCTATGTAGGAAGCGTATGCCTTACCCATTTTTCAAACCAGCCCAGCGCTGCAGCTTACCAGAAAAAGCTTGAGTCCCTTGGACTTAAAGTATATCGTCACTACCGCATTGAAGGCTATCCTTCAAACATTCCTCTCATCATCAGCGACGAGGGATACGGAAAGAACGAATACATCGAAACAACCAGACCTCTTGTTGTTATTACCGCCCCCGGACCCGGAAGCGGAAAGATGGCTACCTGCCTTTCCCAGATTTATCACGAGTACAAACGCGGTATCAAGGCCGGATATGCTAAATATGAGACCTTCCCTATTTGGAATCTCCCTCTTAAGCATCCCGTTAACCTTGCATATGAGGCAGCTACCGCAGATCTTAACGACGTAAACATGATCGACCCCTTCCATCTCGAAGCTTACGGCGAGACCACCATCAACTACAACAGAGACGTTGAGGTATTCCCCGTTCTTAATGCAATGTTCGAGAAGATCATGGGCGAATCACCTTATAAGTCACCCACTGACATGGGTGTCAACATGGCGGGTTACGGTATCGTTGATGACGAAGCATGCCGCGAGGCAAGCTGTCAGGAGATCATCCGCAGATACTTCAACACCCTTTGCCTTAAGAGACAGGGCGTTGCAGACCAGGATCAGGTATTAAAGATAGAGCTTCTTATGAAGCAGGCGGGAATCACCGTAGATGACAGGCCTGTCGTAAGTGCCGCAAGAGTAAAGGCAGAGACCACCGGTGAACCTGCTGCTGCAATGCAGCTGCCCGATGGAACAATTGTTACCGGCAAGACCACTTCTCTTCTCGGTGCATCTTCAGCAATGCTTCTTAACGCATTAAAGAGCCTTGCAGGAATCGATGATTCAGTTGAGCTCATCGCTCCTTCAGCAATCGAGCCTATCCAGGATCTTAAGGTTAACCACCTTGGAAGCAAGAACCCCCGTCTTCATACCGACGAAGTTCTTATCGCTCTTTCAATGTGCGCTTCAACCGATGACAAGGCCGAGCTTGCAATGCAGCAGCTTCAGAACCTTAAGGGTTGTGAAGTTCATTCAAGCGTTATCCTCTCACCCGTTGATACCGGCGTATTCAGAAAGCTTGGTGTTAACCTTACCTGCGAGCCCGTATACCAGAGCAAGAACCTTTATCACAGATAAGATATTAAATATATACTTTATATATACAATGAAGAGGTTGATCACAAACAGTCAGCCTCTTCTTTTTAAATACTCAAATATGAAAATAGCTCCCCAATTTTGGGGAGCCATAAATCATTTAACATTCAATTAACCCTGAAGGCCTCTGGACTGACGGTCCATATCCTCAACTACGATATCAAAGATCTCGCCGAGAGTTCTGCAGTACTCAAGGATCTTCCAAGGCTCGTTGGTGTGGTAGTGAACCTTCATAAGGTCCTCATCTCCGCCGCCTGCATAGCTATCACCGACAAAATTGTTTATGATATACTCTCTGAGGTCGTCCTCATCCATTTCGCAGCCTTCAATAAGAAGCTGGGTATCATAGCGAAATTCAATGCTCTGCTCTTCCATATTGTCTCCTATCTGCCTCTAAAGGCTTCGAAAATTGCGGGCTGTTTTTTCCCACGGAAGTAATTCTATCACAGTCTTTACCGATATTGCAACCTTCATCAATCTCGGTACAGACTATTATTCTCATCAAGAAATATATGATTTCTATTTTTCATCCCTTACCTGGAAGGTCAAAAATTTGAGATAATAGCTCTCATCCGAAGCCCAAAGGATGGGATGATCCGGAGCCTGTGTCCTGAACTCAACCTGGCGAAGTCGCTTGTGAACTGCTTTTGCAGCCTGTCCGATAACTTCGATAAAGAGGTCCTGAGTCATGAAATGGGAGCAGGAACATGTGGCGAAATATCCACCGTCACGAACCAGCTTAAGCCCTTTCATGTTGATCTCTCTATATCCCTTGATCGCGTTCTTGGTTGCTTCTCTTGATTTTGTAAATGCAGGAGGATCAAGAACAAGTACGTCATACTTTTCACCTGCTTCATATAATCTCGGAAGCTCATCCAATACGTTTGCAGCCCGGAATTTCACCCTATCCGAAAGGCCATTTCTCTCCGAGTTTGCAGTTGCCTGAGAAACTGCGTATTCAGAAATATCAAGGCCTGTAACCTCGTCCGCTCCCGCAAGTCCCATATTAAGGGCAAAGGTTCCCATATGGGTAAAGCAATCAAGAGCTTTAACATGCTCGTCGCTTCTTTTGAGACCACTGATGATTCCCTGCATAGCAAGCCTGTTATACTTCTGATCAAGGAAAAACCCGGTCTTCTGACCATTCACCACATCCACCATATAGTGAATGCCGTTTTCAACTATCTCGACGTTTGTATCAAATTCGTCGCCGATAAATCCCTTATAGGGTTCAAGTCCCTCTTTCTTTCTGACGGGCGCGTCAGAACGTTCGTAGACGCCCTTGATTACAATCCCGTCTTCAGCCATTACCTTCTTAAGGATATCAACGATCTTTTCCTTAAATCTGTCCATACCAAGTGCAAGGCACTCAACCACAAGGACATCAGCATATTTATCCACCACAAGTCCGGGAAGCCAGTCCGCTTCTCCGAAAATCACGCGGCAACAATTAAGGTCGCCCTCATGCATGACCACTTTGCGGTAATTCCAAGCATCCCTTACTCTCTTTTCAAGAAATGCATCGTCGATCATCTGCTCAGGGTTACGGCTCATCATTCTTACTCTGATCTTGGAATTCTGGTTGATGAATCCTCTTCCCATTCGGTACCCGTCAAAGTCGTGAACTTCAACTACATCTCCGTTTTTGAAGTGGCCCTCAATTGTTGCAACTTCGTTATCAAATACCCAGGCACCGCCTGCCTTTATTGTTCTTCCCTCACCCTTTTTAAGTGTAACTATTGGTTCGCTCATACTTTTTTCTCCAGGGGATGTAAGCTTCCGTCGGGCTCCTTGACTTTAATGGAGCCAAGCTGCGCTGCAAGATTTCCTTTGACGCTGTCAATGTATTCTCTTCTGAGCTTTGCCTGCTCGGCTTTTTCTTCTTCCGTTAAGCCCTCAGCCTTTTGCTTGTGAGCAAGCTCATTTATTCTTTTAATTCTTTCATCCATGTTCATAGTAAAAATCCTCTGATCTGATCATTTATAAATAATTGTCCTGATTTATTATAATCAAGAACCCCCAATCTTTCAATAATATAGGCTGTTTCCGAGGCTTTAAATAGCCCAAAATCCCTTGACATTTAGGGTATTTTTCTATATCATTTAGAAGTTGACGGGGCATGGCTCAGCTTGGTAGAGCGCTACGTTCGGGACGTAGAGGTCGCGTGTTCGAATCACGTTGCCCCGACTAAAAAAGGATTCCAAAGATTGGAATCCTTTCCTTATCCCCCCTACCTCTGCAGTTAACTACTCTAAATCAATTGTTTTCCAGGTATTCCATAATATCTTTTATAGCATAAGATACAAACTCTTCCCTTAGAGTTCAGCGTCTTCTGTTTCCAACACATCTCCCAGTATATTCCACTTTTCATACGCTTTCTCATAGAGGTTGTCTATCCTGTCCATGTTACTATCGAACAGTTCCTTGTTTTCCGTATATATCTCATATACTTTAGGAACCGAATAATCAGGCTTTCGATTCTCATCCAGCATAATGCCGTATACATCTGTATGGGAATGTCTAATATCGTAATCAACGGTTGTTTTGCCAACGTTGGCAGCTACACCGTAACCACCAAAGAAACGTGGCCAAATGATCAGATATGAATAGATGTCATCACCCTCATCTATCGTCGTCTTCCTATTATCCGAAATTGTCAGGTTTCCGGTAAATGACGGGAAAGTAGGCCTTTTCACATAATATGCATATCGGTCTTCTTCAAGGTAGCTCTGTCCTTCCAAAGCTTTAACAAATGGCTGATATCTGATCACTACATAAATAGACCATATTGTTGCATATGCAATCAGTACGCTCACCACACCTATAAGAATTACTTTCACAGATTTCTTCATACTCGTTTACCTCTCGCTTTCACCAATAAGCAAACACCAACAGCAATTACCTGTATAATAAAAAGTACTAAACCCATTAGTCAGCCATGTTTTTTTGTTATGCCATAAAGTCCCCCACAACGATAATAAGATCATTCATATTCAAACAGCCCGTCATTCTTTTCTTCCAGAGCCTTTATCATATGATACGTAAACTCATTATAAGGCGTCGGTATTCCAAGTTCTTTTCCCATTCGAACTATTGCTCCCGAGAACATATCTACTTCCGTATGTCTCTTGGCATCAAGATCCTGGAGCGTTGAATATCGTGCCCTCTTTGCCACCATTGAGCTCTTGAAAGAGGAAACATCTGCCTTTGACAGATCAATTCCCTTTGCTTTTGCTATCGCTTCCAGCTCTTTGACCAGACCGGTCCTGATGGCCGCAACATGCTCGCTATCGTCGTATGCTCCAACTCCTACGCTAAGCATAGCCTGAGTCTGATTATTGCCGACATTAAGCCTGAATTTGCTCCACATCTCCGGAAGTATTACATCTGTCTCTCGATAATGAAGTCCTGTCCCTTCAAACAGCTTTTCTTAACCTCCTCATCCCGTTCTTCTCTGCTTCCTATACTCATACGGTGTCATTCCAAGCCTCCGCTTAAAGGAGTCTGTCATGTTTCCGGGATATGCAAATCCATTATCTATTGAAATGTCAGTGATGGATTTATCTGTTGTAAGAAGATCATGCTGTACATGTTTTAGACGGATTGTTGTAAGGTATTCCGAAAAAGTAGTTCCCAGCTGGCTTTTAAATAGCCTTGAAAAATACGCAGAGGAATAACCTGCAACCGCAGCAGCGTCTTCTATGGTTATACTGCTCATATAGTTGTTTTCCATGTAGAAAACAGCATCAACAATAGGTTTTGAAAGCTCTGATTTATATGGGTTTGCTCTGATTCCATCCTTGCTGAATTCATATATAAAAAACAGGATACTGAACAATACATTTTGAAGTTTAAACTCAATATAAGCTCTCTTCTCAGGATCTGCGCCGTTTGCCAGTACTTCTTCATACTCGTTTCCCATCACTTCCATAATGAACGCTAACGAGAAAGCTTTGGCGGAATCCTCTTCTGTAAAATGCTTTGCAGGGTTTTCAAAGACTTTATCCATTATCCTGAACCCCAGTTTCCTGGTAAGGGGCTCCACAAATTCCGGGGTGAATTTAATCTGTATGCTCTCATATGGCTCATCCGAGGCCGGTATTGTCCTGTAATATAAAAGCGGAGCTATTGCATTTATATCTCCTGCATGAAGTGTATAACTGTATGTGGGAGTAATAGTAGTTCGATCTCCACGAAGTATAAAAAGAAATGTATAGTGTTCGGATGCAGCTTCCATTGCTGTCATCTCGAAATCCTTATCCAACAATCTGTGCTTAACCTGAACGGGTTTTCCTTTAGGTAACGGTGCTGCCATACTTTTCTCCTCGCTTACTTTTTTATAGTTTCCCAATGGATTATTTTCCGATTAGAGTTTTCTTATTCTATTATGTCATGTAGTCATAAATTATTAAAGAATTTTCTTATAGATTCATAAGTGAAAATTACACTAATTTAATAAAATTAGTTTTGGGGGTGCCTTGAATATATTTTACCCTATACCGCTGAAAGCTGATGAAATTGGCGTTTACAGTTCCCGCTTCCCTTCACCATCGGTTAGTTTTCAGCGAGGCACTAAAAAGCTGAAGCCTTCTGTTCCTTTAGGCTTCAGCTTTTTTTCTTTAAACAATTGCAGAATACGAAATAAGGTGATCACCTAAGTGACCACCTTGTTTTTTACTTAAAATATACTTCCAAGCCTTATATCAATTTAGACTTAAACATTCTTTTTGTTCTTATTCTTCTCAATTGCTTCGCAGATCTTCTTCATTACAAAGAATGCGATAACTGCATCTACTGCACCGAGGATTGCTCCGCAGATGATATCGGTAGGCCAGTGGACAAATACGTACATTCTTGAGAATGCAATAGCACATGCAAGGATAATGGGTGCAATGCCTGCCTTGTGGTTGTAGAAGAAAATAACCAACGAAGCGGTAACTCCGTTCATGGTGTGTCCCGAAGGGAATGAAAAATCCTTGGGGATCTTAACAAGCATATTTACGGAATCATCAACCCAGCAAGGTCTTCCTCTCATAAGAAGATTCTTTAATACAAGGTTTCCGATGATGAATGTGATAGCCATAGCCATTCCCATGGTAAGTCCGCACTTTCTTGTCTTGGGGATGATCGCAAGAACGATCGCAAGTCCGATCCAAAGAAGGCCCATATTTCCCATGGTGGTGATGCACTTCATGATAACATCAAGAGGTGCTGTACGAATACTCTGAAGGGTCTGAAGGAAATTCATTTCCCAAGGAAAGTAAAATACATTGTATATCTCAGGTACCATAATTAACTCCTATTTCCTAATCTTTTCTCAAAACTGTTAATGTTACTTGCAATATCTCCTGCAAATACTGCGGATCCGGCAACAATGATATTTGCTCCTGCATCAATGGCTTCAGATACATTATCTACAGTGATTCCGCCATCCACCTGAATGTCGATATCTTTAAGTCCGATACGGTCGGTAACGATCCTAAGCTCTTTAACCTTGTCGATGCACTTGGGAATAAGCTTCTGGCCGCCAAATCCGGGCTCTACGGTCATAACGAGGACCATATCAACGGATTTTAAGTACGGCATAACCTCGCTGACAGGTGTGTCGGGTTTGATCGCGATGCCTACTTTTTTGCCAAGGCTCCTGATCTTTTCGATGCATCCCTCAACGTCTTCGGTTGCTTCAAGATGGAAATTGATAAGGTCTGCTCCGGCATTTGCAAATTCTTCGAAGTATCTTTCGGGCTCATTTATCATGAGGTGAACATCAAAGAAAAGGCCGGTGCGTTTTCTGATTGATTTAATAAGAGGCATTCCATATGAAATGGAAGGAACAAAAAGTCCGTCCATAACGTCAATGTGAAGCCACTGTGTTCCTGATTTTTCTAGGGTTGTGATCTGCTCACCCAGCTTCCAGAAATCAGCAGAAAGAATGGAGGGTGACATTATATTTTTGATACTCATATGCGGTTCCTATTCTAATAAACGCACACTGTTTTTTGACTGCATATTGCATTATACAGAAATGAATAAAGAAATGCAAAGAAATTATAAAATTCGGAATTCAACCTAAAAAGAGCGACAAATCAAATCTGAAATGCCGCTCTTTGGTAAATCTATGATTATCTTACTTTACGAAAGCTTTAACAGATGCATATACGCCGTCTGCATCGATTCCGTACTTCTTGATAAGCTCGCCTGCCGATCCGGACTCACCGAATACATCCTGCATTCCGATTTTCTTTACGGGAGTAGGAAGTTTCTCTGAAAGTGCATCACATACTGCGCTTCCAAGTCCGCCGATAACGCTGTGCTCCTCAACGGTAACAACTTTGCCGGTCTTCTTAGCGCTATTGATGATGATCTCTTCATCAAGAGGCTTGATAGTGCAGATGTTGATAACTTCTGCGCTGATTCCGTCTGCTGCAAGTTTCTCTGCTGCTCCGAGAGCTGAGTCTACGCAGATACCGGTTGCTACGATGGTAACGTCCTTACCTTCGCGAACTATGGTTCCCTTGCCGATCTCAAACTTGTAATCAGGTCTGTCGTTGATAACAGGAACTGCTGCACGGCCGAATCTGATGTATACAGGGCCTTCGTGCTCAAGTGCTGCACGAACTGCTGCCTTAGCTTCGATGTCGTCTGCGGGACACATAACTACCATTC
>JAEEOO010000068.1 GCA_016284315.1 Lachnospiraceae bacterium | reverse complement strand
AGAAAAAGTTTAGAAATTGTTTATCTCAGCTTTTTAACTTTTGTTTCCGGAAGATATCTGATGAGCATCGCTTCAAGAACACGATAATCCATGGGCTTAGTCAGGTAGTCAACAAATCCTTCTGAAAGATAACGTTCTCTTGCACCACTGATGGCATCGGCAGTAAGACATATAAAAGGTGTTTTTGAGTTTACACCACCCTGTTCATTCTTGATCCTGTTCATCGCCTCGGTTCCGTCCATTCCGGGCATTCTCTGGTCCATAAGGATGACATCATACTTCTCATCAATAGCTTTTTCGATGGCATCGGGACCGCTTAGTGCAGTATCAATTTTTATCTCCGTATTCTTTAAAAGACCGGAAACTACAACAAG
Source organism: Lachnospiraceae bacterium (assembly GCA_016284315.1). Taxonomy (GTDB): domain Bacteria; phylum Bacillota; class Clostridia; order Lachnospirales; family Lachnospiraceae; genus AC2028. Next base: position 14,040 of record JAEEOO010000068.1, on the reverse strand, counting down.
ATTGACTTGAGTATCATCCACTACAAGTATCCTTGCGTCAGGAGCCTTAAATGACTCGCGATAAGAGCTTCTCTTTTCCATGTTCTTTTCAAACTTTGCACGGAAATCACCGATAGACTCGGCATATGTATATGTCTGAGGAATCTTTACCGTAAAATTTGAACCAAGCCCATAAACGCTCTCAACGCTTATGTTTCCTCCCATCATATCAACGAGATTCTTGGTGATAGCAAGGCCCAGACCTGTTCCTTCTACAGTACTGTTCTTTTCAAGATCAACTCGCTGGAACTTGTTAAATAGTTTAGGAATATCGTTCTCTTTAATGCCGATTCCCGTGTCTCTTACTGATATAACAAGATTAATTCTGTTATCCTTTAATCTTTCCTGCTTGACAATAAGGCGTGCGCTGCCTTCTCTGGTATATTTAACAGCATTTCCGAGAAGGTTAAGCATAACTTGCCTAATACGCAGTTCATCACCGCAAAGAGTATCCGGAATGTTTTCGTCCACTTCAATGAAAAAGCCCAGATTCTTTGCTTTAGCCTTAAAGTAGATCATATTGCTGACATCATTTAAGACAGAACTCAATTTATAATCGTTATTTACTATTTCAAGTCTTCCGGCCTCGATCTTTGAAAAATCAAGGATATCATTAACAATTGAAAGGAGGCTGTTGCCAGCGCTTTCGATATCCCTTGAATACTTGCTGACTTCCTTAAAAACTTCTTTTACTCTTTCTTCTCCCTGCATGATAGTTGTATCAGGTTGACAGCTTTCTCTCATGATCATCTCATTCATTCCAAGAACTGCATTAATGGGTGTTCTTATCTCGTGAGACATATTGGAAAGGAAGTCTGATTTCGCCCTGTTTGCAGACTCAGCTTCTAAAGCAGCCTGCTGAAGTTTGGTCTGGGCTTTAATGATCTCGTACTGAGCCAGAGCACAGACAATAACCTCTACAAAATACATATAAGGAAGTCTTATATTGTATATTTCAGGAAATGCATACCCGGATAAATGGAGTGGCGTCCACATATAGATTGCCATTCCAACGCACATACCCAGACCAAAGATAAGACCCCAGAACATGTTAAAGAAATAGAATCCTACCGGAGCCGACAGAAAAATCAGAAAAATGCTTGTTCCGCCCATGCTTCCCTTATAAAGGAAAACACCAAAAATACTCCAATAAATCATGCATTGGAGTATACAATTGAAATTCAAAAGACACATCAGGGATTTTTTAAGAGGCTTTGCGCTTCGCTGGCACACAACCTGAATAGGCATGGTAAAAAGAGTGGCAATTGCGCAAAATATAGCAAGATGAGATGTCGCAGGATCACCCTTCTGCAAACAATCGATGCAAAGAACAACGCTGTAAATGACCATAAGGAGGTCAATGATAAGTGATCTTGTATAATAAATCTCGAAAAATTTTTGATTGAATTTAAACCCTTTTTGAAACTTCATCCCCGACTCCAGAAAAATATCCTCAACAACACAACCGGATTATCCGCTACCTCATGAATGCTCCGCTCAGCCTACGCAATGAAAAAAAGAGTCATGGGTAAGGAATCAAAGATCCCCGCACACGCACGAATAATCCTCTAATATTTTACAACAAAACTTGGGCTTAGTCATTTTATAATTATTTAATTCTCATTTATTTGCAAATAAATCCTTCAACATTTATAATAGTACTTTGTGTTAGTATGTTTAATCAAGTGATTTTATAGAGAAAATCACGTTAGTCAGGAGTATTTATGGATTTAAAGAACGCATCCGCAAGACTTGGTATCGATATAGGATCTACTACCGTTAAAGTTGCGGTTTTGGATGACAATAACAATATTCTATTTTCTGATTACAGAAGACATCATGCAAATATAAAAGAAACCCTTTCGGGACTTATCTCAGATGCATTTGAAAAACTCGGAAATATTACAGTTTATCCTGTTATCACAGGTTCCGGCGGACTTAATATCGCCAAGCATCTTGGAGTTCCTTTTACTCAGGAAGTTATTGCCGTTGCTACCTCTCTTCAGACTCTTGCACCCAAGACCGACGTTGCCATTGAACTTGGCGGTGAGGATGCAAAGATCATCTATTTCGAAGATGGTAACGTTGAGCAGCGTATGAACGGTATCTGCGCAGGCGGTACAGGTTCTTTCATCGATCAGATGGCATCTCTTCTTCAGACAGATGCTACCGGTCTTAATGAGTATGCAAAGAATTATTCTTCTCTTTACACAATCGCTGCAAGATGCGGTGTATTCGCAAAGACCGATATTCAGCCTCTTATCAATGAAGGAGCTACCAGCGAAGACCTTGCTGCTTCTATTTTCCAGGCAGTAGTTAACCAGACAATTTCAGGTCTTGCCTGCGGTAAACCCATCCGTGGTCACGTTGCATTTTTAGGCGGTCCTCTTCACTTCCTCGATCAGCTTAAAGCAGCATTTATCAGAACCCTTAAACTTGATGATGAGCACATTATCGACTGCGATAATTCACACCTCTTCGCCGCCATCGGTTCTGCTCTTAATTACGACAAGAACATATCTTTCTCTTTGGAAGATATGAAAAATAAATTAACCGGCGAGCTCAAGATGGAATTTGAAGTTGAGCGTATGGAGCCCCTCTTCGCTTCCAAAGAAGAATTTGCCGCTTTTGAAGAAAGACATGAAAAAGCAAAAGTAACCAAAGGTGATCTTTCTTCTTATAAAGGAAATGCATTTTTAGGAATAGACGCAGGCTCAACTACCACTAAAGTAGCCCTTGTCGGTGAAGACGGTCAGCTTCTTTATTCCTTCTACTCAAACAACAACGGCTCTCCTCTGAAGACTGCCATCAGTTCAATTGAGGATATCAAATCAAAACTTCCTGAGGGAGTAAAGATTGTTCGTTCCTGCTCAACAGGATATGGTGAAGCCCTTCTTAAATCAGCATTTATGCTTGATGACGGAGAAGTTGAGACCATCGCCCATTACAAGGCAGCAGCATTCTTCGATCCCGAAGTAGACTGTATCCTCGACATCGGTGGTCAGGATATGAAGTGCATCAAGATCAAGAACAGGACTGTTGAGTCCGTTCAGCTTAACGAAGCATGTTCTTCAGGATGCGGATCATTTATCGAAACCTTTGCAAAGTCCCTTGATTTTTCAGTTAAGGATTTTGCTACCGAGGCGCTTTTTGCTCCCCATCCCATCGATCTCGGAACAAGATGTACCGTATTCATGAACTCAAAAGTTAAGCAGGCCCAGAAGGAAGGCGCATCCGTTGCCGATATTTCAGCCGGCCTTGCTTACTCTGTAATTAAGAATGCACTCTTTAAGGTTATCAAGGTTTCAAATGCATCTGAACTCGGCGACAATATCGTTGTTCAGGGAGGAACCTTCTATAACAATGCAGTGCTTCGTTCCCTTGAAAAGATCGCAGACTGTGAAGTTACCCGTCCCGACATAGCAGGAATCATGGGTGCTTTCGGGTGTGCTCTTATCGCTCGTGAAAGATACGAAGAGGGTTATGAGACATCAATGCTTTCCCTTGATGACATCATTAGTCTTGAATTCGAGACCAGCATGACAAAGTGCCGCGGATGTACCAACAGCTGCCGCCTTACCATCAATAAGTTCTCAGGCGGAAGACAGTTCATTTCCGGTAACAGATGTGAACGAGGTATCGGGGGAAAGAAAAACGCAGGTAACGTTCCTAACCTTTATGAATATAAATTAAAGAGAATATTTGATTACGAGCCTTTGTCCGAATCAGAGGCTAAGCGCGGAACAGTTGGTATTCCCCGTGTCCTTAACATGTACGAGGATTATCCCTTCTGGGCTACATTCTTTAAAACCCTTGGTTACAGGATCCTCCTCTCTCCTTCATCTACCAGGAAGGTATATGAAATGGGAATTGAGTCCATTCCATCAGAGTCTCTTTGCTATCCCGCTAAGATCGCTCACGGACATGTAACATGGCTTACAGAACAAAACGTAGACTTTATCTTCTATCCCTCAATCTTCTACGAGAGAAAAGAAGATCAGGATACAGCTAACAACTACAACTGCCCCATCGTTGCTTCCAACTCTGAGAATATAAAGAATAACCTTGAAGCAATAACCGATGGCAAGGTACCTTTCCGTAATCCTTTCATGTCCTTTAAGACAGAAAAGACCATTTATCAGGTACTTTCAAAGGAATTCAAAGAGATTCCCAAGGCTGAATTAAAAGAAGCAATCCATCTTGCATGGGAAGAACTTGCAGCCTGCAGAAAAGACATTCAGGCAAAGGGTGAAGAAACCCTTAAATATCTTGAAGAGACAGGTAAACAGGGAATCGTTCTTGCGGGAAGACCTTATCATATCGATCCCGAGATCAATCACGGTATTCCTGAGATGATCAATTCCTATGGAATTGCTGTTTTGTCAGAGGATTCCATAGCTCATCTTGCAAAGCCCGATCGTCCTCTTATCGTATCCGACCAGTGGACCTATCATGCAAGGCTTTATGCTGCAGCAAGCTATATCAGGACCAGAGATGATCTTGATATGATCCAGCTTAACTCCTTCGGATGCGGACTTGACGCAGTTACTTCCGATCAGGTAAATGATATCCTTAGCTGCTCAAATAAGATCTATACCTGTTTAAAGATCGACGAGGTTAATAATCTCGGTGCAGCAAGGATCCGTGTACGCTCTCTTATCTCTGCGATAGAAGAAAGAAAGAGAACAGGCAAACACGCAGTTCCTTCAGACAGCTCATACAAGAGAGTTGAATTTACCGAAGACATGAAGGGCAAATATACCATTATCTGTCCTCAGCTCTCTCCTGTTCACTTCGATATGTTTGAGACCTGCTTCAGAGCCAGTGGATATAATTTCGTTGTACTTGGAAATGCTGACAAGCACGCCATCGATACCGGTCTTAAGTATGTAAATAACGATGCTTGCTTCCCTTCACTTATGATGACAGGTCAGCTTGTACAGGCTCTTGAAACCGGTAATTATGACCTTAATAAAACTGCTATAATTATTACCCAGACCGGCGGATGTTGCCGTGCCACCAACTACATCGGATTTATCAGACGCGCCCTAGCAAAGGCAGGCATGAGTCAGGTTCCGGTTATATCCTTAAGCGTTGGAGGAATTGAGAAAAACAGCGGATTTAAAGTTACATTAAAGCTTGCACTTAGATTTGCAATTGCATTCACCTTTGGTGATATCTTTATGAAGTGTATATACCGCATGCGCCCTTACGAACTTGAAAAAGGAAGTTGCGATAAGCTTCACGAAGAATGGCTTGTTAAGTGCCGTGAACTTATCATGGCTAAGCATATCAATTGGGCTAAGTTTAAGAAATATTGCAGAGAGATAGTAAGGGATTTCGACGCTATTCCCATTGATGAAAATATGAGAAAGCCTAAGGTTGGACTTGTAGGCGAGATCCTTATCAAATTTGCTCCCTCAGGTAACAACCATATGGTTAAACAGATCGAAGCTGAAGGTGCCGAAGCTGTTGTTCCCGACTTTATAGATTTCATTCAGTACTGCTTCTACAACCAGATTTTTAAAGCAGATAATTACGGAATGAAGAAAATAAACAAGCTTGTCGGTAAGGTTGGAATCTGGGCCATCGATAACTGGGTTCGTGATGCTGCTTTCAAAGCATACGACAAGAGTAGACATTTCGAGAGACCAGAAAGCATTTACGAAACTGCAGCTCTTGCATCAAAGGTTGTTTCCCTTGGAAACCAGGCAGGTGAAGGATGGCTTCTTACCGGTGAAATGATGGAGCTCATACACTGTGGTGTAAACAATATCGTTTGCGTACAGCCCTTCGGATGTCTTCCCAACCATATCGTTGGTAAGGGTCCCATCAAAGCTGTAAGGAAAGCTAACCCCGGATCAAACATCGTAGCAATTGATTTCGATCCCGGAGCGAGCGAAGTTAACCAGCTCAACAGACTTAAGCTTATGCTTAGTACAGCGTTTAAAAAGCTGGATGCCGAGAATGAAAGGGAAGCCTGATTCCTAATATAACAATTTAAAAAAATAGCGCCTATGGCGTATAAAAGAAAGCAGCAAATGCATAATGCAAATGCTGCTTTTTGATTTCGCAAATTTTATGATTTTGACTGACTTATGAGTTCTTCTTAATTACGGTTCCATATTGATCCTTGCTCTTCCGTCATATGCACACCTTGCAATAACAGGGCGCTCGGGTGTAATGGTAATGCTCCTCTTATACGCTCTGTTACCAATCTGGATCACTGCAATGTGAATTCCGGGATTAAGATTAAAGATCTTGCTTTCGTTGTTGGTTAAAACGAATCTCTCCTGCCAATCAAGGAAATAGATAGACATATTAACCTGAGGATGAACAGACATGTATTCAACCTTAAAGTTATATCCGAGTTCCTCGCAGGTTTTACTTACAGGTGCAGATGCAGACCCTGATGTAACCAGTGGTGTTCCGCAATTATGGCAGAACTTACTTCCTTCAGGATTTGATGCTCCACAATTAGTACAAAAACTCATTTATATTTCTCCCTCCTAGCAATCTGCTTCATGTCATATTTTACTGCATATTTGCCGCTCTGTTAAGTGCTTCATCGATATGAGGGCAGAAGTTTTCTGCTCCGACTTTCTTATAGAATCCGCTCTTAACCATGGTCTTCATAGGCTGCTCATTAACGTGTGAGAATACCATCTTGATTCCGCGCTTTTCACACTTATCATAAAGCTGCTCAAGAGAATGCATTGCTGAAGCATCAAGAGCAGGTACTGCTCTCATACGGATAACAAGAACCTTTGTAAAGTCCTTAACGGTGATGTCCATAAGTGCTTCTGTTGCGCCAAAGAACATGGGACCGCTGATTTCATATACACGAACATGTTCGGGAACCTGTCTTAATTCGATGCTGTCGGGATCGTTATCGGGATCAATGTATTTCCAGCCCTTAACAGAAGTCTCATCTGCCATTCTCTTCATAAGAAGTACGCAAGCAAGAACCATACCAACAGCGATTGCAACAACAAGGTCAAATACTACGGTAAGGATAAAGGTAGTAAAGAGAACAAGGATATCGCTCTTGGGGGCAGTCTTGCAAAGGTGCTTAAAGGTTCTCCATCCACTCATATTGTAAGCTACCTGGAAAAGAATAGCTGCGATGGTGGGCATGGGAATAAGGCTTGCATAGGGCATAAGGAAAAGCACAACAAGTACAAGGATAACTGCATGGAACATACCGGCGATAGGAGTCCTTCCACCGTTCTTGATGTTTGCTGCAGTTCTTGCGATAGCACCTGTAGCAGGGATACCGCCAAAGAGAGCTGAACCGATATTACCTGCGCCCTGTGCTATAAGTTCCTGATTTGATCTGTGATGTGAGTTGATCATTCCGTCTGCTACTACGCAGCTAAGGAGTGACTCAATTGCTGCAAGAATAGCGATGGTAAAGGAATCTCCGATTACAGCTTTAACCTTAGCAAAAGTAAACTGAGGGAAGCTGAATGTAGGGAAACCGGTGGGGATATCATAAAGATCTCCGATAGTCTTTGCATTAACTCCTAAGCCTTTAACAAGTCCGATACTTACAAGTACTGCAATAAGAGATGCCGGAACCTTTGCTCCTACCTTAGGAATCTTAGGCCAGAAGATAAGTATCATAAGGCTGACTGCTCCGATTATAAGAGCCTGATAATTAAATGTAGGCATGAACTTTACAATGTTCTTCACCTTATCGATGGTCTCGATGTTTTCAACTCCTGCTTCATAGGTAAGTCCAAGGAAGTCCTTTACCTGACCGATAAACAAGGTAACTGCAATACCTGCAGTAAAACCAACGGTGATGGTATAAGGGATAAAACGAATAAGACTTCCAAGTCTTAAAAGTCCCATTAAGATAAGGATTACTCCGGCGATGATGGTTGCAATAACAAGTCCGTCGATACCGTTCTTTGCAACGATTCCAGCGACGATGGTCGCAAATGCAGCTGTGGGGCCTGCAATCTGAACTCTGCTACCGCCGAGGAATGAAATAATGAATCCGGCAACGATTGCAGTGTAGATACCCTTCTCAGGTCCAACACCTGATGCAAGAGCAAGTGCTACTGACAAAGGCAGTGCAATGATCGCAACAATAAGGCCGGATACAAGGTCTTTTACAAGCTGCGCAGCGCTGTATTCTTTCATGTTCGAAAACAGCATAGGTTTAAGCTTACTTTTCTGTTTCATTTTCTATTTCTCTCTTCCTAAAATCTTTATTATTCCCCGATCTTGTTAAGCTCGTAGGGAGTGTTCTGGTATACGTAGTAGTTCAGCCAGTTTGTGTAAAGGTTGTTGCTGGCTGAGCGCCAGGTTAAAAGCGGTTTCTTCTCAGGATCGTCGTCCGGGAAATAATTGTAGGGAACCTGGATGGGAAGTCCCTTATTTAAATCCCTGAAGTACTCGTTCTTAAGAGTTAATCTGTCATACTCAGGATGACCGGTAACAAAGATCTTCTTTCCTTCTTCCGCGATAGCAAGGAATACTCCGGCCTCTTCGCTTTCGGCTACGATAGTAAGATCCTTGCAAGCCTTCAATTCTTCGGTTGAAGTCGCTGTATGGCGGCTGTGAGGAGCATAGAAAACATCATCAAAGCCTCTTACAAGAGGAATCTTACGATTATTAACCTTATGCTTATAAACACCGAAAAGCTTCTCGGGAAGCTGAATCTTGTTGATTCCGTAATAATGATAGAATCCTGCCTGAGCCCCCCAGCATATGTGAAGTGTACTGGTTACATGTCTCTCTGCCCAGTCCATGATCTGGCAAACTTCTTCCCAGTAATCAACCTCTTCAAAAGAGATATCTTCAACGGGCGCTCCGGTAATGATAAGTCCGTCAAACATCTCATGCTTAATGTCATCAAAGGTACAGTAAAAGCGGTTAAGATGGCTGGCTGATGTATTTAAGGACACATGAGTCTTGGTGTTCATAAATGTAACATCAACCTGAAGGGGTGAATTGGAAAGAGCTCTAAGAAGCTGAAGCTCCGTATCCTGCTTAACAGGCATATTGTTAAGGATAAGAACCTTCAAAGGACGGATATCCTGATGAAGAGCTCTGAACTCATCCATAACAAATATATTTTCATTTTCAAGTATTTCCCTGGCGGGAAGATCTCTTTGAACTTTTATTGGCATATCAGTTTTCCTTTAATCTAAATATTTGGCAACAAACTCTTCTTCCGTAAGGATGGGAATTCCAAGTTCCTTTGCAGTTTTGTTCTTGGTAGAGTTTGAAGTATTGTCGTTATTGATAAGGCATGTAGTCTTTCCGGTAACGGAACCGGTAACCTTTCCGCCCTTGTTTTCAATTACTTCTTTCAAAACATTTCTGTTTTCAAATCTGTTAAGACTTCCGGTAACAACAAATACAAGTCCCGATAAGGTCTGTTCGTTTTCGTTAACGTTAGGTTTCTCAATATCAAGCTTAGTTAACAGCTTCTTTAACTCTTCGATGTTCTTTTCTTTTGCAAAATACTCAACAACGCTGGCGGCCATAACATCTCCGATTCCGTCGATGGCAGAAAGATCTTCAGCGGTAGCTGACATGATCTTTTCGATATCATGGTCATAAGCCTTGCAGATAAGCTTTGCATTTGCAACACCGATACCGTTGATTCCAAGTCCGAAAAGGACTCTGGGAAGTGTGGTATGGGAAGCTGTCTCAATAGCCTTTGAAAGATTATCATAAGACTTTTCGCCAAAGCCTTCAAGCCTTACAATATTCTCTTTATATCTATCAAGCTCAAAAAGGTCTGAGAAGGTCTTAATAAAGCCGCAGTCGATCATCTTCTCAAGAGTACTCTCTGAAAGTCCGTCAACATTTAGGGCTTCTCTTGAAACAAACTGTGAGAAGGACTTTATCTGCTTTGCGGGACATTCATCGTTGGTGCAGTACAGGGTCTGAGCTTCATTTAATGCTCTTACTTCAGTCTTTCCGCCACATACAGGGCACACAGAAGGAATAACTACTGTGCCTGAGCCTGTAAGATTCTCAGCGATCTGAGGAATGATCATATTCGCTTTATAAACAGTGATCTTGTCACCGATTCCAAGCTTTAATTCTCTTACGATACTTACATTATGTACCGAAGCTCTTGAAACTGTGGTTCCTTCAAGTTCTACGGGATCAAAGATTGCAACGGGATTAATAAGTCCTGTTCTGCTGGCACTCCATTCTATCTCACGCAAAGTTGTCTCAGCAGTTTCGTCAGCCCATTTAAAAGCGATGGAGTGACGGGGGAACTTTGCGGTTCTTCCCAAGGAAGCACCATAAGCTATATCTTCGTAGGTTAATACAAGTCCATCTGAAGGGATCTCATAGTTCTCGATCTTCTTCGCGAAGTATTCGATAGCTTCATGGATATCACCTTCGATTACATGCTTTCTTTCAACCACTTCAAAGCCCTGATCCTCAAGGAACTTGAATGTGGCTTCTCTTGAATTAAAGAAATCCTTATCGCTGCCGTCTTCATTCTTTGCACTGACGAGGTTAAATGCAATGAATCTAACATTTCTCTTGGCCGTAACTTCATTATTAAGCTGTCGTACAGAACCGCTGCAAAGGTTTCTGGGGTTCTTGTATTTATCCGCATCATTAGTGATCTTGCGATTTATCTCTTCAAAATCAGGATAAGAAATAACTGCCTCACCGCGAAGTACAAGATTGCCCTTAAAAGCGATCTTGGTAGGTACATTAATGAATACCCTTGCATTGGGAGTGATCACTTCTCCGATTTCGCCGTTACCTCTTGTAACCGCCTTGATAAGCTCACCGCCGGCATATGTAAGAACAACGGTCAAACCGTCAAGCTTCCATGATAAAATGCCTTCATGGCCGTTTAACCAACTTGCAAGGTCATCCCTGCTCTTAGTTTTATCAAGTGAAAGCATAGGGCTTTCGTGACGTTCTTTGGGAAGTTCATCAACGGCTTCATAACCGATATTAACCGTCGGTGAATTTGACAGAGTAACCCCAAGTTCTTTTTCAAGGCTGACAAGCTCATCGTAAAGCTTGTCATACTCATAGTTACTCATTATTTCTTCGTCCTTGGCGTAATAAGCCTCGGATGCTTTGGAAAGAACCTGAACCAGTTCTTTCATTCTGTCCATTTTATTATCAGACATTGCGTACTCCAATTAATTAGGATTTAATCTATATCTTATACTTTGAAAATCTATTTTGCTGTGGAACTCATAAGATCATAAAGTTCATCACTGGTAAGCTCCCTATACTGTCCCGGCTTTAAATCTCCAAGAAGTATATTTACCATTCTTACTCTTTTAAGGCTTCTTACTTCAGCGCCACAAGCTTTGCACATTCGCCTTATCTGACGGTTCAAACCTTGCGTTAATACAACCTTAAAGGTATATTCGGAAAGTTTCTCCGCTATAGCAGGTCTTGTAGTCTGTTCAAGGTCTTTAAGATAAATTCCTTCCCTGAATCTTTTTATAAGTTCATCCGTAACCTTCTTTTCAAGCCTTACAACATACTCTTTCTCATGACCGTTGGCGCCGCGCATCATGCGTTCTATAAGATCACCGTCATTGGTCAGGAGCATAAGGCCTTCCGAATCCTTATCAAGCCTTCCGGCGTAAGTCACCCTAACGGGATAATCAATAAGCTCTCCGATCAGTCTCTCTGCATGAGAATCCTTTTCGCTGACCGTTACACCAACAGGCTTATAAAATGCAAGATACGCTTTTCTTTCAGGTCCCGAAACTACTTTTCCGTCTACGATGATCTCTTCGTTACCGGAAACCTTCATACCTGAAGAGGCTCTCAAACCGTTAACAAGGACTCTGCCCATCTCAATAAGCTTGTCGGCATCCCGCCTTGAGCATATACCGCAGGAAGCCAGATATTTATTTATACGTACGTTATCTTCCATATCGACACCGCTCTGTCTAACCATTGGTTTATAAACCTAAGGCAAAAATTCAAGTTCCAATATGTTCTTTGCGGGAGGAATACCGTTTCCTTCCTCAAGTCCTCTCTTGGCGGTCTTGTCCGCAAGATCGTTGTATTTATCTCCGGAGTGACCTTCAACTTTATGGAAAGTTATCTTAATGGAACTACCACAGTTTCTCATATAATCACGGTACTTCTGAGTCAGCTCATTCTTCGCTTTCCATGCGCCGGTGACCCACATCTCGATACCGCTGTAATCATAATAGATGTCGATTGACTTATATCCGCTCTTTATCGCACAGGAAGTGGCATACATGCTGCCAAGCATCTCTCCTGTTACATTTCTCTGCTTCAAAGATTCGGGATTATCACCGTTTCCGAAAGCAAGATAGGTCTCCCCATCCTCCAATATGAACACGCATCCAAAGGCGTATTTTTTGATCGCATCATTGTAGCTTCCGTCTACGTAAACTGTAAGTTTTTCGTTGTTCATCAATTTTTATGATATCCCGTATTTCCTAATGCATATATATTGTAAGCCGCTACATGGTCATAGATACATCTCCATGAACTCCATGCGTTACCGCTGACACAGATATAATCATGTCCGTTATTGCCCTTCATCATACTGACTCCGCAGCAACCTGACTGATTGACGAATCCGGTCTTTGCACCGATAACATTTCCGCCTGTGTCCTTATCCTCGATCCTTCTCAGGAACCAGTTAGAGATCTCTATTCCCTCGGGATGCTGTTCGGAAACGCTTGTAGTATACTTTCTTGCGTTAAGGACTTCGGCAAGGAAATCATCCTCCATCGCTGCTGCGAGAATAACAGCAATATCGTTGCAAGTACTATAATTCATGTCGTTATAGACACCGGCTGCATTTGCAAAATGTGTTGTCTCATCAAGGCCAAGTGCTTTAACGTTTTCATTCATAAGTTCAACAAATGCTTCATGACTTCCTGCGGTATACTCAGCGAGCATATACGCCGCCTCTCCGCCGGAAGGAAGGATGGTACCGTAGAAAAGATCTCTAACTGTAACTACTTCACCTTCTTCAAAACCTGCACTTGAGCATCCGTTCTTTAAGTCGAATGAAATTGCGTTGTAGCTTAATGCTACCTTGTCATCAAGATGTTCATCGGAAATATACATTCTTGCAGTAAGAACTGTCATAACCTTTGTCATGGACGCAGGGAACATTTTTGAATAACCGTCTTTTTGAGCAAGAACTTTTTTATCCGTATAATCTATAACAAGCCCTTCCGATGAAGTAAATTCATCAGATCCCATATATGTGGCTGAGTTACCTAATGTAAATATATAGTTACTTCCGTCCAGTTCAAAACGCTTTTTAAGAGTTCCGAGACCTGCTGTTAATGTGCCTGTCCCCGATGAAGGATCATCTTTCCTCTCAAGTCCGAGAGCTGCCGCTGCTTCGTCAGGATCCGGGTTCATGCTGTCTCCGCCACCGTCAAGTTCATCTTCAAGATCCTTTCCGGTTGCGATGGGTGCATTTGGAACCGATTCAGTTTCAACAGAAACCGTCTCTCCACTCTGCTCCACTGTTGTCACCTGGTCGGCAATATCGTTACCGGCATTAACATGTTCCTTACCTGAAACAGCTTTTCTTAAAACAAAGATCAAAACAACTGCCAAAACTATAAAAACAAGCAAAATCAGACTGCCAAAGAATATTTTTCTGTTGCGAAGCTGTCTCTTTTTTTCAGCTTCCACTCTGGCACGTCTGATCGCTGCTTTCTGTTTGTATTCGGCGGTTTCATAATCATAGAAATCCGTCATGATTCACTCCGAGTAAGTAATTCTTCCCATCTTCTGTCCACCTCTTCCTGGAAGGCTTCAATAAGATACTGATTCTCAGGCTTAAAGAGGTGTTTAAATCTTCCCTGCTTAACGAGGAAATCCTCAAGAGGGAGTTTGTTTTTAGGTCTGTAGTTTACTATCCATTTGCCTTCCACAACCTCAAATAAAGGCCAGTAGCAGGTCTCAACTGCTAACTTGCAGATCTCCGGAAGATCGGGGGTATCGTATCTCCAGCCTCTGGGGCAAGGAGCAAGGATA
>JAEEOO010000067.1 GCA_016284315.1 Lachnospiraceae bacterium | reverse complement strand
TCTTGAATATATCAAAAAGAGTATTTTCTCTGTTGGATGGATAGGTTGTCGTGTGATCGAGTTTATGCCTGATGATTTTGTCGAAGAGTTCAAAACGGCATTAAAGGAGCATGCTGAAAAGACCGAAGAGTTGTCAGCTGAAACACCCTACGGAATTCCTTACAGACCTGCTATTTGGGGTGCCGGATGGTCTATTCAGGGAATGGGAAGCAGATTTTATTTCTTCTACAAGGCATTCCCCAAGATCTTTAAGCCTGACCTCATGTATAATGCGCTGCAGTTCATTTTGGGCTGTCATCCCGGATCAAATACTGAGAGTTTTGCGTCCGGAGTTGGTGTGAAATCGTCCATAATCGCCTATGGCGCAAATAGAGCGGACTGGTCCTATATTCCCGGCGGAGTTGTCTCCGGAACGGCGCTTATAAGGCCTGACCTTCCCGAACTGCTGGATTTCCCTTATCTCTGGCAGCAAAAGGAATATGTTATCGGAGGTGGTTCCACCAATTACTTGTTGCTGGTACTGGCCGTAAAGTATATACTTGAAAATGTAGGAAAACAGTGATTTACTTATATGCTATTCATCAGAGGTGTATATGAGCAGAAAAGACGGAAACTCCGGAGCATTTAAAGTGTTTGTAACCATTTTCATAATTTTGCTTATTGTTTTTCTTGGGATTCAGATCGTTCCTCCCATTCTGGAGGCTAACGGTATTGAGTTTCCCATAAAGGCAATATCTGATCTGGTAGGTTCAAAAGAGCCTGTTACCAACGAGTCTTTATATAATAAATTCTTTACCGAACTTATGGCGGGAGAGATGAAAGTAGATGCAGGCAGAATTAATGATGATACTATTGAAACTATAGTTACAAGAGTTTATGACTCCCCTGAACTGTTCTGGCTGTCTAACAATTGTACCATAACAACCATCGGCAGTCATAAGATCGTAAGTTTTAACTCTATTTATACCGATGTGGAGAAAAGGCAAAAGGAGATCGATGCTGCCGCTGATGAAATCCTAAAGGGTGTTCCTGAGGGGGACGATTTCGATAAGGTTCTTTATCTCCACGATGCACTTTGCGAACATATAACATACTATGATGACGGTACGGCGGACAGCCATAATGTCTACGGAGCCCTGGTAAACGGAAGATGTGTTTGCGAAGGATATTCAAAGGCATTGGCGTATCTTGTCAATAAAATCGGACTGATGAATTTTATTCTTTCCGGAAATGCCTCCAACGGCGATTATTCCGGACCTCATGCCTGGAACGCTGTAGAGATGGACGGGAAGGTATATTACATCGATGTAACCTGGGATGATTCCGAAGAGCTGGGTATATCCTATGATTACTTTGGATTAACAAGTGCGGAGATCCAGAAGAATCATTCCTTTGATGATAACCATATGGTTGCTTACACAACAGCAACCGATGATAACTATTTCAAAAGACAAGGATATCTGATAGAAGATTATTCGGACGAGGCTATTATTGATGTCATCTCGAAGCAGGATGATCATATATATGTTAAATGTTCTTCGATATTATCTTATGAAAAGATGATTTCGACTATCACCAATCCTCAGAAGTTCATGGAGATCGTATCCCGGACAGGAAAAGATGCTACATACAAGCAATATAGTTATTCGTTGAACGACGATATGTATACTGCAACCTTATGGCTGTACAAATAAAGGACGGAGAGTGGATTTACCACCCAAAGAAAAACCGCAGGCTATTGCTAACCTGCGGTTTTTCTTCATCTTACACTATATATTTAGGATTTGAATTACATGCATGTATAACCGCCGTCTACGGGGAGGATAACTCCGGTAACGTAGGTACTTGCGGGAGATGCGAGGAAGAGAGCAGCGCTGTCAAGCTCGCCTTCGTTTCCGTAACGCTCAAGAGGAATCATGGTCTTGGCATTCTGCTGGAAGAAGTCACTGTCAAGAGTCTCCTTGGTAAGGGGAGTGTAGAAATAACCGGGACAGATTGAGTTGACTGTAATGCCCTTGCTTCCCCATTCAGCTGCGAGAGCTCTTGTAAGGTTTACAACGCCACCCTTAGCTGCGTGATAAGGAGCTGAACCGCAGATCTTATTTCCAACCATACCGTACATTGAAGCAATGTTGATGATGCGTCCGTAATTTGCGGGGATCATAGCCTTCTTTGCAATAGCTCTTGCCATCTTGAAAGTACCGAATAGATCGATGTTCATTTCGTTTGCGAACATCTCATCGGGAACATCCTCAGCGGGAGTGACTCCGCCGGTACCTGCATTGTTGATAAGGATGTCAATGCGTCCGAACTTCTCTAAAATAGTATCAACTGCTGCATTAACAGCATCTGTATCTGTAATATCACAAGCAACTCCGATTGCCTTTACGCCGTAAGTCTTTTCAATATCAGCGGCAACCTCGTCGATAAGGTTCTGTCTGCGGGCAAGTGCCACGATGTTTGCACCCTGATTAGCAAGTGCTTTAGCCATCTGGACGCCGAGTCCGGTAGAGCATCCTGTAACAACTGCAACCTGGCCTGTAAGATCAAAATAATTCTTCATTTAACGCCTCCTAATAACTTTCTCTATAGCAATTTGTGTTAAATCGAATTGCTGAAATCAACTATAGCAAGGAACCAAAAAGATTTCAAGTGTAAACGCTTACATTTTTGAAAATTTATATATATTTAATAAATTTTCGATCAAATAGTTGGATGAAAATACCAAGAAAAGAGTTAAAAAATTCACATGAAAAATTAGATTTTTTTTGATAATATAGGGACTTCTGAAGCCTAATATGTTATAATATAGCATATTTTTTGGAAAGGAGAACGATATGGCTTCAAATAATATAAATGAAACTCGTAAACGTAACGAATATCTTGCCAAGCTCTCAATCCCCAAAATACGTAACAGAATCGCGATCATTGAACAGGCAATACTTGTAACAGTTATTTCATTTGCCTATTTAATGCAGTGTATCAGGGGACTTAAAACGGTTCCCTACACCATCGGTTTGTTTGCAATCGCTTTCATTCCCTTGGGACTTTCTATTTTCTTTTACAAGAAAGATAGTGAGTGTGAGAATGCCATCATGCGAGTCATTGGATGTGGCTTTACCATTCTCTACGGCTACATGCTCTTTACGGCGACCAACGATCAGGTTTATACCTACGTTATGCCCATGCTCATTGTGCTCCTTCTCTTTAACCAGATGAGATTTATCATGATCATCGGTATAGGAGCATTCATCTTTAATATCATTTCGGTGTTTATCAATATTTTTGCAAATCACCGAACCGAGCTTTCTGATTACACTTTTTACCAGATACAGCTCATGCTCGTAGCGCTTTGCGTTACGGCGTTCATTATCCTCAGTAAGGTCACCATTAAGATCGCCGACATCAGAAGCGCAAGACTTTCACTTGAGACCGACAAGGCTAATGATCTTGTTGAAAAGGTTCTTGATGTATCAAACGGAATGAGCGGAAATATCTCAACCGTTAATGAGAAGATTGGAACCCTCAAGGATTCAATGAACAGAGCCCTTGATGCCATGATGGAAGTTAATAGTGGAACCGGAGAGACTTCCGACGCCATTC
The DNA here is from genome assembly GCA_016284315.1 of Lachnospiraceae bacterium. Classification (GTDB taxonomy): domain Bacteria; phylum Bacillota; class Clostridia; order Lachnospirales; family Lachnospiraceae; genus AC2028. Next base: position 11,925 of record JAEEOO010000067.1, on the reverse strand, counting down.
AGCTTCAGCTCCTTAAGACCGATGAGATCATGGAGTATGTTAAAGCAGTTGAAAATGCAACCGTTGTCATAGGCGACAGTATGGAGAACACAATGAACTCCATCGAGGAAGGTGACAATCAGGTCCTCAATCTTACAAGGCTTACTCATGAATCTGAGGAAGCAGGTGCAAGAGTTGCAGAGTCCCTTGATTCCTTCAAACAGATTGCCGGACAGATGAATTCCATCACCGAGCTTATCAATAACGTCGCAGATCAGACCAGTTTGCTGGCGCTTAACGCTTCCATTGAGGCGGCCAGAGCTGGAGAGGCTGGAAAGGGATTTGCGGTTGTTGCAACCGAGATTTCCGGACTTGCGGGTCAGACCACAACAGCTACCGGCGATATCGCCGACCTGATCAGTCAGATCAATTCACAGCTTGAGGGTATGATCAAAAATATCGATGCGCTTCTTGCCGGCAATAAAGAACAGGCGGAATCAGCGGAGAAGACAGCCGGAAGCTTTGAACAGATCGCACAGAATATCGACAGGATCCGTCATGAGTCCGATGAGCTCAATAAGATCGTTGATAAGCTTTCTGCTTCCAACAAAGAGATCAATGATTCAATTCAGACGATCTCCGCTATTACGGAAGAAGTTAGCGCTCACTCCAACGAAACCTACAATGCGAGTGAGGAAAACCAGAATACCATCAGTGAGATCACGGATCTCGTTGGTAATATAAATAATGATGCTGAACGACTAAAATCAGTAGAATAATTACGATGGGAGAATTATGAAAAAATGAAACACACAGACATTAAAGAAGTATTTGACCAGCCCAAATTCGGCGAGCAGGTTACAGTGTGCGGTTGGGTTCGCACTTCCCGCGATTCCAAGAACGTTGCATTTGTAGAGCTCAACGACGGTACTTCACTTAAGCACCTTCAGATCGTGCTTGATAAAGAAAGCGGCAAGAATTTCCCCGAGGATGCACTTAAACTCGGTACCTCTCTCAAGGTTACAGGTAATGTTGTAGAAGGACGTAATTCAGTTCCTGAGATCAATGCAGAAGAAATCGTTGTTCTTGGCAGCTGCCCTGCAGATTATCCTCTTCAGAAGAAGCGTCACACCCTTGAGTTCTTACGTACCATGCCTCATCTTCGCGGAAGAACAAATACCTTTAATGCGGTTCTTCGTGTGCGCAGCGTACTTGCGGCTTCACTACATGAGTATTTCCAGAGCCACAACTATGTATATGTTAACACTCCCCTTATCACCGGCAGTGACTGTGAGGGTGCAGGTGAGATGTTCCAGGTAACCACCATCGGTTACTCTGATCAGTACAAGAATGCTGACGAGTACTATGCAAATGATTTCTTCGGAAAGAAGGCAGGACTTTCAGTTTCAGGACAGCTTGAAGGTGAAATGGCAGCTATGGCCATGGGTAAGATCTACACCTTCGGACCTTCCTTCAGAGCTGAGAATTCCAATACTCCCAAGCACCTTGCCGAGTTCTGGCACATCGAGCCCGAAGTTGCTTTTGCAGAGCTTCCTGATGTTATTGAGATCGCAGAAGATATGCTTAAGTATGTAATCGGTAACGTTCTCAAGAAGTGCCCTAAGGAGATGGAATTCTTCGAGGCACACTTTGAGGAAGGCTTAAGAGCAAGACTTGAAGACCTTATCTCACACGAGTTTGCTACCGTTACTTACACCGAGGCTATCAAGCTTCTTAAGGAGTCAGGCGAGAAATTCGTTTATCCCGTAGAGTGGGGTGTAGACCTTCAGACCGAGCACGAGAGATATATCTCTGAGAAGGTATTTAAGCGTGCCGTATTCGTAACAGATTATCCCAAGGAGATCAAGTCCTTCTACATGAAGCAGAATCCCGACGGAAAGACTGTTGCAGCAGTTGACCTTCTTGTTCCCGGCGTTGGCGAGATCATCGGCGGTAGTGAGAGAGAAGCTGACTATGATAAGCTTATTGCAGCTATGAACGAGAGACACATGAACCTTGATCTTTACACAGATTACACCGATCTTCGTAAATTTGGTTCAGTTCCTCACGGCGGATTCGGACTTGGATTCGAGAGACTTGTTATGTATGTTACCGGCGTACAGAACATCCGCGACGTAATCCTCTTCCCCAGAACCGTTGGCAATATCCGCTAGTTATTGACATACAAGAATTGTTGATATATCATAACAAAGGATAATAACGCAAAGGCGCGGTATTGCTACTTGCAATGCCGCTTTTTTGTTAAATATCGGGAGGAAAAGAGATGTCAGAAAACATATATATCCCCGAGGGATATAAATCAGTTCTTTCTTTGAGAGAGACCCAACATGCAATTAAGTTCATCAAAGACACTTTCCAGCAGACTCTTTCATTCGCAGTTACCCTTGACCGTGTTACCGCACCCCTTATCGTGCGCAGCGGAAGCGGTATCAACGACGACCTTAACGGCGTAGAGAGAAAGGTTAACTTCGATATGCTTGCCGAGGGCGGCGAGGCAGAAGTTGTTCAGTCCCTTGCAAAATGGAAGAGAATGGCACTTTACCGCTATGGTTACAGAGCAGGCGAAGGCATTTACACCGATATGAACGCTATCAGACGTGATGACAAGATGGACAATGTTCATTCAATTTTCGTCGATCAGTGGGATTGGGAAAAGGTCATCACCAGAGAGCAGAGAAATACTGAGTTCCTTAAGGAGACTGTAAAGTCAATCGTTAAGGCTATCGCTTATACAAAGAGACAGGTTACCTTGAGATATCCCGAATTAAATAATCCTGTTTGTGAAGACGTATTCTTCATTACAACTCAGGAACTTGAAGATATGTATCCCGGCAAGACCGCTAAAGAGCGTGAGCGCCTTGTTACAAAGGAGCACAAGACCGTATTCCTTATGCAAATCGGTAAGATGCTTAAGAGCGGAGAGCCCCATGACGGACGCGCTCCCGACTATGATGACTGGGATCTCAACGGAGATATTCTTTTCTGGGATGAGGTTCTTGATGATGCACTTGAAATCTCTTCAATGGGTATCAGAGTTGACGCAACCTCTCTTGCAAGCCAGTTAAAGGCTGCTAATGCAGAAGACAGAATGCAGTACAAGTATCATCAGATGATTGCTAACGATACACTTCCTTTAACCATTGGCGGTGGTATCGGACAGTCAAGACTCTGCATGTTCCTTCTTGAGAAGGCTCACATCTGCGAGGTTCAGGCTTCAGTATGGCCCGAGGAAATGGTTGAAATCTGCGAGAAGAACGGAATGCATCTTCTTTAATTTCATAAAATAAAGTATAATTAATGCCATCAAGAGGGGATTGCCTAATAATAACTTTCTTGATGGCATTATTTATTTGGATGGTTGATTATGATAAAGAATATTATTTTTGATATTGACGGAACTCTTTGGAATTCCACAGAGGTTGTTGCGGAGGGCTGGAGAAGAGCTGTCAAAGAAACGGGTTATTCAAATTGTGAGATTACCGGTGAGAGGTTAAAGGGCGAGTTCGGACTCCCCATGAACATCATCGCAGACCACGTTTTTGATGACCTGCATGATGAGGAAAAGAAAGCGGAACTTTTAAAACTTTGTTGTAAATATGAGCATGAGCTTTTGGAGGCTAACGAGAAGGATATTTCTTATCCCGGAATTGTTGATGAGATAAAGAAGCTTGCCAATGGTTATAAGCTCTTTATCGTAAGCAATTGTCAGAAGGGATATATCGAGCTTGTTATGGATAAGCTTGATGTTAAGGAATTTATTGGCGACTATCTTTGCTTCGGTGATACCGGATTAACCAAAGGTGAGACCATGCAGAAGTTGATGGAGAAGAATGGTCTTGATCCTAAGGAGACGGTTTACGTAGGAGATACAGCCGGAGACAAGGAAGCCACTGAGTTTGCCGGAGCAACTTTTGTATATGCAGCTTATGGATTTGGAAACCTTGAGGGTGAGAAATTTGTAGCGGGTCAGCCCTGTGAGATTTCGGAGGTGCTTAGTAAGATGAACGAAGAAAAGAAGACAAGAACAAGCGTTAATCCGGTATTTCTTATTCTTACAATAGTTTTCGGAAGCCTTTTGGTTCTCAGTTTTCTTGGCTTTGCCTGCTTTGCATATTATGCCGGATTAAGATATACAAGAAACGAGAAAGAGTTAAAAGCTTATTACGAAGAAAAGATACAGGAACGTGATGATACCTATAACTACGCTCTGGACCGAGTTGAAAGGGAGAAAGATGATCTTAAAGCTGAGATCGAAATTGCGGCTCAGGAGAATGCACAGCAGAATGATGAGCTAAAGATCACACAAGAAAATCTTGATAAACTCGAGGCTCTTCTTGATGAATATAATGCTACCATAGAAGCCGAAAACAAAGCTGAAGAGGAGCGTATCGCTAACCTTTCTGAGGAAGAGGCCAAGGCTGAATCGGATGTTAAGGAATACAACGAGATGGTCCGTGAGCTCCGCGATACAAATGAGGAGTACGAAGAGCTCTACGTCGCTCTTGTTAAATATCTTGCCAAAGACAGCTACACCGATAAAGAGCGCAAGGACATCATAAAGAAGTACGAGAAGATGCTTTCTATCCAGAAGGATTACAAGAAGGCTAAGGAAGAAGAAAAACAGAAGGAAGAGGAAGAGAAGAAGGAAGATCCTGAAGCTAATTCTGACGGTGAAAAGGAAGATAAAGAAAATAAAGACGGTAAAAATAAAACCGGGAGTAAACATAGAACGGTAGCAATCGTTGAATCCAAGGATTACGCTTTAACAGAGGATCTTTATGATGAGGATGCAACAGTTCCCGGGGAAGTAAGTTTAAAAATCTTTTATTTGTATCAAACTCAAAAGGAAAAGGACGCTAAGATTACAGCTCAGAATTCTGCACCCGCAGGAAACGGAGCGGGCAATAACGCAGGTAACAATGCGGGAAGCGGTTCGCCCGGTGCGGGTAATTCCGGAAGCGGAAGTAACAACTCGGGCAGCAACAGTGATTGGGGAAACTGGTCATGGGCTCCTGCAGCAGAAGTAGATACTTCAGGATATGCAGCAGCGGTAGTTGATCTTGTAAATCAGCAAAGAGCAGCCGCCGGACTTGGAAGCCTTACCGCCACATCTGAATTAAATGCTGCGGCAACCAAAAGAGCACAAGAGATCATCAGCACTTTTTCCCATTCACGTCCCGACGGATCATCCTGCTTTACCGTTCTTGGAGAATATGGAATTGCTTATATGGCATGCGGAGAAAACATCGCCGCCGGCCAGACTACACCTGAAGCGGTAATGAACTCATGGATGAATTCCGACGGCCACAGAGCCAACATTCTCAGCGGCGATTACAGCCACATCGGAGTAGGCTTCGTGAAATCCGATTCCGGTTACGGATATTATTGGGTGCAGTTATTTACAAACTAAGCATTATTTGCTCTGGTTATTTCTAGAATTATATAAAAAAGATGTTGGTTGTCATGGTTACATCATAAACATAATGGATAACAAGAAATGAGGTACTTCATATAACGGAAGTACCTCATTATTTTATGTAATTAGTAATAATTATGTTAGCTAAAGTGGAGCGATACCTCATTTCTGAAGAATATTGTAATAATGATGTGAGCTAAATGGGAACGATACCTCATTTCTGAAGAATATTGTTATAATGATGTTAGATAAATAGGAGCAGTACCTCATTAATGTACATATATGCGTAAAATGAGGCTGAGGCAAAGAAGCATGTACAGGAAATATGTAATCTTAATAAGAAAATGAGGTAGCCACTCAGAAATGCATACATCATAAACAATGGATTTGTATATAAATGATGTGTGCTAAAGTGGAGCGATACCTCATTATATGAGATAAACATAAAGAATACTGTAAAGTGAGCGGGAGAAATACAAGAAATAATAATACCCCTCTCGTTTGATAACGGGAGGGGCATATCTTTATTTGTGTATTGTATATCTTTTGTCTTCTAGTATCCGGCCGGCGTGGTCAAGCTCTTCCTGAGTGTAGAACTCGATACGCATATTACCGCCTTGATACTCGCTGTTGTGAATGATGCCGATGTTCTTAATACTGATTCCTCTTGTTGCAAGAAGAGTAGCAATGGTAGCAAGAGCACCGGGTTCATCGTTGATATCAACGAATAAGCGGTAGTTGACCTTGATGGGACCGCTGCCAACGGTTGTAAAGGAATCCCTGTACTCGCGGGCAGTATCGAATAACCGGTGGATATCATCCCCCTTGTGACCTTCAAGTGATGTATCGATGGTCTGAAGGGATGAAATATAATCATTCAAAAGCTTTCTGATATTGTCTGTATTGGTCATACAGATCTGCTCCCACATATCAGCGGAAGAGGATGCTATTCGTGTAATGTCCTTGAAACCGCCTGCGGCAACCAGTCTCATGATGCCTTCCTTTGAATCGGAATCCTTAACAAGATTAACCAATGAGGCAGCGATCACATGAGGAAGATGGGAGATTGCAGCAACGATGTAATCGTGCTGAGCGTAATCAAGAACAAGGGCAATAGAACCGAAGTTCTCGATAAGCTCTTTATATTCCTGAACCTTCTCAGCAGGAACGGTCTCTGTAGGAGTCAAAATATAATAAGCATTCTGTAAAATAGAAGACTTGGAATTGCTGTATCCTACACGCTCGGAACCTGCCATGGGGTGAGCTCCGATGAAGTTCTTTTCCATATCAAGGCGCTTTGCAGCCATATGGATACCGGTCTTAACGCTTCCTACATCCGTAACGATGCAAGTAGAAGATATCACAGGCTTGAGCATCTCAAGAAACTCTTCATTCTTCTGAACGGGAGCGCAGAGGAAAATATAGTCGCAAACTGCGAATTCCTTAATGCCGCCATTATCAAGATCCGACTGATAAACCGCCTTGTTAACAACACCATCGGTTACTGCCTCGTCAAGAGATGCGGCGCTTCTGTTGTATGCTATTATAGTAGCCTCGGGCTGCTTTTCACGGATCGCACGCGCAACGCTTCCGCCGATAAGACCAAGGCATATAAACCCATATGTTGCCATTAGATTTTCCTCGTAATTTTATATGCTTAAAATAATATAACGCTTTAAAGCCCTAAAGTCAAATTATGAATTGAATTTGAGACCGCAATATACTATAATTAACAAGTTAAGATGCAAATAATGCGTTTTGACAAATAGATATTTAAGACTATTAAGGAGCCCAAAATGAAAGAGTATTACAACCATCACGAAGTAGAGCCCAAATGGCAGAAGATCTGGGATGATGAGAAGGCTTTCGCTACCGGAACCGATTACTCAAAACCCAAGTTTTATGCGCTGGTTGAGTTCCCTTATCCCTCAGGACAGGGACTTCACGTAGGTCACCCCAGACCTTACACCGCGCTTGATATTGTGGCAAGAAAGCGCCGCATGCAGGGCTACAACGTGCTATATCCAATGGGATGGGATGCTTTCGGACTCCCCACCGAAAACTATGCAATCAAGAACCACATCCATCCCAAGATCGTAACCAAGAACAATGTTGCGCGTTTCAAAAATCAGCTCCACAACCTTGGCTACTCATTTGACTGGGACAGAGAGATAAATACCACCGATCCCGAGTACTATCACTGGACTCAGTGGATCTTCCTTAAGCTTTTCAATGCAGGACTTGCTTACAAGACCGAGATGCCCATCAACTGGTGTACCTCATGTAAGGTCGGCCTTGCAAATGAGGAAGTTGTTAACGGCGTTTGTGAGAGATGCGGAAGCGAAGTAGTTCGTAAGGTTAAGAGCCAGTGGATGCTCAAGATCACCGAGTACGCAGAGAAGCTTATCGAAGGACTCGACAGCGTTGACTACGTCGAGAGAATTGCTACTCAGCAGAAGAACTGGATCGGAAAGAGCACCGGTGCTGAGGTACAGTTTAAGCTGGCTAATACCGAGGATTCTGTAACTGTATATACCACCAGATGCGATACACTTTTCGGTGCAACATATATGGTATGGAGCCCCGAGCATCCTTACATCGACAAGTACAAGGACAGCCTTTCCAACTGGGATGAGGTCGTTAAATATCGTGAAGAAGCTGCAAAGAAGTCAGACTTCGAGCGTGCTGAGCTTGCAAAGGACAAGACCGGCGTAGAGCTTAAGGGCCTTAAGGCAGTTAACCCCGTTACCGGAAAAGAGATTCCTATCTGGATTTCAGATTATGTACTTATGAGCTACGGAACCGGTGCCATCATGGCCGTTCCCGCACATGATGAGAGAGACTGGGATTTTGCAAAGAAATTTGACCTTCCTATCATTGAGGTAGTTGCAGGAAGCGACGTACCCGTTACCGAGAAGGTTTATACCGACGTAGCAACCGGAACACTTGTTAACTCAGGATTCCTCAATGGACTTTCAGTTGCCGATGCAAAGGCAAAGATGATCGAGTACTTGGAGAGCAACAAGATCGGAAGCGCAAAGACCAACTACAAGCTCCGCGACTGGGTATTCAGCCGTCAGAGATATTGGGGCGAGCCTATTCCCATCATCCACTGCGATAAGTGCGGATATGTTCCTCTTAAGGAAGAAGAACTTCCTCTTATGCTTCCCGAAGTAGAGAGCTATATGCCTACCGACAACGGAGAGAGCCCTCTTGCAGCAATGACCGAGTGGGTTAATGTTAAGTGCCCTTGCTGCGGCGGCGATGCAAAGAGAGAGACAGATACCATGCCCCAGTGGGCAGGATCATCATGGTACTTCCTTCGTTACACCGATCCTAAGAATGACAAGGAGCTTGCAAGCAAAGAAGCTCTTAAATACTGGCTTCCCGTTGACTGGTACAATGGAGGAATGGAGCATACAACACTTCACCTTCTCTATTCAAGATTCTGGCACAGATTCCTTTACGATCAGGGCGTTGTTCCCACAAAGGAGCCCTATGCTAAGAGAACCAGTCACGGTATGATCCTCGGCGAGAACGGCGAGAAGATGTCAAAGAGCCGCGGAAACGTTGTTAACCCTGACGAGATCGTTGAGGACTACGGCGCAGATACACTTCGTACCTATGAGATGTTCATCGGAGCCTTCGACCAGGCTGCAAGCTGGAGCGAAGACGGCGTTAAGGGATGCAGAAGATTCCTTGAGAGAGTTTGGAAACTTCAGGAGATCTTAACCGATGGTGATGAGTACAGTGCAGATCTTGAAGCAAGAATGCACCAGACCATCAAGAAGGTTTCAAACGACTTTGAGACTCTTAAGTACAACACAGCTATCGCTGCAATGATGGCTCTTATCAATGACTTCTACAAGAAGGGCAGCGTTAACAAGGCTGAGTTTGGAACACTTCTTAGACTCCTTGCTCCCGTTGCACCTCACATTACAGAAGAACTTTGGGAATCCAATGGTTATGAAGGCAGACTTTACAAGGCTACATGGCCCGAGTATGAGGATGCCAAGTGCGTAGAAGCTACCGTAACAATCGCAGTACAGGTTAACGGAAAACTTCGTGCAACCATCCAGGCTCCCAAGGACGGAGATAAGGATTCTATCATTGCTATGGCCAAGGAAGCTGCAGCAGAGAAGATCACCGGCGAGATCAAGAAAGAAATCTATGTTCCCGGCAAGATCGTAAACATCGTTTGTGCACAGTAAGCGCAAGCACTATGCCGGTTTTAAATTGTTCTAAAATAAACCATAAGAGAGATTTTTTATGGCAAACAAAGTCTATATTGTTGACGACCAAGGGGATAAAGGGGAGACCTCGTCATCAAGAATAAACAGCACAAATAAAACAAATTCATCCGCTTCGGGAAGTAGGGTAAATCCTGCTTCCCGTGGCGCTGTTTCTACGGGTTACTCAAGAACGGGCAATTATGACCGCGACAGCAGGACCACAAGAACCTCAAAAGAAGAGACTTCTTCAAAAAAGGCAAAGGATGAAGAGATCGAAGCACTGGCAAGAGAGATGCTTCGCAGAAAAGAAAAGCGTAAATCCATCATCGCTGTAGCCGCAGCTGTAGTTGTGGTACTCAGCATGGGTGCTTTTGTTTACATGGCAGTTTTAAGCCCTAACAGTACCGGAACGCAGAAGAATGCAAAGCTGGGAGATGTCTTTAAAAAAGCCCAGTTTGATAATACGGTTAACAGCCAAAACAACACGGGGAATGACAGCGTTGTTATTCACTATGATGAAGAGAAAGAAATCCCCGATATTCTCCCCGAATTCAATGATCTACTGGCAGTCAACAGTAAGATAGTTGGCTGGCTCAAAATGGACCCCGTCGTAGACAGCGCAAAAGACGGCTTCCCTGTTACTCAAACTACCGATAACGAATATTATCTTGACCACGATATCTATCAGAAATCCGATCGGAACGGAACGATCTTTCTTGATACAAATTGCGATATCTTAGGTCCCAGCACAAATCTTATCCTGTACGGACATCACATGAAAAGCGGTAACATGTTCGGACTCCTTGAGAAATATCAGGATGAGAGTTACTACCAAAACCATAAATATATCTACTTTGATACCCTTTATGAAACCGGTACCTATGAGGTCATGTATGTTTTCAGATCCCATGTATTTTCTGAGAATGAGATTGCTTTTAAGTACTATCAGTTTATCGACGCATACAGCGAAGTTGAATTTGATTCATACATGAACGATATGGCTGAAATGTCCCTTTATGATACCGGCGTAACGGCTCAGTTCGGCGATCGTCTTCTTACTCTTTCAACCTGTGATTATCAGGAGAAGGACGGAAGATTTGTGGTAGTTGCGAAGAAGATCAAGTAACTCTAAAAAGTATCTTGACCGGTTAAAAACAGTTTTATACAAAATTGAAAAAATACAAGAAAAAATCTGAAAATAACTAAACTAATTATCGGTCCATTCCGATATACAGTTTGGATTAGTATTTTTAGGCCTTTTTGGGTCCCGATATATTGCATTTTATAGGAGAGAATAAAATGGCAAAAGAATTAAAGAAAAAGCCCCGAATCAGATTGAAGAAGCAGGTCCGCAGAACCCTTGGCGGTATATTCCTTGCTTCTGCTGTTGCTGTGGCTGCAATTCCCGCAGGAAGCAGACCTGCCGGTGAAGTAGAAGCGGCAAACGCCTGTAACGGAACAAATATAAACGAGTATTATCTTACTATGACAGATACGGGAGCTTCAACACAGACTCCACAGACCAAAGTTCCTTTCATCCAGAGTGGGACACAGGTTTACAGTACCGGCGGTGGTGAATTCCAGTTTGTTTATGTTAATCAGGATGGTAAGGACATTGCCGGAGAAGCCAATAAGTTTGCGGTTATTCTCGGATTCAACTCGGGATATTTGCAGGGTGGAGCCCTCGATATCCCTAATACTGTTGATGTCTATAAACAGCTCAATGATAACAACCTGGCACAGGGTAACTGCCTTGTTGGTAAATCGGGTAATTTCCTTTATTATGTTGAGTCTGAAGTAACTACTCCCACTGTTAATATCGGTGAGGCCAATATTACCGGAACACTGGCTTCACAGGAGCCTTTCGCAAATGATAAATCAACGAATTATCTTGATTCGTATTTTGCATATACAGTTGGCGACGAACTTTATGATCTGCTTGTAAAATATGATAAATCATATGACTACCTTACCAAAACACCTAACGTTATAAAGGTTTCCAACGTAAGTATGGTAGAGGATAAGAATGATCCTGACAACCCCGACAGAGTTACTTCTTACACATATAAATATGAGATTGAGCATTTGTACTACAAGCCCTGTCTTTATTCCACAAGGACTGCCTGGGAAAGCCTTGCTGCGGATCAGCTGTTCTGGCACGACACTGCAACAGTCGGCCTGACTGATGCCCAGAGGTGGAAAAAGGCAGATGAGTCTGCTTATCAGAAGGTCGAAGGAATTGAAGTAAGATACATCGGTAACCAGTATGTTACTTAC
>JAEEOO010000009.1 GCA_016284315.1 Lachnospiraceae bacterium | reverse complement strand
CTTAATATTTGCGCAATGTCCACTGGGGACGGAGTCAAGTGGACATTTTCAATCATATTTATTTTTTTGTTTTCTTCCGGAAAATGTCCACTTGACTCCGTCCCCGGTGGACAAAACCCGGGTGTATTTTAAATACCCTTAAACATGAACTCGAAGTTCAGTTTCTTGCTTACATCAAGAAGGAATTCCGGATGGACTCTTGCGCCCCAGCTATCGTCGCCGCCAACACCCATCTGCGCCATAGCGGCACGGACGTATGTGAAGTGAACGGGAGGAAGCTCATTGGGATGCATAGCGTTCTCCATCTCATGAGGTGAATAAGGAAGAGCTGAGAAGCTCATGCCGTTCTCTGAAAGTCCTTCAAAGATAAGTCCTCTTCCCTTTTCATCAACAACCTTTGCAAATCTGACATCGGTATGGTTTCCGCATTCCTGAGGGATCATGTAAGCAGACATCTGGTCCTTAACAAGCCCCTTGAAGAATCCAAGTCTTGCGCCTTCCTGTCTGTCGGAGTAGCACTCTTCGGGTCCGCGGCCATACCACTCAAGGTGATCATAATCCGCATCAACCTTGAACATTACGCCAAACTCAGGCATATCTCCCAGTTCCTTAACGGGACCCATGGAAAGGTTAACCTTTACCGCACCGTTGCCGTATACGGTATAGACAAGCTTTGCAAAGCTTTCGGGTGTGGTAGCTAGTTTAAGATCGTAAGCTACCTCAACAGAGTCAGCCTTTTCGGTAACCAAAGGATTTCTGTGATCCTTATCACCGGGAAGTGCTTTCTGATACATGGAAGCGATCTTCCACTGAGCATATCTCATCTGCATCTGGTTTCCGCAGTCGTTATCAACGGGTGCACGCCAGAAATTAGGCTTGGGTGCTGCCTTAAAGAGCTCTTTTCCGCCGTAGGTGTATGATTGCATTCCCGCATCGCCGTAGTTAAAGATTGCTGTAAAATGCTCACCCTTTACGCCGAAATTGTTGGGGCTGTAGATAAGCTGAAGTGCATCAGGTCTTGAAACCTTTGCGCCCTTTCCGGATACGATCTCGCTTGTTGCAGCCTCAATATAAGACTTTCTGTTTGACTTAGGATATACAACCTGGCCGAAGGATACTTCGTGTCCGCGCTCAGCCCATACATAGGTCTTCTTAGTACGAAGGCTTGCGGTAACAGTGATCTCACCATCGGTTACAGGGATCTTTACTACCTTTTCGAATCTCTTCTCTTCTCCGGGAAGAACGCTAATCTCTACGCTCTTCTCAGCTACTCTTACACCGTCTTTAGCAACAGTAACAAAACACTCATATTCCGATGCATCGGTGAAGAGTGAATTGTTCTTAATGATAAGGTTTGCGAAGTTCTCTTCGCCCTGAGCCCCCACTGCTTTTGATACAACACCGGTGAAATCAAAGTCCAGCTTAAAGTTACGATAATTGTACTTAACATCCTGCATCTTGGGTGAAGGAAGTCTGCTGCCACCGTAAACAATACCGTTTCCGCTGAACTGGTAATCTGAAGGTCTGTCGTCAAAGTCTCCGCCGTACTTCTGATACTTAACACCGTATCTGTCGGTGGCGTTTAATGACTGGTCAATGTAATCCCAGATAAATCCGCCCTGGAACTGCATCTCAGTCTCGGTAAGGTCGGTATATTTCTTCATGTCGCCGCAGGAGTTACCCATGGCATGCATGTACTCGCACATGATGAAAGGCTTGCTGCGATCCTTTTCAAGGAATGCCTTTACACCCTCGGTAGGTGTGTACATCTCGCTCTCAACGTCGCTGATGTCTGCCACGTGGCGGTCGTTAAATACTCCTTCGTAATGAACAAGGCGGGTCTTGTCAACGCTGTGGAAGTAGTCGGACATAGCCTTAAGGTTTGTTCCGCCGAAAGCTTCGTTTCCGCAGGACCAGAAGAGAATTGCGGGATGGTTCTTATCGCGCTCATACATTCTCTCAGCTCTATCGAGGATAACATTCTTCCAAACAGGGTTATCACCGGGAACCGCATAGGAATAGTCCTTGGCTCCGAAAAGAACCTGAACCCAGATACCGTGAGTCTCAAGGTCTGTCTCAGAGATCATGTAAAGTCCCAGTCTGTCGCAGAGCTCGTAAATAGGTGAATTGTCGGGATAGTGACACGTTCTGATGGCATTGATATTATGACGCTTCATGGTTACGATATCCTGCCAAAGTTCTGAAAGAACGGGAACACGTCCGGTAACACCGCTGAATTCATGGCGGTTAACGCCCTTGAATACAATGCGTTTTCCGTTAAGGTGCATAACACCGTCAACGATCTCAAACTTTCTAATACCGAATAAAGTCTTGTTGCCGCAAAGACGAAGCTCGTAAAGATTAGGTGCTTCTGCGCTCCAAAGAAGGGGCTCATTCACATTTACATCAAACACATTCTCACCATCGGTTAGCTCAACATCCTTGCTGTAAATAACTTCACCATCTTCATCTGCCGCAAAATATGCGGGATAATCTTCGTGAACAAGACCAAGGTCTGTTCTTCCAAGCTTAACGATCTCAAGCTTACCGGTGATCTTTCCTGTAGAAAGAACGGTAACCTTAACATCAGCCTTTTTATAATCGCTTGAAAGCTCGCTTACTACCTTGATATCGGTAACAAAGTTTCCGGCATATTTATAGAGATTTACATCTCTGAAGATTCCTGAAAATCTGAAGAAATCTTGATCCTCAGCCCAGCTTGATGAGCTCCACTTAAATACAGCAAGAGCGATCTTGTTGACACCCTTCTTAACAAAGTTTGAAACATCAAACTCTGCGGGAAGGAATGTGCCTTCGCTGTAGCCAACATACTCGCTGTTTACCCAAAGAGCAAACGCGCTCTCCACGCCTTCAAATGAAAGGATGAAAGTATCATCCTTTGAAGGATCAAGTTCAATATATTTTACATAGCTTCCCACAGGGTTAAACTGTGTAGGAACCTCTCCGGGATCAACATCCTCGCATCCATCAAAAGGATATTGAACGTTAACGTACTGGGGCTTGTCATATCCCTCAAGTTGGATGTGGGCAGGGACTCTGATGTCCTCCCATGCGCTGCAATCGTAATCTTCAGCAAAGAAACCACCGGTTACTTCCTCGGGATTTCTTGCATATTTAAACTTCCAAACTCCGTTAAGTGAAGTTTTTGACGCGTTCTTACCGTCAAATTCAAATTTGTGATCTGAATGTGCAGGCAATTTGTTTTCCGCAAAAAATTCGGGATCGGCTAATTTTTTGATATCGATCATAAAATACCTCTCTAAAATATATCTGTATAAAATATCCGTTGGTTAAAGGAACCCAACGGATACTGTAATTCAAAAGATTAAACTAATGCAAGTGCCTGCTCGATGTCAGCGATAAGGTCCTTCTTATCTTCAAGGCCACAGGAAAGTCTTACAAGTCCTGCGGGGATTCCTGCTGCTTCAAGCTGCTCGTCTGTCATCTGTCTGTGAGTTGAAGTTGCGGGATTCAGGCAACATGTTCTTGCATCTGCAACATGGGTCTCGATTGCTGCGATCTTTAAGCCCTTCATGAACTTTTCTGCTGCGGATCTTCCGCCCTTGATCTCAAATGAAACTACGCCGCATCCGCCGTTGGGAAGATACTTCTGCGCGACCTCATAATAAGGATCTGATTTAAGTCCTGAGTAGTTAACCTTCTCGATCTTAGGATGCTTTTCAAGGAACTCGGCAACTGCCTGTGCGTTCTCGACGTGTCTGGGCATACGAACGTGAAGTGACTCAAGTCCAAGGTTTAAGATATATGCGTTCTGAGGAGACTGGATGCATCCAAAGTCTCTCATAAGCTGTGCGGTAGCCTTGGTGATGAAAGCTCCCTCTTTGCCAAACTTCTCGGCGTAGGTGATTCCGTGATATGAATCATCGGGAGTGCAAAGTCCGGGGAACTTGTCAGCATGTGCCATCCAGTCGAACTTACCGGAATCTACGATGCATCCGCCGACTGCTGCTCCGTGGCCGTCCATATACTTGGTGGTTGAATGTGTAACGATATCTGCGCCCCACTCGATAGGTCTGCAGTTAACAGGTGTGGGGAAGGTGTTATCAACGATAAGGGGAACGCCGTGTGCATGTGCAACCTTAGCGAACTTCTCGATATCAAGAACGGTAAGAGCGGGGTTTGCGATAGTCTCGCCGAACATTGCTCTGGTGTTGTCCTTGAATGCTGCATTTAACTCGTCTTCCGAAGCGGTGGGGCTGACAAAAGTAACGTCAATGCCCATCTTTTTCATGGTAACGGCGATAAGGTTAAAGGTTCCTCCGTAGATTGAAGAAGAAGCTACGATATGGCTTCCTGCTTCGCAAATATTAAAGAGTGCAAAGAAGTTTGCTGCCTGTCCGGAAGAAGTAAGCATTGCTGCCGTTCCTCCCTCGAGTTCTGCTATCTTTGCAGCTACATAATCATTGGTGGGATTCTGAAGTCTGGTGTAAAAATATCCGGTTGCCTCGAGGTCAAAGAGCTTACCCATGTCTTCGCTGGTGTTGTATTTAAAGGTGGTTGACTGAATAATGGGAATCTGTCTGGGTTCTCCGTTTCCGGGTCTGTATCCTCCCTGTACGCATTTAGTGTTGATCGAATAGTTTTCCATTTTACTCCTCGTTTCGTAGATATATTTGATCAGCGCCTGATCTTGTCGGCGCCGCCTTTCATTTCGGCTTTATTCTTATACATTTCTTCATCTGCCTTGGCAAAAGCCTCTTCGAAGCTCTGCTCTTTTGCCCACATGGAATAACCAATGGCAAATGAATAACTGGTCTTTTCCATTTTTGCACGCATCTTGTCGATCATGGCGTGGACTTCATCTTCCTTTACGCCGGCAGCAATGATCGTAAATTCATCACCACCCATACGATAGGCCTTACACTTATCATTGATGCATTCCATGATGATCTTTGCCATGATCTTAAGAGCCGTATCTCCTGCAAGGTGGCCTTGTATGTCGTTGATCATCTTAAGACCGTTAAGGTCAATGGACATGACCGCTCCTCCGCCCTTTGCTTTCGCTTTATCAAGGTCGGCCTTAAAATTGGTCCTGTTAAATACGCCTGTTAAAATGTCGTATTTAAAATACTCAGTATGAAGGCACAAATAATAGAACACCGTGCCAACAATGATAACTGTCGCAAGAAGACCTCTGCACCATGAGAATGACTCGATGATGGTTGTTATCAGCGCAAACATCGTAAACAGGATAAGTACAAATGCCTCTCTTCCTCTGTGCTGCTTTCTTGTGATAAATCCGCAATAGGATATAATGATCACAACGTAAACAAAGCAAACAACGTGGGGTGTAAATGCCAAAGGTCCACGTGTAAATTCGCCGTTCTCGTCATACCAGAACACCAGCTTTGTAAAGAAAGCAAGAAGGGTTACAAATGTCATGATAAGAGCAGGTACAAATAGCACGATCCTTCTCCAGTTTCTAAAGAAATTCGTGCGGTAGATATCCTTGTTTCGCATAGCGGTCTGTAGCAAAAACAAAAGTATCATAACGCGGAGATTGTATCCTACTACATTGACGCCCACATGCCACATGCTACCGTCATGGACGTCCACGAGATGATAATCAAGGTTATCGCAGACAAGAAGCAGGAAAGCACCTCCCGTTACCGGATAGAACCATCTTGATACATCCTTCTCGTAGATACCGTTTACGTATAGCGCAACGTAAAGAAAGATCAGCATGCTTAGCGGTATGAAATTTAGCTGTACTAACTCTTTAAATATATCCGGCACAGTTTTACCTCTATATTTAATGCAAGTCGCTATTTCAATAATACCATAAAAGCGCCCAAAAAATCTTTATTTTCTTGCAAAAATGCGTTTATTACTTAATTTATTTGTCGGAAACGATCACATATCTGAGGGCTGCCCAAATAACGAACACATAGACAAATCCTATGAGTGCCGTAAGGAACTGGTAAAGGCTGAAGGTGATCTGAAATGTGGGGAGCTTGGGTGCCATCTTCTCAGGGATGAATGTGGGAAGTAGCCAGAGGCAAATGGTAAGTCCCATGAACCCGCCTTTTAATGCTGCGCAAAGAACAGCTTTGAGATAAGTAATGATTCCGCCTGCCGCTCTTCCCTTTGAAAGCATAGTGTTCTTAAGAAGAAAATGAACAGATACTGCAAGCACCGCATTTCCTGCCATGATAAGAGGAATGATCCCGGGAACCGCGCTCATGATAGGTGAACCTGTGATCAAGAAAGCTGTGACCGGTGTTATGATGCAAAGTGCGATTGCGCAAGCAAGATTGGTTGAGAGGACCGCAAGTACGATACATGTGTTGATGATGGGTCCTGTGATAAAGATGCTAAGGTTCTTAAAGAACTGGCTTGCAATACATATTGCAAGAAGTATTCCTGTAATAGCAATCTGTTTTGCGCCAAATTTGTTAGATGTTTTCATTTTAGTAAGTCTCCTTGGGTTAACTCATTTATCCTAAAAAAATGGGAGCCGCAAAGCGTCCCCCATCTTACGGCATTCATTATTTATCCATTTCAATAGTTTCGAGATTATTGTTTGAAAGATTCTCGCTGATCTTTCTTTCGTCCGCCTTTGAGAGTAGCTCATCCCTGCTCTTCTTTGCTGCAGTTTCTTTACTGTATGCGGAAGGTCCGCCTACGCATCCGCCTGTGCAAGCCATTCCCTCGATGAAGCACTCGGGAAGTCTTCCGGCTTTCATAAGAAGAAGGGCTTTCTTGCACTCTTCTACGCCGTCAGCCTTGTAAACCTCCGGAGGATTCTCGCATCCCATTTCCTTCATGCTCTGAAGAACAGCCGCAGTTACGCCGCCGGCATTTCCGAATCTCTTTCCGTATACGGAAGCCTGCTGCTTAAATTCATCGTGACAGGGCTCGAGACGAACTTCTTTTGCTCTGAATATTGCGCGGATCTCACTGTAGGTCAGTACATAATCTGCATTTCCTTCGATGTGCTCATCGGTTATCTCCGATTTCTTTGCAACGCAGGGACCGATAAATACAACAATCGCGTTAGGATTGTCGCGCTTGATCATACGTGATGTTGCGCACATTGGACTAACGGTCTGTGAGATCATGTCCTTAAGATCGGAGAAATGTCTCTTTACGTAATTTACAAATGCGGGGCAGCAACTGGTTACTTTCTTTTCACCTTTTTCTACTGCTTCCATCCATTCCTTTGCTTCGGCATAAGCTGTCATATCGGCGCCAAGGCCAACCTCATAGAAACCGTCAAAGCCCACAGCCTTAACAGCCTTCTCCCAGCTTGCAAAACCTCTGTCGGGACCGAACATTCCCTCAGAAGCGGGAGCAACAATGGCATATACCTTTTTATTGGGATCCTTAAGAGCCTCGATAACAGGCACGATAAAGGTCTTGGAACCGATGGCACCAAAAGGACAGCTGTGGATACATTTTCCGCATCTGATACACTTTTCTTCATCGATAACGCTGATTCCGTCCTCGTCGTAGCTGATAGCGCCAACGGGGCAGCTGTTCTTGCAGGGACGTACCAAATGCGCGATAGCATTGTAAGGACATGCTTCAGCACATCTTCCGCACTCCTTGCACTTCTGAGCGTCGATGTGGGAACGGTCTCTTCCGGGCTCTACTGCGCCGAATCTACATGCATTGACGCAGGCCTTACCCATACAGTTCTGGCAGTTTTCCGTAACTGTATAGCTGGAAATGGGACAGTCTTCGCAGGCACTTCTGATAACCTGCATGATATTCTTGCTGCTGTTTCCTGAAAGGGTACGTCCGATGGCAAGTTCAATTCTCTCTCTTGCGATCTCGCGCTCCCTGTAAATACAGCATCTGTACTGTGGCTTGGGTCCTTTGTGGAGTTTGTAGGGAAGGTCTCCCTTCTTTTCTTCAAGTTCTCCCGCAAAGGCAAGCTTTGCAACTTCAAGCAATATTTCATGTTTTACTTTAATAACATTTTCGTCAGCAAACATATCGTTTCCTCTTTGTGAAAAATTTATCACAGTCGTGACTTTCTACATAATAACACAGCGCGTCTTAAAATAAAACAATAACTTACCTATATTTCTGATTAATTTATCTTAACCAATGTTTATCTTCTCAAGGAAAGCTTTTACCTTCTCTTTATAGGATTCTTCGTCGGTGATCACGCACATTGCATGACCTGCTCCGGGAACAATGTGAAGCTCGGAATATCCCTTGTTTACCTCATGCATCTCCTTGGCATGGCTGCAGGGAATGAAGTCGTCGTCCTCCCCGTGGAAGAAACAGATGGGAATCTCGTTCTCCTTGATATAGTTAATGGGCTTAACTTCGGAAAATGCATATCCGTAAAGGAGCTTGCTGGCAAATCCCGCGGTCTTAACAAACAATTTGGGAAGGTGCATGTTGTGTCCGATCAGATAAGTGAAAAGCTTCTCAAGGTCGTTGTAGCCACAGTCGCTGACGATGAACTTTATTCCAAGGTCTTTTAAACCGTACTGAAGTGCATTGTTGGAAAGGGCTGATCCCATGGATTCACCGTGAAGCCCAAGGACGATATCCTCGCCGAATCTTTCCCGTACGTGCTTAATGACCTCGATAAGATCCTTGCTCTCCTTGAATCCCATGGTGCAGGGAACAAGTTTGTTATCTCCGTGGCCTCTGTCATCGTACATGATAGCACTGAATCCAAGTTCTCTGAAAAGGTGCATGTACTTAACACTTCCGAGGCGGCATCCGCTGTATCCGTGAGAGATGATGACATACTTGTTGCTCTCTTTTTCTGCGGGAACATAGATCATATTTAATTCGTATCCGTCATAGGAATTAATCTTGTACTCTTCCTTTTTAAGGGATTCGTAGTTCTTCCACATGCCGTGCTCTTTTTCGTACTGTATCTCGCCTTCTATTGAGATTCGGTGTGGTCTTGCAGTGGTCCTTGCAAGAATGACCGATACCGCAATGATAAAGATAATGATGAGCCCAAGGACAGCGCCGAGCACAATGAAGAAAATGTTCATAAAAACCTCGTTTGATTTAAAAATATTATTGATGTATTATTTATTGATGTATATAAGATTATACAATATCGGACTAGTAAAGGATACAAAAATATGAGCGTACTTTCAGAGCTAGAACCTAAAAAGGTTTTCTATTATTTTGAGGAGATCACTAAGATCCCTCACGGTTCCTACAATGTAGATGCCATCAGCGATTATCTCGCTAATTTCGGAAAAGAGCATGGTCTTGAAACCTATCAGGATGAGCTTAAGAATGTCATCATGATCAAGGAAGCAACCGATGGTTATGAGAATGAGCCCGCGCTTATCATCCAGGGCCACATGGACATGGTTGCCGTAAGCAAGCCCGAGCTTAATATTGATATGAAGAAAGAGCCCCTTAAGGTTGCTGTAGGCGGGGCCGAAGAGTACATATATGCAGAAGGCACTTCCCTTGGCGGAGACGACGGAATCGCGGTAGCTGTAGGACTTGCCCTTCTTGATGATGAGACCTTAAAGCATCCCCGTCTCGAGGTTGTGTTCACCGTAAACGAAGAGACCGGAATGGAAGGTGCTGCAGGCATCGACCTTTCAATGCTTAAAGGAAACAGACTTTTAAATCTTGATTCCGAGGATGAAGGAATCTTCCTTACCAGCTGCGCAGGAGGTCTTCGCGCAAACATCGATCTTCCCGTTAAAGAGGTTTCTGTTCCCGCAGGAGCAACTCTTTTTGAACTCGAGATCGGCGGACTCCTCGGCGGACACTCCGGAGAAGAGATCATCAAGGGCCGTGCAAACTCAAACAAGCTTGCAGGCAGACTCCTTCAGGGATTTGACGGAGAGGTTCTTCTTGCAGATGTAGACGGCGGACTTGCAGACAATGCCATCCCCCGTGTTACAAAGCTTTCAGTTGTAGTTAAAGAGGCTGAAAAGTTTGAGAAATATCTTGAGGAATTTTCAAAAGATGTTGCTTCCGAGTTCCACGCAAAGGACCCCGGATTCTATACAAAGGTTTTGAGAAAGACTGCTGAAATTGATTCTGATGTCAAAGTTTATGATGCTGCCAATGCGATTAAGTTTGTATTCACCGTTCCCAACGGAGTTCAAGCAATGAGTGCCGATATCGAGGGACTTGTTGAAACTTCACTTAACCTTGGTATCTTAAAGATGGTTGATTCAGGAAAAGCTGTTCATGCTACCTTCTCAATCAGAAGCAGCGTTGAAAGCGCTAAGAAAGAGCTTACCGATCGCGTTATCTGCCTTGCAGAAACATTCGGCGGATCTGTTAAGTTAAGCGGTGATTATCCCGGATGGGCTTACAGAAGCGACTCTCCTCTCCGCGACAAGATGTGCGCTCTTTACGAGAAGATGTACGGCAAGAAGCCCGTTCTCAGAGCTATCCACGCAGGACTCGAGTGCGGTCTCCTCGGCGACAAAATAAACGACCTTGATTGCGTTTCCATCGGTCCCGACATGAAGGACATCCACACCACGGAGGAAAAGCTCTACATCGCTTCCTCACGCCGCGTCTACGAATTCGTCCGCGCCCTGATCGAAACCAAATAATTTTTTCCCCCCGGTGTCCACTGGGGACGGGGTTAGGTGGACATTTTTGTCCCCCGGTGACGGAGGTAGTGGGACATTTTCAAGAAATACGAAAGCCTTGGCAAATCCAATCATTATGGAAATGCCAAGGCTCTTTGTAAATTTGATATGTTTTTTAAACTGTCTCGGGAAGTTTGAATCCTGCCTTCGTCATAGCTTTCTCAAATTCAGCAACGGTCATTCCAAGTTCAGCTGCGCCTTCTTCAAGGGTAAGTTTTCCCTTTTGCACAAACTTAAAGGTTGCATTAGCTTCGCCCTGAGAAATACCTTGTGAAATCCCCTTTGCTAAACCATATTTATAAACCGCAACTTCCGGATCATCTAATACTTTTCCGCCCATAATATCACCAACCTTCTCTTGAATGGCATCATGTTTCTTTGTCAGTTTACTCATTACACTGTGAGTCACTTTCATTATAACACTGTGGGAATTTGCCGACAACTTGATACGCAAGGATTTAGAATGTCAAAAATCTCCAAAATACGTAAAATCCCGTACAAAAAGCCGTTGTCTTTTGTGAAACATTTCAAGAAATAGCCGCATTTTTCTGTCCCCTAGGGACGGGGTCAGGTGGCCACTTTTGGCCCCTTAACCCCGTCCCCGGTGGACATAGCCTTTGTGGCATACACAGCATCAAGATGAGTCTCCTGTCTTGTTAAGGGCTGCTTATTAGTGATAAGCCTTGAAGTATTGTTAAAGAGCATGTTAAAAGGAGAAAGCTCCTTCCAATAGCTGAACACCCTGTCTGCCTTTATCGTAGACTCAGAAGGA
>JAEEOO010000066.1 GCA_016284315.1 Lachnospiraceae bacterium | reverse complement strand
AATTTTGGACATAAAAAAAGCTCCGATCATAAATCGGAGCTTTGAAAATAGGTATAAAAAAGAGCGATAGACGGGGCTCGAACCCGCGGTCTCCACCTTGGCAAGGTGGCGCTTTACCAACTAAGCTACTATCGCATTTCGTTCGCTGTATTTCCAACGGACATGTGCTAGTATACTAAAAGACCATTGTCTTGTCAACAACATTTTTCAATTTTTTTTAAAAAATTTTTCAGCCCTTAAAATAGCCTTGTTTTAGGCTTCAAAAAACAATTCTGAAGAAATGCTTAAGATTGATCCAAAACCTATTGCCTGCTATGTTTTGCCATGTTATACTTAATGTAGTTTTAAAAACTACGTTTAAAGGTTTTAAAAATCTAAAAGCAATTTCAAACGCGACTCAGTTCGAATTATACATAATTTTTTACAGGACAGAAAGGGGGCAATCAAATGACCACCAAAGAACTTCAGAAATTTTTCAAGGACCATCTCGTTCCCAAGAAACTCTACAAGCTTCAGGGCAAGCACAATAAGAGGATCTGCATGGAGAAGAGCGGCAACGGATATGATGTTTATTTCTGCGACAAGAAGAGAAAGATCGGACTTATCCATGTAAAGACCGAGTTCGAAGCATGCAAGATCATGAAGGAAGAAGTAAGAAAGATGATGGTTTCTCTTTACGGAGTTACCTGGGCAATGCAGTACTAAGCCTAAACTACAAAATCTTGTATATAAATAGAGATTATCATACAAAAAACATACAATATATGATATACTGATAAGCATAAAAGTGAATAAGCTTTTATGCTTATTTTTTCTTTATGGGATATTTCTCAAAATACGATCAAAGGAGGAACCCCAAATGAAATTAATATTTATCGGAGCCGATCATCAGGTAACCGGCAGCTGCCATTATCTAGAAGTAAACGACAAGCATATTCTTGTGGATTACGGTATGCAGCAGGGAACTCAGACCTTTGAAAATGCAGAGCTTCCCGTGCATGAATCCCAGATCGATTATGTTTTGCTGACTCACGCTCATGTAGATCATTCGGGACTCCTGCCCCTTTTGTATGCAAAGGGATTCAGAGGACAGATATTTGCAACGGATGCTACAGTTGATCTCTGCAGCATAATGCTCAGAGACTGTGCCCACATTCAGATGCAGGAAGCAGAGTGGAAGAATCGTAAGTTAAAGAGAAGCGATGACAATGCTCTGGTTGAACCTCTTTATACATTGGAGGATGCCGAAGGCGCCATCAAGAGGCTTGTGGCTTGCCACTACGGTGAAGAGATCGAAGTATGCGACGGAGTAAAGATCCGCTTTACCGATATCGGACATTTGCTTGGTTCTTCATCCATCGAAGTATGGCTGACCGAAGGCGATACCACCAAAAAGATCGTTTTTTCCGGAGATATAGGAAACAAGAATCAGCCGCTTCTTCGCGATCCACAGCCAACGGCTCAGGCGGATTTCGTAGTCATGGAGTCCACCTATGGAGACAGGCTTCATTCCACCGATAAACCCGACTATGTTACGGAGATCGCCAAGGTCATTCAGGAGACCTTTGACAGAGGTGGAAACGTTGTCATCCCGTCATTTGCGGTAGGACGTACTCAGGAACTTTTATATTTCCTTAGAAAGATCAAGGTCAATCGGCTTATCAAAGGTCATGACAACTGGCCTGTATATGTGGACAGTCCCATGGCGGTTGAAGCAACAGAAGTTTTTCAGGAGAATAGGAGCGAATGCTTTGACGAAGAAGCTCTTGAACTTGTTAGGGACAATATAAATCCCTTATCCTTTGCGGGCCTTAGGCTGACAATTACCAGTGATGAGTCAAGGGAGATCAACTTCATCGACACACCAAAGGTTATAATCTCTGCATCAGGTATGTGCGAAGCCGGACGTATCAGACACCACTTAAAGCACAACCTCTGGAGAAAAGAATGTACCATTCTTTTTGTGGGCTACCAGGCTAACGGTACCTTGGGACGTGCCATTATCGAGGGAGCAAAAGAGGTTAAGCTCTTCGGTGAAACTATCAGTGTCAATGCCGAGATCAAACAGGTAGCCGGACTTTCCGGACATGCGGACAAGCAGGGGCTTATCGACTGGATAAGCGCTTTTGAAGAAAAGCCTAAGAAAGTCTTTATCGTCCATGGTGAGGACAGCGTTACGATGCAGTTTGCCGAGACGTTGAAGATCGAGTACGGTCAGAGGGCCTATGCGCCTTACAGCGGTTCTGTATTTGACCTTGGAGCCAACCGCTTTACCTACGAGGCAGAGCCTCACAGGATAGAAAAGAAAGCACCTGTTGCAAGCGGCGTATATGCAAGGCTTATTTCGGCAGGTCAGAGACTTGTTGCACTTATCAAAAAACTGGAAGGCAGACCCAACAAAGAACTTGCCAAGTTTGCAGACCAGATAAATTCAATGTGCGACAAATGGGAGAACTAATTTATGTCTAAAGTAATCATTATCGAAGAAACAACAAAAAACCCCATTACCCTTATGGGACAGCGCGCAGGCGTTTGCTGGGGAGCAAATATCGAGGATGCAGAGAAGAATTACAAGCGCGGACTTGACTGCATCATCTCCGGACATCACAGAGTCATGGAGTACGTTAACGTTGAGATGATCCTGGACGGATATTCCGCAAGAGTTATCCGCGAGTGGTACACCCACATCGGCGGAGCACCTACCAGACTTCAGGCCAGCACCAGATACATCAAGTACGAGGATTTCAAGTTTGTTACACCTCATACTGTTGAGAAGAATCCTGAGGCAAAGAAGATCTACGAAGAGACCATGAAGATGATCGCAGACAATGCGGCTAAACTCGAGAACGAACTCGGTATCGCAAGAGAGGATGCTGCAATGCTCCTTCCCCTTGGAATGGAGACCAAGATCGTGGACAAGAGAAATCTCCGTAACCTTATCGAGATGTCTCATCAGAGAATGTGCACCAGAGCATTCTGGGAGTACAGAGAGCTGATGCGCGACCTTTGCGCCGCACTTAAGGACTACTCCGAAGAGTGGGCTTATCTTGTGGACAATTACTTCATGCCCAAGTGTGAAGTGGCAGGCTTCTGCACCGAGAAAAAGAGTTGCGGCAGAAAGCCTAAAAAAGAAGACTAACCAAAGGATATTTGAATGAACATTATTGCGGCAGTAGATAAAAACTGGGCCATCGGAAATAAGGGAGAACTGCTTGTAAGGATCCCCAACGATCAAAAGACTTTCAGGGAGCTTACCACAGGAAAGGTCATCGTCTTCGGAAGAAAGACCCTTGATACTTTCCCCGGAAAACAGCCACTTCCCTACAGGACAAACATCGTCCTTACAAAAGATAAGAACTTTAAGCTTAAGGGAGCGGAGGTTTGCAATTCCATCGAGGAACTTCTTGAAAAACTGAAAGCATATAAAAGCGAGGATGTCTTTATAATCGGCGGAGACAGCGTCTACAAACAGATGCTTCCCTACTGCGATACCGCTCATATCACAGCCATCGACTACGAGTATGAGGCGGACGCTTATCTTGAAAATCTTGATGAAAATCCCGAATGGAAAAAGACAGCGGACAGTGATGAGATAACATATTTTGACTTATCTTATTCTTTTATCAGGTATGAAAGAGTCAAATAAGCCTTGAAAACATGCGAAAAAGGCTAAAATTGGTTTATTGACTTTTTTTAATCATAGTCAGATAATTATTCCTAACAGTTTTAATCTGATTAAAGCAAGTACTTACGAAAGAAGGACAT
>JAEEOO010000065.1 GCA_016284315.1 Lachnospiraceae bacterium | reverse complement strand
GCTATACTTTTTGTCCTATCTTTTTGGCTGAGAAAAGAAGTGTGTCTTGCTCTTTTGCCTCTGCTTGTGTTTATGCTGATTGCAAAAGTAATTAAAAAAGAGTTTAAGAAGGGCGGCATTCACATCCTTGTTACCATGGCGGTTATGGCGGTTTCGCTTTTAATAGACATGGGAGCCTATTCTTCCAATGAATGGAAGGAATACAAGGAGTACAACAAGGCAAGGACTGAAGTATATGATTATAATCAGATGCCCCAGTACGAAAAGTATTCTGATTTTTATGAGAATATCGGTATAAGCGCTGAAGAGTATACCGCGTTTATTGAATATGACCTTGCAGTAGTGGATCATGATACCGGTACTTTCCTTGCTATGGCTGAAAAGTATCAAAGCATCATAAAAGAATGGAATCAGTTCAGTAATCCGGTAAAGAGGGCTATGAAGACCGCATTTTTGGCTTTCATGGATAATCTGAAGACCATCCGCGGATTCAGTGCCGTTATATTTCTGTTTGCAGGATTTGTTATTGCTGTAATAGAATGTTCAAAAAAGAAAAAGGTGTTGACTGAGAACCTTATTCAGATAGTGGTAACGGCAGTTTATTTTGTGGCTTTCATAGCTGTATTCGGAGCGCTAAACAGGCTTCCTGAGAGGATCCTTTTTGGAACAAATATTTTGGCTGTATTTTCGGGCCTTGATGTGTTGTTCAGATTTTTTAAGACCGAGAAGGCCAAGACCGGAATATGCAGGATCATTTTATATTATGTTTTCCTCGGGGTGGCCCTTGGTATTTTTGGATTAATCTTTGTGAATGGACTCTTTGAACAAAATAGTGAAAAGGAAAAAGTCTACGAAGAAAGCTTTGATAAACTGGAAGCAGCAGCCAGAAAAATAGAGGCCGATGATGAATCTGTGTATTTTCTTGAAGCGGCCTTGTATAAATCCATGGGCGGTGAGATAGGAAAATGCAAAGAACCTGCTAACGCCATAAAGACTGCGGACTGGCTTTATAACAGTCCTTTGATGAAAAAGAGATATGAAAGAATAGGGATCACCGGGATTCTTGATAACAGTTCCGGGAAAAAAATATATATGATCGTACCCGAGGATTCCGATACGGAATATTTGGAAAAGATCTTTGAAGAACACGAAGCAGAAATATCAATTATAACTATTGATGATTTTATACAGGATTAAGTTTTAGAAAGGCTTTATTATGGAAAAACTTGCAATTAACGGCGGAGAGCCTGTAAGAAAAGAAAAAATTTATTACGGAAAGCAGTGGGTTACCGAAGAGGATGCAAAGGCTGTAGCTGATGTCCTTGTAGGTCCCCTTATCACATGCGGTCCAAAGGTAGAGGAAGCGGAAAGGCTTCTTGAAAAATACACCGGTGCAAAGCATGCTGTTGTATGTTCCAACGGAACTGCTGCTCTTCACTGTGCGTGCATTGCAGCAGGTGTGGGCCCCGGAGATGAGGTTATTACTACTCCTATTACTTTCGCAGCCAGCGCTAACTGTGCACTTTATTGCGGAGCAAAGCCTGTATTTGCTGATATTGATCCGGAGACCTACAATATCGATCCCGAGAGCATTAAGGCACATATCACTGACAAGACCAAGGCAGTCGTTGCAGTAGACTTTACCGGTCAGGCGGTTCAGCTTGATGAGATCAAGGCAATCTGCGAAGAGCACGGACTTATCCTTATCGAGGACGCTGCTCATTCCATCGGAACCGCATACAATGGAAAGATGGTTGGTTCCATTGCGGACATGACAACCTTCTCCTTCCATCCCGTAAAGACTGTAACCGCCGGTGAGGGTGGCGCTATCCTTACCAATGATGATGAACTTTACAAGAAACTTGTTCTTGCGCATACCCATGGTATCACCCATGACGAGGATCTTATGGAAGGAGCTCCTCACGAGGGAATCTGGTACTATGAGCAGATATCCCTTGGTTATAACTATCGTCTGACCGACTTCCAGGCTGCTCTTCTTATCAGTCAGATGGGAAGGATCGATGAGTTTAAGAAAAGACGTCAGGAGATCGTTAAGAGATATGATGAGGCTTTCAGCAAGGTACCCGGTATCATCGTTCAGAAGGAGATCCCCGAGTCAGATACCTGCAGACATCTTTATATCATCAGGCTTGACCTTGATAAATTAAGCTGCACAAGGCGCGAGTTCTTTGACGCCATGAGCGCAGAGAATGTACAGTGCCAGGTTCATTACGTTCCTGTATACTGGTTTCCTTACTATCGTCATCTTGGTTATGAGAAGGGACTTTGCCCTAATGCAGAGGAAGTTTATAAGGGAATCATGAGCATTCCGCTTTATCCCCGTCTTACCGATGCAGAAGTGGAAGATGTAATTCATGCAGTGACCAAGGTTGCTACTGCATATGCGAAATAAGGAGAAGAGTTATGGAAAAGATTAGTCCCAACAGATTGGACAGAGGCTTTTATAAATATCAGGAAGAGTTCGAAGCAAAGGCACTTGAAGTCCTTCGCAGCGGATGGTACATCCTTGGAAATGAAGTAAAGAGTTTCGAGGAAGAGTTTGCAAATTATGTAGGAAGCAAGCATTGCGTAGGCCTTGCCAGCGGACTTGATGCCCTTTGGATCGCCTTCAGAGTCCTTGGAATCGGAAAGGGCGACGAGGTTATTGTTCAGGGCAATACCTACATCGCCAGCGTTATGGGAATCACCATTAACGGAGCAACTCCCGTATTTTGCGAGCCCGATGAGTACTTTAATATAGATGCGGACAAGATAGAGAGCCTGATAACCGAGAAGACAAAAGCTATTCTTGTAGTTCATCTCTATGGTCAGGCTTCAAATATGGACAAGATCGTAGCTATTGCAAAGAAGCACAACCTTAGATTGGTTGAGGACTGTGCCCAGTCCCACGGAGCAAAGTTTAACGGTAAAGCTACCGGAACCTTTGGTGATATCGGATGCTTCTCATTCTATCCTTCAAAGAACCTCGGTGCTTTCGGCGACGCCGGAGCAATCGTTACCGACGATCCCAAGATCGCAGATGACGTAAGAGTCTTCAGAAACTATGGAAGCGAGAAGAGATACTACAATAGAGTTGTTGGTACCAACTCAAGACTTGATGAGATGCAGGCGGGACTTTTAAGAGTTCGTCTTAGCCATATGCAGGAACTGGAGGACGAAAAGAGAGCCCTTTGCGAGAAATATCTTAAGGAGATCAACAATCCCCTTATCGAGCTTCCCAAGATCAGAGAGGGCGCAACCCATATCTGGCACCAGTTCGTGATCAAGTGCGAGAGTAGAGACAAGCTGATCGATTACTTAAACGAGAAGAATGTGGGAACCATTATCCACTATCCCATCCCTCCCCATCTTTCAGAGGCATACGCATATCTCGGATTCAAGGAAGGAAGCTATCCAATCACCGAGAAATACGCCAAGACCGTTCTTTCAATCCCTCTCTACAACGGAGAGACCAAGGAAGAGCAGGATTATGTTATTAAAACTTTAAATGAATACAAAGGCTAAAAATTCGGCACCCAAAGGGTGCCGAATTTTATATTGACAAAAATATATATAGTGCTATTATATATATGAACAGTTATTCAATTGTTCAATTCAGAGGCATCAAACGGAGGGTTTATATATGAAGAAAACATACAATATCGAGGTTGATTGCGCTAACTGTGCTCAGAAGATGGAAGATGCAGCCAATACCGTAGAGGGTGTTGCAAAGGCTGTTGTAAGCTTCATGACTCAGAAGATGAACGTTGAGTTTGCAGATGGTGCAGACGAGAAGAACGTTATGAAGAACGTACTTAAGGCTTGCAAGGCTGTTGAGGACGATTGCGAGATCGAGTTCTAAATATATAAGAGACCGTGACGGATCCTAAATCTCAGAGTCTCAGACAGAGAGTGATCTTATGACTAAGAAACAGAAAAAAGTCTTAAAAAGAATAATCATTTCAGCTATCTTGCTGGCGGTCCTCATGGTATTTGAGCATGTGGTCCTCGGAAAGAGCGGCGATGAATACAGGGTTCCGGTTCTTGGAGAGTTCTTTTACAAGTACCATTTCCTTTTGCTGATACCTTATCTTGTTCCGTATTTTATCATCGGACATGATATCTTAAAGAAAGCCCTTAAGGGAATCAAGAACAAACAGGTCTTTGATGAAAACTTCCTTATGGCTATCGCAACTGTTGGCGCTCTTGTTTTGGGCGCTGTTACAAAGGGCGAGGAAGGCGGATTCTCTGAGGGAACTGCGGTAATGCTCTTTTACCAGATCGGTGAGCTTTTCCAGGCGGTTGCAGTGGGTAAAAGCAGAAAGAACATCGCAGCTCTTATGGATATCAGACCTGACTACGCCAATATCGAGGGCGAAAACGGAGAACTTGTAAGAGTATCTCCTGATGAAGTAGCCGTTGGAAGCGTTATCGTAGTTAAGCCCGGGGAGAAGATTCCCATCGACGGCGAGATCGTAGAAGGCGAGACCAGTCTTGATACCAAGGCTCTTACGGGCGAAAGCGTTCCCAGAGAGATATTTAGCGGAGATTCTGTAATTAGCGGATGCGTTAACCTTTCGGGACTTATCAAGATCAGGACTACTAAGGCATTTGGAGAATCAACGGTTTCAAAGATCCTTGATCTTGTTGAGAACTCCAGTATGAAGAAGAGCAGATCAGAGAACTTCATTGCGAAGTTCGCAAGATATTACACCCCCAGCGTATGCTATGCAGCACTTGCCCTTGCGGTCATCCCTCCTGTAGTAATATTGATCGCAAATCATGGCATGCCTTTCGGACAGTGGGCAACGGGAGTTTTAAGTACCTGGGTTATCAGGGCATTGACCTTCCTTGTTATCAGTTGCCCCTGTGCACTGGTCATCTCAATTCCTCTTAGCTTCTTCGGAGGAATCGGAGCGGCAAGTTCAAGAGGTATTTTGGTAAAGGGTTCAAACTATCTTGAGGCTCTTTCACAGACCACAACCGTAGTTTTTGACAAGACCGGTACCCTGACAAAGGGTGTCTTCGAGGTAACAGGCGTCTATCCCGCTGAGGGAGCGGATTTCAGCTTCCTTGGAACCAATCTTGACAAGAAGACCGCCCTACTCAAAATTGCAAACTTAGCGGAAAGTTACAGCGACCATCCTATCTCCAAGTCATTGAAAATGGCCCTCGGGGACGGGGTTAGTGGGCCACAAATGTCCACTCAACCCCGTCCCCAGGGGACAAATTCAGAGGCAGTCTCCGACGTGGAGGAGATCAGCGGGCATGGCGTTGGGGCTACGGTTTGCGGAAAGCGCATCTCTGCAGGAAATATCAAGCTGATGAATAGCCTTGGTATCAAAGCTGAGGAAAACGTACCCGTCGGAACCATAGTTCATGTGGCAGTTGACGAGACTTATGCCGGTTATATCGTTATCAGTGATGTTGTTAAGGAGAATTCAAAGGATGCCATCAAGGCGCTGAAGGCTTCGGGAATAAGGAAGACAGTAATGCTCACCGGAGACCTTGAGGCCGTGGGAAAAGCGGTTGGAACTGAGCTTGGACTTGATGAGATACACGCAGAGCTTCTTCCTGCAGAGAAAGTTGAGATGGTGGAGATCCTTCTTCAGGAAAAGGGACCTAAGGATAAGCTGGCATTTGTGGGCGACGGAATCAATGATGCTC
This sequence comes from Lachnospiraceae bacterium, assembly GCA_016284315.1. Lineage (GTDB taxonomy): Bacteria > Bacillota > Clostridia > Lachnospirales > Lachnospiraceae > AC2028. The sequence goes on along the minus strand of JAEEOO010000065.1, from coordinate 1,127 downwards.
CCGTATTATCAAGGGCAGACATCGGAATTGCCATGGGAGCCATGGGATCGGATGCGGCAATCGAGGCTGCGGACGTTGTCCTTATGGACGATAATCCCGCAAGGATCGCCCTTGCCATGAAGATCTCAAGAAAATGCCTCCGTATCGTATACGAAAACATCGTATTTGCGCTGATCGTAAAGTTTGCCTGTCTTGGACTTGGCGCTTTCGGAATAGCAAATATGTGGATCGCGATCTTTGCAGACGTTGGAGTTATGGTACTTGCAGTGCTGAATTCCATCAGATGTCTTGAAATCAGAGAATAAAATATAAAGATCGTCAGAAAATATAAGATGATCCTAAATAGCCAAAAGGCTCTCACCTTGAGTAAAGGGAGAGTCTTTCGTTTTTAAAAATCAATGTGTAGCCGTTTGAACCGGCAATATTGTTAAGCTCGCTTTCTGCCGGGACTAAGAGGTACTTGTTCTTTAAAGAAGAAATGTTTTCCTCGATATAGCTTTCAGAACACATGCTGATGCCGAAGCCTGCGGGAAGAAGATAGTAGGCTTCGAGAGAAACAGCGTTATCAAGGACAATGTCCACGGTGTTATCCCGGGAAACTTCAGAAACCAAAGGCATCTTTTCTTCCAGTTCTTTCTTGCTTTCGGCAAACTCGGTTCTTTCGGCGCTTTCGCTTTCAAGATAGGGAACGTAGTATGCTTCGGGGATCTTTATCTTTGCAACAAATAAGAAAACAAAGGTCGCGATGATCAGCCCGCCGAAGATCACCTTTAGAGTTTTATGAAGCTTCTTGTCGCAGAGGATCACGATCGTATCAGCAATGATAAAAGCGATGAGGTGTCTGAAACCGTCTGCGAATACGTATAAAACAAGGATCGCAAGCAAAACCGCAACCTGTCCGAGGAAAAGGAACAGATAGAACAGAACGGAAGCATTGAATTTTCCCTTGTTTTCAAAGAACTTTATCAGGGCGCAAAGGAAGAGAAGTACTGTAGTGATAATAAAAGCAAGATAGTAGGCGCCCACGTAATTAAGGGAAGTCACAGCCTTCTTGATGTAGAAACATAAAAGGGTGAAATTGTATTTCAGGCTTTCGGTGGCTTCGTTGAACACAAGTTTGGGGCCGT
>JAEEOO010000064.1 GCA_016284315.1 Lachnospiraceae bacterium | reverse complement strand
AATCCGGATATTGACGAACTTGGAAAAAACAAGTTTAGGCTTGTTATATTGAATAAATCAGATCTTGCAGACAAGGCATCCACAGATAAGTGGAAGTCATACTTTAAGAACAAGGGTATAACCGTTGTCACTATGGATGCGAGAAACAGAGGTGGAGCAAGAGTTGTTGAGCCTACTGTTAAAGAAGTCTGTAAAGAGAAGATTGAAAGAGACAGAAAAAGAGGTATTAAGAACCGCCCCATAAGAGCTATGGTATGCGGAATCCCTAATGTTGGTAAATCTACTTTTATAAATTCATTTGTGGGTAAATCAACTGCCAAAACCGGAAATAAGCCCGGTGTTACAAAGGGTAAGCAATGGATTAGGCTCAGTGATTCTATTGAACTTCTTGATACTCCCGGTATCTTGTGGCCCAAGTTTGAAGACCAGGCCGTTGGTATGAGATTGGCAATGCTCGGCACCATCAATGATAATATTCTTGATACTGCGGAACTTGCAACAAAGCTTATTGATTATTTGAGAAATGCTTATCCCGGTACACTTTCTGACCGATATTCTATATCAGAAGAAGGTAGTGACCTTGAACTGTTGGAGGCCATTGCACTTAACAGAAAGGCATTAAAAAAAGGAGAAGAACCTGATATCGAAAAAGGGGCATCATACCTTATCGATGATTTCAGAAGCGGAAGATTAGGTCATATTACACTGGAACTTCCGGCAGAAGACAATGAGTGAAAAATTGAGCAAGAAAGATCTTGATAAAAGTGTTTCAGAAGCAGGAGCAGGCAAAAAAGGTAAAAAGAAATACAAGGATGTTTTAAAGGAATTGTTTTCTCTGGCAATTCACTTACTTGTAGCTCTTGGTATTACTGTTTTATTCATAACTTTTATAGCTCAGAAAACAGTTGTACATCAGACATCAATGCATCCTACTCTTGAGGATGGAGATCATCTGGTGGTTGATAAGATAACTTATCGTTTTTCCGATCCTCAGAGATTTGATATTGTTATCTTCCCTTACAGATATGAAAACCCGGAGAGAAAGAATGCTTATTATATCAAGCGCGTAATCGGACTCCCCGGTGAAACAGTTCAGATTGGAGAGGATGGAAGTATTTATATTAACGGAAAGCTTCTTAAGGAGAATTACGGAGCTGAAGTTATAGATGCAAGTGATGAGAGATGGAACAGAGGTAAGGGCGAAGGAATCACGCTGGGTGAAGGCGAGTACTTCGTTATCGGTGATAACAGAAATAACTCTGTTGACAGCCGCTTTGACATTATAGGAAATGTATCTCGTTCCGAAATCGTTGGAAGAGCAGTATTTCGCCTTTTCCCTTTCAAGAATTTTGGTCCGGTTGATTAGTAGAAAATGAAAAGTATATCTGAAATAACTTTAGAATTTAAAAATGCAGAGATAACCGATCTGTCTGCTTTGATAGCTGAGTATTCCGTTGATGAGCGTGGCGGTGTAAAAAAACTTATTGAGGGAGCAAAGAAGAAGATCGATGCTCTCGAAAAAGAAAAGCAAAGAATATATGCTTTATCTGAGTTTGAAAGACAATATGCAGACTGTGGTCTTATTTGTGGTATAGATGAGGTGGGACGCGGGCCTCTTGCAGGACCTGTTGTAGCCGGTGCAGTTATCCTCCCCAAGGATTGCAATATCCTTTATATCAATGATTCCAAGCAGGTATCTGAGAAGATGCGTGAAAAGCTTTATGATGAAATTGCAGAGAAGGCAGTTGCTGTAGCTGTTGGAATTGCAACTCCCGAAAGAATTGATGAGATCAATATTCTTCAGGCAACTTACGAAGCCATGCGTGAAGCAATAAGCAAACTTGGTGCAAAGCCCGACATCCTTTTAAATGATGCAGTAACCATTCCCGGTGTAGATATAAAGCAGGTTCCCATTATTAAGGGAGATGCCAAGAGTATATCCATTGGTGCTGCCAGTATTTATGCCAAAGTTACAAGAGACCGTATGATGGTTGAGTACGATAAGCTCTATCCCGAATATGGTTTCGCAAAACATGTTGGTTATGGAACAAAAGATCATATCGATGCTATTAAGAAATATGGTCCCTGCCCTATACACAGACGTACATTCATTAAGAATTTTATTTAAGCCTATATGAATATTAACGATGTACTGATCAACGCAAATCAAATATATCAGAATAATACCGGTAAAGTTCCGGAGGGGACTGCCTTAGACGGGGTTCGCATTAATGCTGCAGATGCTCTTTTGGCTGACCTTAAAGCAGGAGATTCCTTAAGAGCTCAGGTTGTTTCCAAGGATGGAAATGTTGTAACTCTGGAACTTCCCGGTAATATTTTATTTGATGCTAAAGTATCATCAGGCATCAACTTAGATATTGGTAAACTTCTCACCTTTGAGGTTAAGAGTTCAGCTTCTGGACTAACCCTTTCCCCGCTGTTTACAAATATGGCCTCTGATCCCAATATTTCAAAGGCCTTAAATATGGCAGGCCTTCCCGTTAATGAATCTACTGTTCAGATGACGGGGAAAATGATGGAAGCCGGAATGAGCGTTGACAGGAACTCTTTAAGCGCTGTATTTAAGGATGTGTCTGTCTTTTCTGAGTTTCCTGTGGAAGATATCGTGGATCTTCATAAATTGGGAATTGAGGTTAACGAAAACAACCTTACCCAGATCGATTCATATAAGAATCTTTCCTATCAGCTTGGGGAAGGGATGAACAATGTACTTAATGACCTTCAGAATGCTTTATCGGAAACGGCACTTGCAGGAGATACAAATGGAGCAGCGACTCTTTTGTCACAACTAAGCGAACTGGCTTCTGAAATCAGTGGAGTAACTGTTGAAACAGAAGATTCTGCCACCTCTCAAGATTTAATTAACGTTAATGAGAATACTGCTGCGATTGTTCAAAGTGAAGTAAACGCACCCACTTCGGCTGACAGTGAAATGTCTGCTGCAGAAAAAGCATTAAAACTTCTGGCTTCCGTTTCGGATGAGGGAAAGACTGATACAGTTTCAAATGAAACTCAAAAAGAGACATTAAGTATAATTAATTCTGAAAAAGCATCTGATACCGTAAGGATTCCCCTCGATGAGAATACCAGGACTGCTTTAGCAGAGGAATTAAAACCTTTCATTGGAAACATCGAAGATCTATCGACTAAATCCTTTAATGAGCTTTTTGCTTTAACTAAAAGTATTATAGATGAGGCATCTTCAAACAATGATATTTCAAAGCTTTCAAGACTGCTTAACAGCCATGTGATCAAGGATACGGTTCTTTCTGCTTTATCCGAGCAGTGGAACATTTCGCCTTCTGATGTGGCTGATAAAGAAAAAGTCATGGAGTTATATCAGAGGTTATCGAGACAGCTTGGCAGCATTAGAGAGGCTTTAGAAAATGCTGAGATCAAGAATAATGCAGCTCAGAATTCAGTTAATAACATGAGCAACAACATCGATTTCCTTACCCAGGTAAATCAGATGTATTCATATATTCAGCTTCCCATTAAACTTTCCGGCGGTGAGAATGCCCATGGCGATCTTTATGTATATTCTAATGGCAGGAAGCTTAACATGAAGGATGGTAAAGTCAGTGCGCTTTTACATCTTGATATGGAGCATTTGGGACCTGTGGATGTCTATGTCGCAATGGATACTTCTACAGTCAACAAAAAGGTTAGCACTCAGTTTTATGTTGCTGATGATTCAATCTTGGATTTTCTTGAGGAACATATGGATGAGCTTACCGAGAGGCTGGCATCCAAAGGTTACAGTGTTTCTGCAAGAACATCTCTTAAAGGATCAAAAGAGGCTGAGGAGAATCCTTTGTCATCATCTGCTGACGGAGGCGGTATCAACGGAATTTTATCTCGGATGGGAAGCGTTAAACTTTCGGAATATTCATTTGATGTGAGGACCTAAAATGGCTGAGCAGGGGAAGAATAAAATTAAACAGGCCATAGCCCTTGAATATGATCCCAATGATGCTGCACCCAAGGTCATTGCAACAGGTAAAGGTATTATAGCCGAGAAGATCATTGAGAAGGCTAAGGAAGCCGATGTACCGGTCCACAGGGATGATAAACTGGCAGATACTTTATCAAGGCTGGAAATAGGTGAGATGATCCCGCCTGAGCTTTATGAAGTTGTAGCAGAGATCCTTCTGTTTGTGGATCATATGGATAAGATCAAGAATAAAATGAAACAGAGCTAGAGGGGAATTTTGAATAAGAGAGCCAAAGGGACGGAATACGAAGATTTCGCCGCTAACTATTTGGAAGACATGGGGCTTACGATAATATTTAGGAATTTCAGGTGCAGACTTGGAGAGATAGATATTATCGCCACTGATAAAGACGGAAGCCTTGTCTTTGTTGAAGTTAAATACAGAAGCACACAGAAATACGGCAGCGCCGCGTCTGCTGTGGATATCAGAAAGCAGAAGATCATATCAAAAGTCAGTGATTATTTTAGGATATCCCATAAACAGTTTGAAGGCCGGCCTATCAGATTTGATGTGATAGCTTTTGAAAATAATAAAATGTTTTGGTATAAAAATGCTTTTGAATATTCGGGAGCAGCTTTATGAAAGGGGAAGAGATGGACAGAGTACTTGTATGTGATGATGATAAAGAGATCGTTGATGCCATCGACATTTATTTATCGCGTGAAGAGGGAATTGAGGTATTAAAGGCATATAACGGCAAAGAGGCTGTGGATATCATAGAAAATGAAGACGTTCAGCTTCTCCTTATCGACATCATGATGCCTGAAATGGATGGTATTGAGGCAACAAAGATCATCCGAGAGAATCATACTATTCCTATCATTCTCTTATCTGCAAAATCAGAAGAAAAGGACAAGATCCTTGGATTAAATATAGGCGCAGATGATTATATCACAAAACCTTTTAACGCAGGTGAACTTGTTGCAAGAGTTAAATCCAATTTAAGACGATACACTTCACTTGGCGGACAGAAAGATGAAAACGCTTCGGTTATAACCATTGGTGGTCTTACTATCAATGATGAAAACAAGCAGGTATTTGTTGATGATGAGTTTGTAAGACTTACACCCATTGAGTATAACATTCTGATTTTCCTTGCAAAGAACAAAGGACAGGTATTTTCATCACCTCAGATCTACGAGCATATTTGGAATGAAAAGCCTATTGATGCTGAGAATACTGTAGCAGTACATATCAGACATATCAGAGAAAAGATTGAGATCAATCCCAGAGAGCCGGAATATTTAAAGGTTGTCTGGGGTGTGGGATATAAGATTGAGGGAGATCTATGAGAAAGAAAATAACCGTAAGAGTGCTTCTTGGAATATTGATGCACTTGCTTATGGGAGCGGCGTTTGTTATCGCGGCAAACCTGTTTTTACGCTCGGATTTTTCAATTAAATATTTGGACGGTGAAGAGTCATATCAGCCGGCGGATGTGGTAAGAGAGGACTATTCTTTTGAAGATTCAAAGCTCTATACCGAAATATATACCCGTCAGCTTAAGGATATAATAGCTTATTGTGCCATTAAAAACGTGATCGATAAGAACGATGATCACAGTTATGATATGGTTGATGTCCTTAATTCATCGAATACCGAGAACTCCGGTATCAACTTTGATCAGACACTCGTTTACTATATCGATGACCTTATCAGATGGGGGAGAAGCGGATTTACCTATACCCAGAAAGAGTATACGGTTGAGCAGTTTATGAGCTACTATAACTCACCCTATTCCTTTGATGAGATCATCTATTACGGCGGAGATAATATCTCTTATTACGTGAATGATGATGGCCAGACAATCGTTATCATCAATTTACTTGATATTACTTATCCTTCCGTTGATGGTGCTACCGGATTTGAAGATAGGGCTACTAACTGGATCGAATTCTTTGACATGCAGGATGCATTGAAAAAAGCTGCTGAAAAGTATGTTAAATACTACGATATGTATCGTAACGGTATTGGACTTTATGAGTTTTCAAATACCAATATCAAGTATGTTTTAAGGATTGGTGAAGGTAATAATGTCATAACTTATTCCAACATCAAGAATGGACTTATAGATACTCAGAGTATCAGTGATGCAGAACTTACGGAAGTATTTTCTGATTACAAGGATTTCCTTGTGTATTTTCCGGAAAGCCTTGAGTTTTCAACGTTTTCAAATGTGAATGAGTCCGATCTTTATGTTGTGGTGAAGTCTTATGCGGATGAGTTCAAGGCTCCGGTTAAGTTATGGGCTTATATTGAAGGAGACTTTACAAAACAGAGTGATGCTTTCTCAATCGCCTTTGAGGCAACATCCGGAAGAAAAGGTTTTGTCACAAGAAGTATCATGGCTGTTGTTTTGTTACTTGCTGTCTATGTTGTTCTTTTTGTGTTCAAGGCAGTGACTGCAGGTATCAGAGGCTCGGAGCGATACCTTTTGTTCTGGGATAAGATAATACTTGAGGTTTATGCGATCCTTCTTGCTTTATTTATAATTCTTTCAAGATTTATGTTTGCAAAGAATTATAACAGCGGTATATCAAATATCTATTTGATCTTTGGGCCCCTTGGAATTCTTACAAGCTTTTCTTTATGCATGCTTGTCTTTTCAACCATTAGAAGAGTCAGAAGCAAGAATGTTAGGAAGTACTCTTTTATATATCTTGTGTATAAAGGATTTTCAAGAGTAAGAGACAGGATCGAAAACAGCGCTAATCCCTATGTTAGCGCACTTGTTCCTTTCCATTTTTATTTGATAATCAACTTTGCTTTATTCGTAGCCCTGGTCATCTGCTCCAGTAAATCCATTTATCTTGGAGTGGTGTTATCCGCAATACTTCTTGTGGCTTACAATGTTTTGTTTGCTGCAAGACAGATAAGAAAGTCCTCAGACAGGATCTCACTTAGGGATGGAATTAAGAGGATAACCGGTGGTGAGCTTGAATATAAGATTGATGAAGATCCTCTTCTTGATATTAACAAGGATCTTGCAGGAAACATCAATCATCTTGGTGAAGGAATCAAGAATGCGGTTGAAACCAGTATGAGAGATGAGAAGATGAAATCTGATCTTATAACCAATGTCTCTCATGACCTTAAGACGCCCCTAACATCCATTATCAATTACGTTAATCTTCTTAAGGATGAAAATATTGATAAAGAGCCTGCTGCAGGATATATTAGAACTCTTGAAGAAAAATCAAACAGGCTTAAGCAGCTATTGACCGACCTGGTAGATGCTTCAAGACTTTCTTCAGGAACAACGGAAGTATCCCTGACTAAGATACGTATCACAGAACTTTTGCATCAGATCGTTGCAGAGTTTTCCGACAAGTTTGAAGATGCAGGACTTGAAGTAGTTTTTGACGGTGAAGTTAACGGCTATATCATGGCTGACGGTCGCCACATGTGGAGACTTATGGACAATCTTCTTGAAAATGTCTGCAAGTATTCCATGAGAGGAACCAGAGTATATGTCTCTGTAAAGGATTTTGATTCCGAGGAAGGAAAGAGAAAACTTCTTATCAGCATCAAGAATGTATCCGCGACTCCCAATACTGTTCAGGGAAGCGAACTGACTGAAAGATTCATAAGAGGAGATGCTTCAAGATCTTCCGAGGGAAGCGGACTTGGCCTTTATATTGCCAAGAGCCTTGCAGAACTTCAAAACGGTAAATTTGAAGTAATAGCCGATGGTGATCTTTTCAAGGTAGATATCGTATTTGATCTCCTTGAATCTTAATAAAAAAACAGCATACCGTTGTTATGCGGTATGCTGTGAATATTATAAACTTATTTATTCTTCTCTGCATTATAGTTATCAAGGAACTGATGAATCTTTTCCGTGGTAGCCATAACGTTTGAAAGAGAAGCATCATGGTTCATGAAGTCAATGATTGATGAGATGTACTTAGCCATATCAGCAACCTGGAAGTATTCCTTTGAATAGATCTCAGGAGGAAGATAGGTAAGGTTGGTGGTGATCAGCTTATCGAAATATCCTTTTTCATAAGCTTCATCAAAGGATTTAAGGCCTTCTGTAAAGAGGCCAAATGTAGTACAGATGAATACACGTCCTGCATCCATTTCCTTAAGCTGCTTTGCGGTATCGATCATTGATCCGCCGGAGGAGATCATATCATCCATAATGATAACGTCTTTTCCGTTAAGAGAATCACCAAGGAATTCATGAGCAACGATAGGATTCTTACCGTTTACGATCTTGGTGAAGTCACGTCTCTTATAGAACATACCGGTGTTTACACCGAGAACGTTTGCAAAGTAGATGGCTCTGTCAAGGGCTCCTTCATCGGGAGAGATGACTACGAGATGATCTTTGTCCACGTTAAGGTTTGAATCGCTTCCGAGAAGAGCTTTCATAAACTGATAGGTGGGCATGAAATTGTCAAATCCCTTAAGAGGAGTAGCGTTCTGGACTCTGGGATCGTGAGCATCAAAGGTAATGAAATTGCTTACGCCCATGTCATAGAGCTCTTCAAGCATGTATGCGGCGTCAAGAGACTCAAGACCGTTTCTTCTGTGCTGGCGTCCTTCATAAAGGAAGGGCATGATGATATTGATACGGTTTGCTTTACCATTGCACGCAGCTATGATACGCTTAAGGTCCTGATAATGATCATCGGGTGACATGTGATTTTCATAACCGTTCATGTTATAAGTAACAGAGTGGTTGCAAACATCAACAAGGATGAAGATATCTTTACCTCTGACGGATTCTTTGATGAGAGCTTTGCTTTCACCGCTTCCGAAACGAGGAAGTTCATAATCAAGAAGATAGTTTTTTTCGATGTATCCCTGGAATGCGGGATCGTTTTTTACTGAATCGTTGTGGACAACTTTACGGAACTCCACAAGATAATCGTTAATGGTTTTTCCCATCTCGGCCATGGAAGGAAGAGCTATGATCTTGAGGGGGCCGACGGGCATTGCGTTTTCCAATTCTGCAATATTGGGCATTTTTTTCCTCCGATTTATCAGATGATTAATAATTGTTCATTAGCGATTTATTATTTTACATATTATTGACAGAGTTGTCAAAGGATAGCTCTTTTGTTTGAAAGGATTTTTTATGGAACATAAACACGTTGTCGGAAGCGTACTTTCCGGAAGTATCGCCGAAGAACTGGGCTTGGAGCCCGGGGATAAGATAATATCCATCAACGGAAATATAATTGAAGATATTTTTGATTACCAGTTTTATTCTCAGGATGAGGAATTAAACGTCCTTGTTGAGACTAAGGATGGCGAAGAATGCATGCTGGAGATCGAAAAAGATGCTGATGAGGACCTGGGAATAGTCTTTGATAACGGTCTTATGGATAATTACAGGAGCTGCCACAATAAGTGCATTTTCTGTTTTATCGATCAGAATCCTCCCGGAATGCGCGAAAGCCTTTATTTTAAAGATGATGACTCAAGACTTTCATTCCTTCAGGGCAATTATATTACATTGACCAATATGTCGGATCACGATGTGGAAAGGATCATAAAGTATAACCTTTCTCCCATAAATATTTCTTTCCATACCATGAATCCCGAACTCCGCTGCAAAATGCTCCATAACAGATTTGCGGGGGATGCTTTAAAGAAGGTTGATAAGTTTTATGAAGCCGGGATCACGATGAACGGTCAGATCGTTCTTTGCCCCGGATGGAATGACGGCGCGGAACTTGAGTATTCCATTAAGGAACTTATGAAGTATCTGCCCGTACTTGAAAGCGTCTCTGTAGTTCCTGTTGGACTTACAAAATTCCGTGACGGACTTGAAAAGCTTACTACATTTGATGCCAAGGGCTGCGGCGAGGTGATCGACCTTATTGAAAAGTACCAGAAAATAGCTTATGAAAAATACGGCCTTCATTTCATCCATGCCAGTGATGAGTTTTATATCGTAGCGGGAAGAGAACTTCCCGAAGCTGAAAGATATGACGGATACAGGCAGATAGATAACGGTGTTGGTAAAGCAAGATTAGTAATTGATGAGTTTAATGAAACCCTTGAAAGAGTTAAGGCTATTCCGGGTATTTTCGATCATGAGGAAAGGTGCGTATCCACAATTACAGGAATTCTTACATCTGAAATGACCAATAAGCAGGCGGAAGCACTTATGAAGGAATTCCCCTGGCTTAAGGTAAATGTTTATACGATACTTAACGATTTCTACGGACATGGAATTACGGTAACAGGCCTCCTTGTAGGAAATGACATCATTAATCAGCTTAAGGGAAAAGATCTCGGTCAGAGACTGTATTTACCGGAAAACTGTGTACGCAGCGGGGATGATATATTTCTCGACGATGTGCGTGTCCCCGAGGTTGAAACATCTTTACAATGCGGCATTAGTATTGTAAAATCAAGCGGGCGTGATTTTGTATATTGCATGTTAGGTTTAGACAGGTAAATCTTACAAGATCACTTTTCAGAACAGGAGAAAAATATGTCAGAAAACAAGACAAAACCTATAGTTGCCATTGTTGGAAGACCCAATGTAGGTAAATCGACTTTATTTAATATGCTTGCCGGTGACAAGATCGCCATCGTTAAAGATACTCCCGGCGTTACAAGAGACAGGATCTATGCAGATGTAACTTGGCTTGATAAGAGCTTTACTCTTATTGATACAGGCGGAATCGAGCCTGAGAGTAAGGATATCATTCTTTCTCAGATGAGAGAACAGGCTCAGATCGCCATTGATACTGCAGATGTCATCATTTTCCTTGTTGACGTTAAGCAGGGTCTTGTGGATTCGGACGCTAAAGTAGCAGATATGCTCAGACGTTCACACAAGCCCGTTGTTCTTGTTGTAAACAAGGTTGACTCTTTTGAGAAGTATATGGCTGATGTTTACGAGTTCTATAATCTTGGAATCGGTGAACCTTATGCCATTTCATCTGTAAACAGACTTGGTATCGGTGATATGCTTGATGCTGTTATCGAACATTTCCCTGAGTTTGACGGAAGCACGGAAGAGGAAGAACTTCCCAAGATCGCTATCGTTGGTAAGCCCAATGTAGGTAAATCAAGTCTTATCAACAAGCTTCTCGGTGAGGACAGACTTATCGTTTCCGATATCGCAGGTACTACCCGTGATGCTGTTGATACAAGAGTAACCTATGGTGATAAGGACTATATTCTTATTGATACTGCCGGAGTAAGACGTAAGAATAAGATCAATGAAGATCTTGAGCATTATATGATCCTCAGGACTGTTGGCGCCATTGAGAGAGCGGATGTTGCAGTTCTTGTTATTGATGCCACAGAAGGTGTTACCGAGCAGGATGCAAAGATCGCCGGTATCGCTCACGACAGAGGAAAAGCAGTCATCATTGCGGTCAACAAGTGGGATGCCATCGAGAAGGATGACAAGACCATCTATAGATTTACCGAGAAGGTAAGAGATACTCTTTCCTTTATGCAGTATGCGGAGATCCTCTTTATTTCCGCACTTACCGGTCAGCGTCTTCCCAAACTTTTTGAGACCATTGATGCGGTTTATGAGAACCATGCTATGCGTGTGGGCACCGGTGTTCTTAATGAGATCATGTCAGAGGCCGTTGCTATGCAGCAGCCCCCCAATGATAAGGGTAAGATCCTTAGACTTTACTATATTACTCAGGTTGCGGTTAAACCGCCTACATTTGTTATTTTCGTAAATGATAAGGAGCTTATGCACTTCTCATATACGAGATATATCGAGAACCAGATCCGAAAGACCTTCGGATTTATGGGTACGCCATTAAAATTCATTATCAGGGAGCGCGGAGAAAATGACAGTAGAAGTTAAAATGATCCTTATCCGTCTTGCCTGCCTTGCCATCGGACTTGTTTTCGGACTTTTCCAGACAGGCTACATCGTAGGAAAAGCCAACGGTATCGATTTGAGACAGTATGGAAGCGGTAATTCCGGAACCACCAATGCGGTTAGAGTTCTTGGAACCAAGCAGGGTATGATCGTACTTGCGGGAGATGCGGCAAAGACCTTACTTGCAATGCTCATCGTTTATTTTACATTTGGAAGAATGTTCCCCGACAAGAAGCTGCTTCTTTGCATGTATGCAGCTCTTGGCGCAGTTCTTTCTCATGATTTCCCTTTTTATATGCACTTTAAGGGCGGAAAAGGAATTGCATGTACAGCAGGTTATTGTATTGCACTTTGCTTCTTTAACCCTTGGATCTTCATAGTGACTTTCTTTGTATTTTTGATCCCTTTTCTTATCACTCACTATGTATCCCTGGGATCACTTCTTGTATATGCGGCCCTTGTTTTTGAGTTTATCCTTTACGGACAGATGCAGTGGCCCGGATTTGAATATGAACAGCCCGTACTTATCGAGATTTATGTTATAATGTTCATACTTGCTGCGCTCGCTTATTGGCTTCACAGAAAGAACATTGTAAGACTTTTTACCGGCTGCGAGAACAAGACCTATCTTGTTAAGAAACATCGTGATGCTTACAATGCTGAAAAAGCAGCTAAGGAAGCAGCTAAAGCAGCAGAGAATAACTAATACTAAATGTAAGAGGGTGGAACTATGGCTAATGTCACAATACTTGGCGGAGGAACATGGGGTATCGCACTTGCTGTTCTTCTTGATAAAAACGGACATAATGTTAAAGTATGGTCAGCACTTGAAAGTGAGATAAAAGCTTTATCAGAGACACATGCTCACAAGGGACTTCCCGGAATGACCTTATCCGACCGGATCACATATACCCTGGATGATAAGGAAGCAGTTGAAGGTAGAGACCTTCTTGTAATGGCAGTTGCAAGTACATTCACAAGACGTACTGCAAAGAGATTGTCACCTTTGGTTAGCAAAGATCAAAAGATAGTTTGTGTTGCCAAGGGTATTGAAGAAGAAACTCTGATGACTCAGTGCGATATCGTTAGAGACGAGATCCCTCAGGCTGATGTTGCCGTACTGTCAGGCCCTTCCCATGCAGAGGAAGTAAGCAGATGTCTTCCTACTACTGTTGTTGTGGGTTCAGAGAATAAGGAGACTGCTAAGTATATTCAGAACCTCTTTATGTGTGATGTGTTTAGGGTTTATACCAGCAGTGATGTCCTTGGTATTGAACTTGGCGGATCCCTTAAGAACGTTATCGCTCTTGCGGCAGGTATCTCTGACGGCCTTGGTTACGGAGATAACGCAAAGGCAGCGATCATTACCAGAGGTATCGCTGAAATGAGTCGCCTTGGTACTGCTATGGGCGGAAAGGTTGAGACCTTTAACGGACTTACCGGTATCGGTGATCTTATCGTTACCTGTGCTAGTATGCATTCACGTAACAGAAGAGCCGGTATCCTTATCGGGCAGGGCAAGACCATGCAGGAAGCTATGGACGAAGTTCAGCAGGTTGTAGAAGGTGTCTACTCAGCTAAGGCAGCCCGCGCACTTGCCGAGAAGTACAATATCCAGATGCCTATCATCGAGCAGGTGAATTTGGTACTCTTCGAAGACAAGAAAGCTATTGATGCATTTAACGATTTGATGAATCGTGAGAGAAAAGACGAGAACTAAGATAAAAGGAAAAAGAACATGCAGGAATTTGAAAGTACTCAGGATTACGTTGCAAGTGAAGAATTGATGGCCAGCGTTAATATCGCCATGGCTCTCGAGAAGCCCCTTCTCATTAAGGGTGAGCCCGGAACAGGAAAGACTCAGCTTGCACAGGCTGTATCAGCTGCTCTTGGCAAACGCCTTATTATCTGGAATATCAAGTCTACCACCAAGGCTCAGGAAGGCCTCTATATCTACGATACCATCCAGAGACTTTATGACGGTCAGTTCGGCGAAGCGGGAGTTGATGATATTGCAAGATACATTAAGCTTGGTAAGCTCGGTGAGGCTTTCGATTCCGATGACCAGGTTGTACTTCTTATCGACGAGATCGATAAGGCTGATCTTGAGTTCCCCAATGACCTTCTTTGGGAACTTGATCAGATGGAGTTCTATATCAACGAGACCAAGCGTACCGTTAAGGCTAAGCACAGACCCATTGTTATCATTACTTCAAATGCAGAAAAAGAATTACCCGATGCATTCTTAAGAAGATGCATTTTCCACTATATCGATTTTCCGGATAAGGAACTTATGGCTCAGATCGTTAAGGTTCATTATCCCAATGTTGAGGAGAATCTCCTTAATGCGGCCATGGATACTTTCTATGACATCAGAAATATCCATGATATCCGTAAAAAGCCCAGCACTTCAGAACTTATTGACTGGGTAAATGCACTTCAGATCGGCGGAATCACAGCTGATCAGATCCGTGCAAAGCTTCCTTTTGTGGGAGTTGTTGTTAAGAAAGACGAAGATCTTGAATTGGTTAAAAAGGGCGGACTTGTCTAGTGTTTCAAAACTTTTTTGAAAGCCTTAGGGCAAAAGGCCTCCATGTGACTTTGGGTGAATTTCTGGACCTCCAGAATGCGCTGGATAAAGGACTTTGCGGAAGCAGCCTGACTCAGTTTTATTATGTTTCCAGGATGATCCTTGTTAAGTCGGAGACCGACTACGACAAATTTGATATGGCTTTTGAAGAGTGCTTTAAGGCTGCCGAAAGGGAGACTGAAGTTGGTGCGCAAATGCTCAGATGGCTTGATAAATCTGAAATGCTTGAGCTTGCCCACGAAGAAGCAAGAAAACACCTTAACCAGACTGAAGATCTTCAGATAGACAAAGAGGACGTTGAAGAGAAGTTTAAGCAGCGTCTGAGGGACCAGAATGAAGAGCACAATGGTGGCTCATTCTGGATCGGTACCATGGGTAAGACTTCATTCGGAAACATGGGTGGAAATGTCGGCGGTGTAAGAGTTGGTGGCCAGACCGGTTACCAGAGCGCTTTCTCTGTTGTGGGAGCACGTAAGTATCGTGATTTCAGAGACGACAGAGTAATGGATAACAGACAGTTCCAGCTTGCTTTCAGAAGACTTCGTCAGTTCTCGGCTAATCTCGATATTCCCGAGACTGAGCTTGATATCGACAAGACAGTTGATTCTACATGTAAGAGAGGCGGATGCCTTTCAATAGAGATGAAAAAGCCAAGGAAGAATGCTGTAAAGCTGATGCTCCTTATGGACAGCGGCGGAACCATGATCCCTTATTCATCTTTGTTGAATGATCTTTTCCAGTCCGTTAATAAATCTAATCACTATAAAGATGTTAAATGCTATTATTTCCATAACTGCATTTACAGCCATCTTTATAAGACTCCGGAATGTGAAAACGGAGACTGGGTTGAAACAGAATGGCTTTTCAGAAATGCCGACAGTGATTATAAAGTCATAATTGTTGGCGACGCTGCTATGGCGCCAGAAGAGCTTTATTCAGACACAGGAAACTACAGAGGACCCAACGGTGGTCTTTCAGGTTATGAATGGTTAAAACTCGTTAAGAGACATTATAAAAAGGTTGTATGGCTTAATCCCAAGATGGCGCCGGGAAAGGCACCCTGGAGGGAGGCTGAGACTGCATGTAAGGAAATGTTCCCTATGTACAAACTTACAGTTGCAGGCCTTAATAAAGCTATGTACGAGCTTATGTCTCCCAAACGATAATACTAGAGGTTATTATGGGTACTACGTACTTGATCACTTTGATCAAAACGAGATTTCGTGAAGAAAAGGTGGTATTTCGATACCGTCCCTGATTTAAATTTGAAATAATTATTATGAATATGAATGGAGATTTATCACAAAATGGGTATTTACGAAGAATTAAAACAAAGAGGCCTTATCGCGCAGGTTACTGATGAGGAGAAGATCAGAGATCTTATAAACGCAGGAAAGGCTACATTCTATATCGGATTTGACTGTACCGCAGACAGCCTTACAGCAGGTCACTTCATGGCACTTACTCTTATGAAGAGACTTCAGATGGCAGGCAACAAGCCCATCGCTCTTATCGGTGGCGGAACTACCATGATCGGCGATCCTTCAGGAAGAACCGACATGAGAAAGATGCTTACAAGAGAAGACATCAATCACAATGCGGAGTGCTTTAAGAGACAGATGGAGAGATTTATCGACTTTTCTGACGGCAAGGCTCTTATGGTCAACAATGCCGACTGGCTCCTTAATCTTAACTATGTAGACCTCCTTCGTGAGGTTGGAGCTTGTTTCTCAGTAAATAACATGCTTCGTGCAGAGTGCTATAAGCAGCGTATGGAGAAGGGACTTTCCTTCCTTGAGTTTAACTACATGATCATGCAGTCCTACGACTTCTACTACATGTTCCAGAAGTACGATTGTAACCTTGAGTTCGGTGGAGACGACCAGTGGAGCAATATGCTTGGCGGAACAGAGCTTATCAGAAGAAAGCTTGGCAAGGACGCACATGCAATGACCATCACCCTTCTTACCGATTCACAGGGCAAGAAGATGGGTAAGACCGCAGGAAACGCTGTATGGCTCGATCCCAACAAGACTACTCCTTTCGAGTTCTATCAGTATTGGAGAAATGTTTCTGACGCAGATGTTCTTAAGTGCATCAGAATGCTTACCTTCCTTCCTATGGAGCAGATCGAAGAGATGGATAAGTGGGAAGGCTCAAAGCTTAACGAAGCTAAGGAAATCCTTGCAAGAGAGCTTACCACCCTTGTACACGGTGAAGAAGAGGCTGCAAAGGCAGAGGCAGGAGCAAAGGCTCTCTTTGGCGGAGCAGGCGCTACCGGTGATGTTCCTTCAGTATCTCTCAAGGAAGAAGATTTCAGAGACGGTAAAGTTGATATCCTTCAGGTTCTTGTTTCTTCAGGACTTTGCTCTTCTAGAGGAGATGCAAGAAGAAACGTTGAGCAGGGTGGTGTAACCGTTAACGACGAGAAGGTTACCGATATCAAGACTGAATATGAGAAGTCAGCATTTGCAGGTGAAGGACTTCTTGTAAAGCGTGGTAAAAAGAACTTTAAAAAGGTTGTTTTCTAATCAAGGGGGTGCTTATGGCGCATACTGATTATTTGGAAAAGCTTGAGAAGGTTTTGCTATCTGTCAGAGAAAAAACTGATTTTGTTCCCAGGGTCGGACTTGTTTTAGGTTCCGGCCTTGGAGATTTTGCCAAGAATATCAATGTTTCCTTTGAACTTCCTTATAGTGAGATCGAAGGATTCCCGGTTTCCACCGTGCGCGGTCA
>JAEEOO010000063.1 GCA_016284315.1 Lachnospiraceae bacterium | reverse complement strand
AAGCAAGAATTCGAAAGCAAGGAAGTTCCTCTTGAAGAGACTGCCAACGAAAAGCTTAAGGAGTTTTTGGACATCTATTATCTTTGCTTATCTAACGGTGATGAAGAAAAACTCAGAAGTCTTTGTGACAGCATAGAAGAGAGCGAAGTTCTACGTCTTTGCGAGCAGTCTAATTACGTAAATTACAGAGTAGAGAATATCTATTCTCAGGCAGGCCTTGAAGAGGGCAGCTATATCGCTTATGCGTATTGCATGGTCAACTTTGACAGATATCCTGATGTAGATCTTCCCGCATACAACGGTTTCTACATTAGAACCGGTGAAGACGGACAGTTCTATATCGTTAAGGGCGAGATCACTGATGAAGAGAATGAATATATCTCAAGAGTAGCTTCTCAGGATGATGTCAGAGAACTCAACAACAAAGTAAATGTTGAGTACAATGATATTGTTCTTGAGCATCCCGAGATCCTTGATTATCTCATTGAGCTTGATACCAACGTAAGCACTGCTGTTGGTGAGAAGATCGCGCAGCTTAATGCTACTATTGAAGCTGAGAACCAGCCCAATCCCGAGGATCCCGCAAATGCTGATGCAGTTCAGGACAGCACTGTGGAAGAAACTCCTTCAGAGCCTACCGTAAAATATGCAACTGCTACTACCAGAGTTAATGTAAGAGCTTCTGACAGTGCTAATGCAGAGCGCGTCGGAGAGGCATATGCCGGCGAAAAGTATGAAGTGGTTGAAGAACTTTTGAACGGCTGGACCAAGATCATTTATAACGGCAAAGAGGCATTTATCAAGTCCGAGTATCTTTCAATGATCCAGAGCGCGGAAGGACAGCCTACCATCGGAATGCTTACAGCAAAGTCCGAAGTTAATATAAGAAGTCTTCCCGACAGTTCGTCTGAAAGAGTGGGAGCTCTTATGGCAGGTGATCAGCTTGAGATCGTTGCTATAGAGAACGGTTGGTGCACTGTTAAATTTGAAGGTGTACTGGCTTATGTGATCCAGGATTACGTTGAATGCACAATGTTTTGATAATTTTAACAGTTTAACGCTTTAAATTGTCAAAAATATTATTCAAAATGATATTGAAATGTGTATGATTATACGGTATTATACATTTAGCTAAGCCAACGGGGGCATAGGATGATTTCCTATGCCCTTTT
Source organism: Lachnospiraceae bacterium (assembly GCA_016284315.1). GTDB lineage: Bacteria > Bacillota > Clostridia > Lachnospirales > Lachnospiraceae > AC2028. Next base: position 10,883 of record JAEEOO010000063.1, on the reverse strand, counting down.
TTATACATTTTTTTTAAGGAGGATTAAAAAATGTCTTATGTTGATGAAGTCTATGAGCGCGTAGTTGCTCAGAACCCTTCCCAGCCCGAGTTCCATCAGGCAGTGAAGGAGGTACTCGAGTCCCTCAGAGTTGTTATTGAGGCTAACGAGGAGAAGTTCCGTAAAGAAGCTCTTCTTGAGCGTATCACCACACCCGAGAGACAGATTCTTTTCAGAGTTCCCTGGGTTGATGATAAGGGACAGGTACAGGTAAACAATGGTTACAGAATTCAGTTTAATTCTGCAATCGGACCTTACAAGGGAGGACTTCGTCTTCATCCTTCAGTAAACCTTGGTATCATCAAGTTCCTTGGCTTCGAGCAGATCTTCAAGAATTCACTTACCGGCCTTCCTATCGGCGGTGGTAAGGGCGGATCTGATTTCGATCCTAAGGGAAAATCAGACAGAGAAGTAATGGCATTCTGCCAGAGCTTCATCACCGAGCTTTACAAGTACATCGGCGCTGATACCGACGTACCTGCAGGAGACATCGGAACCGGCGCAAGAGAGATCGGATATATGTATGGTCAGTACAAGAGAATCACCGGACTTTACGAAGGTGTTCTTACCGGTAAGGGACTTTCATACGGCGGATCACTTGCAAGAACAGAAGCTACCGGATACGGACTTCTTTACATGACCGAGGAAATGCTTAAGTCTAACGGCGTTGATATCGCAGGCAAGACCGTAGCAGTTTCAGGTTCAGGAAACGTTGCTATCTATGCTATCCAGAAGGCACAGCAGCTTGGCGCTAAGCCTGTTACCTGCTCTGACTCTACCGGATGGGTTTATGATCCCGAAGGAATCGATGTTGCACTCCTTAAGGAAGTTAAGGAAGTTAACAGAGCACGTCTTACCGAGTACGCTGCTAAGAGACCTTCAGCTCAGTATCACGATAAGGCTACCGAGGGAACCAATCAGTGGGAAGTTAAGGTTGACATCGCTCTTCCTTGCGCAACCCAGAACGAGCTTAACCTTGATGACGCTAAGAAACTTGTTGCAAACGGCGTGATCGCTGTATGCGAAGGTGCTAACATGCCTACCACCCTTGAGGCTACCAAGTACTTCCAGGAGAACAAGGTATACTTCGTTCCCGGAAAGGCAGCAAACGCAGGTGGTGTTGCTACTTCAGCACTTGAGATGAGCCAGAACTCTGAGAGACTTTCATGGACCTTCGAAGAGGTTGATGCAAAGCTTAAGAACATCATGGTTAACATCTTCCACAACCTTGACGATGCTTCTAAGAAGTACGGACTTGAAGGAGACTATGTAGCAGGTGCTAACATCGCAGGTTTCCTTAAGGTTGCAGACGCAATGACTGCTCAGGGCATTGTATAATTAATTTACTTACAAGAAACAAGCATATAAAACAAAAAGACCCGTGTTTTTAATGAACATGGGTCTTTTTGTGCAATATTTATAAATTACGACACAATTTTTATATATTATGTCAAAATAAATAAGTTATAATTTTCCTTTAATTTAGATAGAATAGTATTAAACGGAGTAATTATGTCAGAAGAGAAATTTACACAAACAGAAGAGAAAGATGAAGTTAAAGAGAATAAAATGGGGACCAGGCCGATAAACGGTCTGCTGCTTTCAATGTCACTGCCAATGATGGCATCTATGCTTGTACAGGCTTTGTATAACATCGTTGACAGTATATTTGTTTCAAGAGTCAGTGAAAACGCTCTTACCGCAGTTTCCATGGCGTTTCCCCTTCAGACACTTATGATCGCTCTTGCGGGCGGTACCGGTGTTGGTATCAATGCGATCCTTTCAAGATCCCTCGGAGAGAAGGAATACGACAAAGCCAACAAGGTTGCGGTTAACGGAATTTTCCTTTCGGTTCTCAGTTATATCGTATTTTTGCTGATAGGACTGTTTGTTGTTAAACCTTTTTATATGAGCCAGACAGATGATGCAGAGATCATCCGTTATGGTGTCGATTATCTTACCATCGTTCTTACTTGCTCTTTCGGTATTTTTGGTCAGTTTATTTTTGAAAGACTTCTTACTTCTACCGGAAGAACGTTATATACTATGTTTACACAGGGTACAGGTGCCATCATTAACCTTATCCTTGATCCTATTCTTATTTTCGGACTTATGGGGGCTCCCAAACTTGGAGTAAAAGGTGCTGCTATCGCTACTATTTGCGGACAGATCGTAGCTGCAGTATTTGCTTTCTTCTTTAACATGAAGAAGAATCCCGATGTTCATATATCATTTAATGGTTTTAAGCCGGATGGAGCTATTATCGGTCAGATCTACAAGATCGGTATTCCTTCGATTATCATGCAGTCCATCGGATCTTTGATGGTTTATATCATGAACAAGATCCTTATTGGTTTTTCGTCAACCGCAGTAGCTGTGTTTGGTGTTTATTTTAAACTTCAGAGTTTTACCTTCATGCCGGTTTTCGGACTTAACAACGGTATGATCCCTATCATCGCATATAACTACGGAGCTCAGAATAAAGAGCGAATGATGAAGACTTGTAAGCTTTCTTGGGTTTATGCTACGGCTATCATGCTTTTGGGACTTTTGGGATTCGAACTTATTCCGGATACACTGCTTTCATTCTTTGATGCTTCAACCGAGATGCTTGACATGGGTAGAGTTGCACTTCGCGTGATTGCAATCCATTTCCCTGTTGCTGCATACTGCATCGTTACCGGATCATTGTTCCAGGCTTTGGGCGTAAGTGTTTACAGCATGATAGTCTCTATCATGAGACAGATAGTTGTTTTGATCCCTGCAGCTTACCTGCTTTCACTTATAAATAACGTTGACTTTGTTTGGTGGGCTTTTCCTATCGCGGAGATCATGTCAGCTACCGTAACAACGATTTTCTTTATCAAGATCTACAACGGAACTATTAAACACATCGGTGAAAACCGTTAACAGTCACCTTGTTTTGGAGATTGGATAATATGAAAAACGATACTAAAAGGGAAGACAGCCTAAATTTCATAATTTCTGAACTCACTAAAGAACGCCGCTATATGCATGCAGCTGCCATTATTGATTTCGACCAGATGACGGTCTGCCCCAAAGACGGACAGGAAGCACAGGGTGAGGCTTCTATTTGTGTCAGTAATCATGCCTTTAGGATCAGGAAGAATCCTGAATTTATTAAGAATGTTGAATATCTTTACGAACATGTGGATGAATTTGATGAAGCAAAACAGGTCCTTATAAGGGAACTTCATAAATCATACATCAGATCCAAAGATATCACTCCCGAGATGCATGAAAAATTTGCCCAGACCTTTAATCAGGCGTGGGTTGCCTGGTCCCATGCAAGGGAGATAGAGGATTCAACGGATTACCTTCCCAAACTGGAGAAGGTAATTGAAACCAATGTTACTATGTCAAAAATCTTCGGAAGACTTCCCGGAGAGGAAGGATTTTCGGATTATGAAATGCTTCTCGGACGGTTTGAGCCGGGTATAACAACCGAGAAACTCGATGACCTTTTTGGCAAGACCGGAAAAGCCATCAAGAAGCTTTTAAAAGGTATTGAGAACAGTCCCAAGGTTATAAGGACCGATTTCCTCGACAGACCTGTTAAGAATACACAGCAGGAAGAGATCTCAAAGTATATCATGAATCTTATGGGGTTCAATTTTGATAAAGGCAGGATGGCCCTTTCGGAACATCCCTTTACCAGCAGGATCTCAAAGGATGATATCCGTATAACGACACATTATTATCCCAATATGTTCTTATCAAGCATTTACTCCGTTATCCATGAATGCGGTCACGCTTTATTTGAACAGCTTGTATTGGAAGAAGATTATGATAATTTCATCGAAGATGAAAAGTCACTTGGCATGCATGAATCCGTATCCAGGTTTTATGAGAATGTCATCGGAAGATCCCGGGAATTCATAGAGCTTATCTATCCAAAGGTTTGCGAAGTTTTCCCTCAGGCCATGAGAGATGTTACTGTAGACGATCTGTATGAAGCGGTAAACTTTGTTCAGCCTTCTTTAATCCGTACCGAGGCGGATGAACTTACTTACACCATGCATATCATTATCCGTTATGAGCTTGAAAAACAGCTTATTGGCGGGCAACTCAGCATTAAAGAACTTCCCGGTGCATGGAGATGTTTATATAAAAAGTATTTGGGAATAGAGCCTAAGAAGTGCAGTGAAGGCCTTCTTCAGGATGTGCACTGGACATCCGACTTTGGATATTTCCCGACTTATGCTCTGGGAAACTTTTATAATGCAATGTTTTTAAGCAAGATGAGGGAGGAATTCGATCCCTTTGAATGTGTTGCCAATGGTGATTTTGCTAAGATTAATAATTGGTTGAAGAAAAATGTTTTCTCTAAGGCGAATCGCTTGAATCCTCAGGAGTGGATCGAAGCGATAACCGGAAAGAAACTTTCTGCAGAGCCTTTTATTGAATATTTAACCGAAAAGTATCATAAGATTTACGATATATCCGGTACTTCGGAACTTGATCTTATTACAAACAATTATATAAAGAGGATCAAAAGGATAAGAAAGCTTTCTTCTCCCGTACTTGATGATCTCGACAATTCTTCGGAGTACTCAAAGCTTTTAAGAGAGAACTTTAAGCAGATAGGAAAGATCGCGACTGTTAACCGTGACGCAATAAAAAATCTGGTTCAGCCTATGCTTAATAGAAAGAAGGCTTTTTCACCGGAGATGATTGAAAATGCATGGAGGTTCTGTGATCAGCTGACTAACCCCGGAACCGGCGTTGCCCTTGATCCTTCCCTTGCTTTTGCTATTTCCAGTACTGTCCTTAAAGATGCGGAGAACAGTGGAGATGTTAATTACCTGATTCTTTCGCTTTATAATGTGATCTGTAATTCCTATCTTATGGTTAATCAGACAAAGAGGCTTGTTGCTGCCCCTGAAGTAGCTGATTCATACAGGAGTTCCGGACTTACTTGTGTAAAGAAGATCCTTGAATTCTTAGAGCCTGAGAAATTTCTCTCTATTAATATTGAGAGCAGGAAAAAAGTTATGGTCATGGCCAGATACGGTGCGGTGCTTTATGAGTATGTGGATACTGACATTTGCGATGTATCGGAGTATACCCGCAGGCGAATTGATATGCTTTATGAGGCACTTAAACTGGCAAAGGATCCTTTCTATATCGATGCAATACCCGATTACAATTGGCCAAGATATATCTTAAAAGTATATGAGTATATCCTCCTTACGGCGCCCTTTGATGATCCCTATGTTCTCGATTCTATGGTTAGGGCATCAAAAGAACTTGAGAATTACGGAAGGTTATATCCCGAAGAATACATGAAAGTGTTTTCTTTGGAAAACATCTTCTCAACAGTTGAAGAGATTAAATATGTTGCCGGACTTTGCAAACGCGATGACCATATGAAGCATATGTACTCCATCTGGAAAGCTGCCGATTCATATAAGTACGATATAAGTGGCGGAGATATGCTGATCGCGGCTTCTTCATACATCACAGCCGCAAGGGACGGAAATATCACCGAAGAGATGAGAAACGTCATCTGCGATATGTACAATTCCATTGCAGCGTACGCTTTCAGAATTCCTATGCTTGAGTATATAAGCAGCGTTCTTGGAATCTATTCCGGAATTATGCTTAGATATGTTGAACTTCCCGGAAGCATGACCTTCAAGGAATTCGGTCTTAAGATGATGGTTGCCTTCCATCCGCCTACATATATCCATTCAAACATGGTTGCAAAGCTTTCCGTTTGCCTTGCGGATCATTTGATGGCCAATAACCCGGAATTATTTGTTGGTATATGTGGATGTCCCAACGTTAAGAAGGTAAAGGAATACAGGAATAAGATCTATGATTTTGCTTTTAACTGCGGTCTTTGCCATGACTTCGGAAAGCTTATGATCATAGACACCGTATTTATTTACGGAAGAGAACTTTTGCCTATAGATATGTCTGTTATTCGGGCACATTCAATTATGGGTGCAGAGCTTTTAAAGAGAAATGACAGTACCCGTGATTACGCAGACGTTGCTGCGGCACATCATATGTGGTATGACGAGAGCCGTGGTTATCCTGAAGGATACGAACTGACCAATCCTAACTGCAGGACCATCATCGATATTGTGTGTCTTGCAGACTGTATGGATGCGGCTACGGATTCCATCGGCCGAAGCTATAATAAGGGCAAGACTCTTAACGCATTCATAAAAGAAGTGCAGAGCACCAGCGGAACAAGGTATTCACCTTATCTCGCAGATCTTTTGACCAAAGAAGATGTAAGGAAAGATCTGGAGTTCCTTTTGAAAGACGAAAGAGAAAATGTATACAGAGATACATATAAGCTCTGCAGACGTCTTCAGGAAGAAGATCCCAAGGCATAAAAGCCTTTAAAACAGCCCTAAAAATCTAATAATTTGTGGAAAGAAAAGCCCTTTTATGGTATTATATTGAGTAATGCCATAGGAGGGCATTCTTATTGGACATAGATACTATACTTAAGTTAATCGTATTAATTATTTTAATTCTATTATCAGCGTTTTTCTCATCAGCTGAGACTGCTCTTACTACTGTAAACAAGATAAGGATCAGGTCTCTCGCAGAGGAGGGAAACAAAAACGCCGCACTGGTGGACAAGATCCTTGAGAAGAGAAGTAAGATGCTGTCGGCAATTCTCATCGGAAATAATATTGTCAATATTTCCGCATCAGCTCTTGCTACCGTTATCGCCATCAGATTCAGTCAGCTTACCGGTGCTTCCATTTCCGAAAGCTTAGCCATAGGAATAATGACAGCGGTTATAACCATTGTTGTCCTTATCTTTGGAGAGATAGTTCCCAAGAACTGGGCAATGACCTATGCCGAGAAGATTTCATTTGTTTATGCCGGCATAATCTATGCACTGATGGTTATACTTACACCTCTGATCTTCATTGTTGATATTATAACCAAAGGCATCCAGAAGATCTTTAAGCTCAACGGAGATTATCATGAGACTATGACCGAGACCGAGCTTAAGACATATGTGGAAGCCGGTCATGAGGACGGAGTAATTGAGTCGGAAGAAAGAGAGATGATCCTCAATGTGTTTGAGTTCTCTGATTCCGAAGCAAAGGACATCATGATCCCCAGAGTTAATATGATCACAGCTAAGGTTTCAGATACCTTCGAAGAGATCAGGGATACATTTAAGGAGCATATGTATACCAGACTTCCCGTCTATGAAGAGGATGAGGAAGATGAGCAGGACCATTTCCTTGGTGTTATCAATATCAAGGATCTTGCATTTGCAGAAAATACCGAGAATTTCGTTGTAAGAGACTATCTCCGTGAATGTATTTATACTCACGAGCATAAAAAGACTTCGGACCTTCTTGAGGAGATGAGACAGTCCTCCACCAGCATCGCTCTTGTTATGAACGAGTACGGCGACTGTGTCGGAATGATAACCCTTGAGGACCTTCTTGAAGAAATCGTTGGTGAGATCAGAGACGAGTATGACGAGGACGAAGAAAAGCTTATCACTGAAGTCGGTGAGCGTAAGTTCCTTGTTGAAGCATCCATGAGTACCGACGATGTAAACGATGCTCTTGATACAGATATTCACAGTGAAGATTACGATTCCATCGGAGGAATTATGATCGAACAGCTTGACCGACTTCCCGAGGACGGCGAGAGCGTTGAACTTGAGAACGGAACCAAGCTTACGGTTCGCGGCATCGATCAGAGCCGAATCGAAAAAGTCGAGATTGAGCTTCCCGAGCCTGCTCCCGAAATTTCAGATGAAGTAAGTGAAGTTCATTCCGAGGAAACAGCTTCGGAATAAGATATACGAGGATATGAAAAAATGAGCAAATTGACCGAAATCAGATGGCACGGCCGTGGTGGCCAGGGTGCCAAAACTGCTGCGCTGCTTCTTGCCGACGTAGCATTTCAGGCAGGAAAGCAGGTTCAGGGCTTCCCTGAATACGGACCTGAGCGTATGGGTGCTCCCATTACCGCTTATGACAGGATCAGTGATGATGAGATCCGGGTCCATTCCAATATCTACGATCCCGATTTTGTTGCGGTTGTAGATGACACACTTCTTCATTCCGTAAATGTTACCGGTGGTCTTAAAGAGAACGGCGGTATTTTGATCAATACTCAGAAATCCAAAGAGGAGATCCTTCCTCTTCTCGGAGATTATAAAGGAAGAGTTTTTGCCATCGATGCAAGAAAAGTAAGCCTTGCTACCCTTGGCAAATATTTCCCCAACACCCCCATGCTTGCAGCTATGGTTAAGATTTCCGAAGTTATGGAAATTGATGTATTTTTGAGAGAGATGAAATCATCCCTCGAGCATAAGTTTGCCAGAAAGCCCGAGGTCCTTGACGGAAACCTTAAGGCTCTCTCCATGGCTATAGAGGAGGTTGTACAATGGCGTTAAAAGCATCAGAAATAAATGAACAGACCAAATGGCAGGATCTTACAGAAGGTTTGCAGATATATGAGCCGGCTACATCAAGAGATTTCAATACCGGCGAATGGAGAACACAGACTCCCGTTTTCGATAAGGAGAAGTGCAAGCACTGCCTTTTATGTGTTCCTTTCTGTCCTGACAGTTCTATTCCCGTTAAGGACGGAAAAAGACTTGATTTTGATTACGACCACTGCAAGGGATGCGGTATCTGCGTAAAAGCATGTCCCTTCGGTGCGATAAGCATGGAGGGTTAAGTAATGCCTACTAAAACAAGAATGTCCGGAAATGAAGCTCTCGGACACGCTATCAAACAGATTAACCCCGATGTTATGCCTGCTTTCCCCATCACTCCTTCAACCGAGATCCCTCAGTTTGTTGCATCTATGATCGCAAACGGAGAGATCACTACAGAGTTTATTCCTGTAGAGAGTGAGCACAGTGCAATGAGCGCTGCAATGGGTGCGGAGGCAGCCGGAGCAAGAACGATCACTGCAACTTCAAGTGCAGGTATGGCGCTTATGTGGGAGATGCTTTACTGCGCAGCATCAAGCCGTCTTCCCATTGTTATGGCTCTTGTAAACAGAGGCCTTACAGGACCTTTGAATATTAACGCAGAGCATTCCGATTCCATGGGAGCAAGAGATTCAGGATGGATCCAGATCTATGCCGAGAATAACCAGGAAGTTTATGATAATTTCCTTCAGGCTCACAGGATCGCAGAAGCTAAGGGAGTACATCTTCCCGTTATGATCTGCCAGGATGGATTTATCACATCTCATGCGGTTCAGAACATCACACTTTGGGATGATGAACCCATTAAGAAGTTTGTTGGAGAGTATGAACCCGATCATTATCTTCTTAAGCATAACGAACCAATGGCTATCGGACCTTATGCGGTTTCAAACTATTGTATGGAATCCAAGAAGGCACATGCCGAGGCTATGAGGAATGCCAAGAAGGTTATTCTTGATGTTGCCAAGGAATTCGAAGAGATCACAGGTCAGAAGTATGGCTTCTACGAAGGATACAGACTTGATGATGCAGAATATGCACTTGTAGCCATTGGTTCTGTATGCGGTACCATTAAGGATGCTGTTGATAAGCTTCGTGAGCAGGGTATCAAAGCCGGACTTATGAAGGTCAGAGTATTCAGACCTTTCCCCGGAGAAGAGTTTGCAGCTGCCCTTAAGAACTGCAAAGCTGTTGCCATCATGGACAGATCAGAAAGCTATTCAACTCAGGGCGGACCTCTCGGAGCAGAGCTTACAGCCGCAATGTACAGAGCTAAATGTACTGCTGAGACCGTAAACATCATGTACGGACTTTCCGGAAGAGATGTTACCGTGGAGGATATTGAAGGTGTATTCGATAATATCCGCAAACTTGCAGCAGGTGAGATTCAGTATTCAGAGTATCCTTATCTTGGACTCAGAGGATAAAAAATTAAAGGGAAGATCATGGAACAATCAGTTTTCAATTTTAAAGAAATACAGGAAAGAGAAGAGAGACTTGCACCCGGTCACAGAATGTGTGCGGGATGTGGCGGAACCATCGCTGTAAGAAACGTACTCAAGGCTCTTCATCCCGGTGATAAAGCTGTTGTGGGAAATGCAACAGGTTGTCTTGAAGTGTCTACCTACACATATCCCTATACCGCATATCAGGACAGTTACATCCACACCGCATTCGAAAGTGCCGGTGCAACCCTTTCAGGAGCAGAGACAGCATTTAAAGCTCTCAAGAAAAAGGGAAAGATAGATGATACTTATAAGTTCATAACCTTTGGTGGAGACGGCGGAACCTACGATATCGGACTTCAGTCTCTCTCCGGAGCTATGGAACGTGGACATGACATGGTTTATGTCTGCTATGACAACGGAGCTTATATGAACACCGGTATTCAGCGTTCATCGGCGACTCCCATGTACGCGGATACCACAACAACTCCTTCGGGAAAATGTTCAAACGGTAAGCCTCAGACCCGTAAGGATCTTGCTTCCATTATGGCAGCACATAACATTCCTTATGTTGCACAGACCACTTTTATCTCAAACTTTAAGGATCTTTACGTTAAATCCGAGAAAGCAATCTATACTCCCGGACCTGCGTTCTTAAATATCCTTGCTCCTTGCCCCAGAGGCTGGAGATACGATACTCCCGATCTTCCGGAGATCTGCAAGTTAGCAGTTGAGACTTGCTACTGGCCTTTATTTGAGGTTGTGGAAGGCAAATGGATCGTAAACTACAGACCTAAAAATAAACTCCCTCTTGAGGATTTCCTCGTTAAGCAGGGAAGATTTAAACACCTCTTTAAGCCTGAGAATCAGTATCTTATTGAAGCCTTCCAGGAAGAGGTAGACAGAAGATGGGAAGAATTACTTACTCGGAGTGAATC
>JAEEOO010000062.1 GCA_016284315.1 Lachnospiraceae bacterium | reverse complement strand
CAACACCGGCTGCATCAAATGCCTTGCTTACATAGATGTTCTTGTACATAGGTCCGGAAGACTTAGCATCAGCCCTTTCTGACCTATCATCAATAACTTCCCCTGCGGTAATGTTTGATACGTTCTTATTCTTGCTGTAAACGTAGATGTCAACATAGTCACCGGTACGAACGATTCCGGTAGCTGCCTGGGAAATATCGGTAACGCTGAGTCCGATTTCCTTGGGATCTGAAAACTGTGAATAAATAGCATTTACGTCATAGGTCATTGATGCAGTGAGAGTGGTATTAGGCTCCACATCACACTTAAGAGCCTTTCCGTAAAGCTCGGTGATATCTGTAACCGCATTCTCAGGGACGATCTGGGTATCGATCTCCTTCTGGGCGAATAACTCTTCTGCGTTCTCCTCTGTGATAACAGTGTCTTCGCTTACTTTCTGAGTGGAGACAAATATCCCGGTTCTTGAATAATTGCTTAAAGTGTTTTCTTCGATACGGATCATTGCAATATATGCAAGAGCTGCAACGATAAGGGCTACTAAAAACGCAATGGGAAGTCCGCTGGCGCTCTTAGCCTTTTCTCCTAATTCTTTGTTACGTATTTTCTTCATAAAAATTGATAACCTCCGGATTAAATTGATTCAATATACACTGTCTGTTTCTTTGTGACAGTATTCCTGATATTAAAAAAGCCTATTTTTAACGGCATTTCTATTTCAACGTACACAGCCGTTTGTTTTATCTCAGCCCCAAGAGGAGTTCTGACGACTGCATTTTCTGTGGGCGTTCCAAAGCCTGAGCCATAATTGCATTCTTTGTTCTCCTTCTTCCACGCACCATCTTCATATATATACTGTTCCCCGATATAGTGACCTTCGGTATTAGGTTCAAGCGGTACATTGTATACGATGTACTTTTTTATGATCACTTGATTATCCGGCTTCTCAAAATCAAAGTACGGATGAGTGATCTTGCCCGCTGTGCTACCGTCTGCTTCGAATCCGTTTAAGTCCTCCATATAAGAAAAGATCTCTTCAAAGTTCTTCAGACTTTCTCTGTTGTTTTCAATGTAGATGTCTCCGGACAATGAATATTTTTTTCTGTCCACCAATGAGCCGCCAAGCACTGAAGATGTTATCTCGTCTTCCACGGAAGCTTTGATAAGATCTATCTTCTGGTGCATGATGACAAAATAGCAGATAAACATGGCCATCCATAAACACACGGTTCCTATGAGCCAGAAGGTTGTGTTACCCTTATTCTTTTTCTTAAGCAATCCGAGCAGCTTACTTCGATGCTTTCGATATAGATTCATATTTTACTCCAAAGTTATAGTCCTTATCCCATTTGTTCTTCAGTGAACTATAAAGATTGAGATAACGGCCACTGGTCTTGCCGTTGATCTGAATGGTGACCGGCTCTCCATAAAGTACCTTACTGGCGGACCCTTCATTAACTTTGATATCCACAGATTCAAATCCGAGGCTGAGCACTTTTTCATAAAGCTCCTGTACCTCTTTGTCGCTGAGTTCGCCTTTTGTTTCAAGCCTTAACATCGAGCTTCTGGCCATCCTGTCAACATTTGTCTTTAATGACATGATCTTTGATGAATTAATGCAGGTTGTAAGAACTACGAACATGAACAGGAAGCATAACATGCTTCCTATAATATCCCCGAAGTTACCTTCGTGTTTTTTCTTAAATAAACGATTTACCTTTTTTAACATGATCAACTCCCGATACTACTCCTTCCGGAGCAACTTGATGCCCCGGAACGCAAGTGGTATTCGAATCATTTTGATTTCCCGATATGGGCCCCTTTTAATGGGTTGTAGATGAGAGCTCGTTAACAACGTTTGAAAGGCCCTTGTTTGTTGCGTCGATCGCTCCTTCCATGGTAGGCTGTACCTTTCCTTTGAACGCAAGGACTACGATAAGCGCTACAAGGATAAGACCGATAGCGATGATGAGGCCATCAAATCCTCCGTGCTTCTTTGTGAGGAATCCCTCTACCTTTGACTTTGCTGCGATGAACATAGAATCGATTTTGTTAAGCATTTTTTCTACTCCTTTTAATTTGC
>JAEEOO010000061.1 GCA_016284315.1 Lachnospiraceae bacterium | reverse complement strand
CATCCGAAGGGGAACTTGAACTCGATATCGGTGGTACCCTTTGAATAGAAGCAAAGCTCTTCCGGATCGTGGTCACGAAGTCTCATCTCATCTTCCTTGATACCAAGTGAAAGAAGCCAGTCACGGCAGAATGCTCTCCAATACTGGAACCATTCAAGGTCAGTTCCGGGCTTGCAGAAGAATTCAAGCTCCATCTGCTCAAACTCTCTTGTACGGAAAGTGAAGTTACCGGGAGTGATCTCGTTTCTGAAGGACTTACCGATCTGACCGATTCCGAAAGGAACCTTCTTACGGGAAGTTCTCTGTACATTCTTGAAGTTTACGAAAATGCCCTGAGCGGTCTCGGGACGAAGGTATACAGTGTTCTTAGCATCCTCGGTTACGCCCTGGAAGGTCTTGAACATAAGGTTAAACTGTCTGATATCTGTGAAATTGTGCTTTCCGCAGGTAGGGCAGGGAACTGAATTGCTCTTGATGAAGTCCATCATCTCTTCCTGAGAGAATGCATCGATAGGCTTGGGAAGCGCAATACCCTTCTCCTCAGCGAAGTCCTCGATAAGCTTATCTGCACGGAAACGCTCATGGCACTCTTTACAATCCATAAGAGGATCTGAGAATCCACCGAGATGACCTGATGCAACCCAGGTCTGAGGGTTCATTAAGATAGCGCAATCAACACCTACATTATAAGGATTTTCCTGGACAAACTTCTGCCACCAGGCGCGCTTTACATTATTTTTAAGCTCTACACCGAGGTTTCCGTAATCCCAAGTGTTTGCAAGTCCGCCGTAAATCTCTGATCCGGGATATACAAATCCTCTCGCTTTCGCCAGATTTACAATTTTGTCCATCGTTTTTTCCATAAAAAACTCCTCCTACACGCTTTTAAGCGATATTAACGCATAATATAACTGATTAATTATACTGTTTCACACTCTAAAAATCAACTGTTTCACAATAAATCTTACCAATCGGAATCCCAGTCCGATCCGCCCCAGTCAGAGTCCCATCCTGAGTCCCAATCGGAATCCCAGTCATCGTCCCAGCTTGAATCGGAATCTGAGCCCCAACTCCATCCGTCGTCGTCATCGTCATCGTCCCAAGAGCTCCAAGAGCTTCCGGAATCATAATCTGTGCTGTAACCGGAGGAAAAGCCGTTTAACAATCTCAGTCCGGTCCTAAAACATCCACCGGCATTGGTAAGTATTATAATGACAATTACAACAAAAATGATCGCAATTATCTTTTCAAAGCGATTATTGTTCTTTCTTCCTCCCGAAGAACCCTGTGAAGAATATGAATTATTCGAATGAGAAGGCTCATATTTGATCTTTTTATCATTCTCAAAAGCCTTATAGTTATTGCACTCTTCCTTCAGTTTCTGATAAATCTCATTTACAGCGTAAGCCTCATCCTTACCCTGATATCTTACAGCTCTGGAACCATCGCTTTTGTTTTTATAAACAACAAACTCCCCAAGTTCTTCGTCCTTATAGATTCCGAAAGCCTTGGCACCGGTATAATTTTGTCCAATAAAGAATCTAAGATTCTCAGCAGGAATACCATGCTTTTTTACAAATTCTTTCAGTTCTTCAATGGTAGTAGGTGCACCTGTTCCGGTTCTGACGATACCGTCGTTGGGCGCATTACAATAGGGGCAAACTTCTTCTTTGTCCGAAAAATAATTGTCACAATACTCGCATTTGATCTGCATTAATTCTCTCCGCCTATCTCTAAAATCTCTAAGCTTTTAAATTTATGGTCCATATAGCGTTTGCAATAAAGTTTTGAAACAGACTTTATCTCGCTAAGGACGCTATCAGTCACATTAAATGAATACAAAGATTCTACAGGACTGGTCCTGATAAATTCAAGGGTATAGACCGCCGACTCGCTTAAATTCATATCCTCCGGTACACCGGGATATTCACCGTTTACAACGATGGATTTAAGCTCATAAACCGCTCTTACCAGTTCATTGGGAAGGCTCGGAGCACAAAGCGCTCTTAATGACTGATAAAAGAGTTTCATCATGTCTCTTTCGTCATTGTTTTCCCTGCAATAATAATCGGCTATCTCCGCAAAGTAGGTAGCATAAAATGATGCATCAATGTCCATCCTGAATTCTTCAAAATAATTCTTGATGTCCGTATCCGCGATATTATAAGCATCCCTTCCCTCATAAAGCTTAAACGTACCGAAGCAGAAAGGACAGGTCGTGGCAGCAAACCTTGAATTAGGCTTTCTTGCGCCTCTTGCAAATGCCGATATTTTTCCTCTTGAATTTGTAAGAATAGTAACTCTTCTGTCAGCTTCTCCTACGGGAGCCTGTTTTAAAACAATGCCGGTTACCGCGATAAAATCCTGCATAACGTCTATTTTCCTCGTTATAATACCACAAAAACAGGTGCCTAATCGCACCTGTTTTATGTCAGTACTATTTCTTTTCATCATCTCTGTATCCGAAGTTCTTAAGGAGCAGGTCTGAATCTCTCCAGTCCTTCTTAACCTTAACCCAGAGTCTTAAGTTTACTTGTGACTCCAGCATTGCTTCTATCTCCGGACGGGCCTTGGAACCTATCTGCTTAAGCATTGCCCCACCCTTTCCGATGATTATTCCTTTATGGGATTCCCTCTCGCAGTAAATAGTAGCGTCAACATCGTATATGCCTCCGCGATCCTTCATTTGCTCAATGGTTACTGCGATTCCGTGAGGAATCTCATCTGATAAAAGTCTTAATGCCTTTTCTCTGATAAGTTCCGATGCGATCTGTCTTATGGGCTGATCGGTAACGGTTTCCTCATCATAGAAAAGATCACCGTAAGGAAGATACTTAAAAAGCTGTTCAAGAAGAACATCACAGTTATCTCCCTTCATGGCAGAAACCGGGATAACTTCCGCAAAGTCCAGTTCCTTTCTGTATGTATCGATAAAGGGAAGGAGCTGTTCTCTCTTAACCGTATCGATCTTGTTGATCACAAGAAATACAGGGCACTTAGCCTTCTTAAGCTGCTCGATGATATGTCTTTCTCCGGCACCTATATAATCTGTCGGTTCAACCAGCCATACCGCAATATCCACTTCATTTAAGGTACGCTGGGCGACGCCAACCATGTAGTCGCCCAACTTGTTCTTAGATTTGTGGATACCCGGAGTGTCAAGAAATACGATCTGACCTCTCTCATCGGTATATACAGTCTGTATCTTGTTTCTTGTGGTCTGCGGTTTATTGGATGTAATCGCGATCTTCTGACCGATAAGGTGGTTCATCAGTGTAGATTTACCAACATTAGGTCTTCCGATAAGAGTTACAAAACCGGACTTTGTGGTGTTTATCATAAATTACTTATCTTTCTTTTCTTCTTTCTTGTCATCTGCTTTAGTTGCATCAGTCTTTGCTACAGCCTGTGTGTTAACAGTTACCTGCTGAGTCTGAGCAGTAGTCTGCTGAGTGGGAACAGGTCCGTAATAAGGCTGTGCATAATAGATGGGCTGAGGCTGTGCTAAACCGTTCTTGATATCTTCTTCACGGCGCTTTCTTGCCTTCTTAATATTGTGTACAATGATGCCTCTTACCAGCATAACAATACCAAAGATGATCGCACCCCAGATAAGAAGGTGAGGAAGAGCTGCTACAAACCAGATACTGAAATCCTGAAGTCTCTCAAACAGAGTTTCCATACTGTCAGTAAAATTAGATCTCATTCTATCCCAATAGGTCTCAGGTTCGGGCTCTTCAATGGTAAGTTCCTTAACTTCTTTGATATCGATATAAACTGTGCTGTAAGTAACCTTGTTATCGTAGGTACGAAGCTGTGATTCCATACTCTGAAGCTGATAACGGATGTCGGTAAGTTTGTCCTCGATCGTAAGGATATCTTCCATTTCGGTAGCACGGCTCATAAGTTCGTTAAGAGTCTGCTCTTCGGTGAGAAGTGCCTGCTTGTGGCTCTCAAGGTCAACATATGAAAGAGTGATATCCTGTACGCTCTCACTTCTGTTTGTCACATTACAAAGAGGTGAGAAGGTATCAATGAATGCTGAAAGGTTCTCTCTTGGAATCCTAATAGTGTAGCTTGCATTTCTTGCGCTATAGGACTGATAATTTCCGTAGTAATCATAGCGGCTGCCGTTCCAGGTGTTCTGAGATTCAACATATCCGCCAAAGAGTTCAACCTGGCTGTCAAGAGTAGTGATAAGGGAATCAAATTCCTTGGTCTCAACATCAAGGTCAACCGTCTTGATCAGCTTTCTGTTATTATCAACCTTAGTCTTGTCGGATACAGATGCGGAATCCGTAACTGAATCAGCCTGTGATCCTGATGAACTTCCGGAGGTTGTTCCGAAATCATCATAGTCAGCTACAGTAGCTTCCTCTGCATATCCGTAATCATAGTTGTAATCATCATAATAAGCCGATCCGGACGCTTCTGCACAGCTTTCGGTAGCTGCATAATTGCTATAACCGCTGTATGAAGTAGATTTGTTGCCTCCACCGCAGGCGGTTAAGAGCATCGCTGCGCTTACCGCAATACCTATTGTTGCTAAAAATCTTTTTTTCATAAATGTCCTCCTTAATCCCCACCGCCACAGCGGTGACTTTTGTTTTATTGTCTCTTGCTATATAAGACGTAAACAAAAGTCAAATGTTGCAATTTATTTCAAAAAAATTTTTAAAACTTTAAAAACAGGCTATTTATATATTAAAACAGGTTCTCAACCTTATCAAAGAGTTCTTTCTCTTCTTTGATCTTTGCTGCATTTCCTACAGCAACAAGCTTGCCACAGGAAAGGAATGACTTGATATAATCTGCAGTCTTTCTGATATCTTCTACTGTACAGTTAAGAGCTTCTTCACGTGCCTTCTGTACATCCTCGTAGGTAACGTCACAAAGAAGCGCGCTCAAGGATCTTGTTCCCTTTGCTGCAGGATTCAAAGGAGTATCAAGCTCACTGAAAGTACCAATGACATACTTGGTCATGGTTCTCTCGTCAACATCAAAGTTCTTCATTGCATCAACAGCATCTTCGTAAACCTTGATACTTCTTGAAAGGTTAGGGTCTCTGTATGAAACAAAGAAGCAGTTACCGTTTCTTGAGAATCTGCTTGAGCATCCGTAAGCACCGCCCTTAACGCGGATATTCTCCCAAAGGTAATTATATCCCATGATAGTCTTTAATACATTAAGGCTTCCGGTGAACTTTAAGCCATCTTTTCTGAAGTTACCTGCGCGGCATACATAAAGAACCTGACCTGCAGTCATAAAGCCTTCGTTACCCTGAATAAGTTCGGGAACAAACTGCTCTTTTCTTACATTCTCGGTATAAAGAGATTTACTTAAATCTGCAATGCTTGCTTTGAGTCCTTCAACTCCGGCTTCCTTATCGCTGGTAAGGTCAACCATGAAGTTCTCGGGTCTGAATACAATCTTGCAAAGTTCTTCAAGTTTAGCAGTAACCTCTGCCTTCTTTGCATCAAAGTTATCGATAAGATCGGTGATAAATCTGTAGTACTCGATACCGGAAGTGATTTCGGTAACTCTAGCAGATTTGGTAAATCCTGCAAGGGCTCTCTGGAATGCAACATAGTTACCCGCAGAGTTCATGCTTGACTGCATTGAAGACTTAGCCTCGGCAAGAATTTCAGCAATCCTTACAGTATCATCAAACTTAGTCTCAAAGATAATCTCCTTGATGAAGTCCATAACCTTTGAAGCATTCTCATAAAGATACTTTGTCTTGATAGAGAAGAACTGTTTGTATGAATCTCCGTCTTCGTCGTTTGAGAAAAGCTCTCTTGAGAAGTTCATGCCGCCGGCAATAAGACCGATCTCATTGTTGAGCTCCGCATACTTATGATTCTTGGTATCAATATTTCCAAGTGTTGCTACAAGGAGTCCGATGTAAGGATAAAGGTCACCGGGAACATCCTTAAGGTCAAACATAAGTGAAAGATAGGAAATTCCTGTTGTTCTGTAATCGTGAAGGATAGCCTTTACGCCACTGATCTCAGTGATCTTGTTGTCAAAATTCTCTGCCTCTTTCTTGATATCACTTCTTGAGATAAGAGGTATCTTTGCGAGATTCTCCGGAGTATCAACCTGCTCCTGGAATGCTCTGAGCTTCTCAAAATCAGCCTTGATCTTGTCAATATCTTCATTTGAAAGAGATGCCTGATACTCAGCAAGTTTCTTGGCAAGGTCATCTGCCTTCTTCTCAGCAAGGCCAAGCTCGGGCTCTACAACAACAAGTGAAGAATGAGGGTTATCAAGTACAACTGCCTTTAAAAGCTTCTCGAAGTAATCAGTCTTCGCGTATTCCTTCATCTTAGCGAAGGTATCAAGGCACTTGATGTGTACAAAAGGAATTGTCTCATCATAAAGCCATGAATCATAGGACTGAAGGCCATACATAAGTCCCTTGGGATAATGACCGAAGTCAGCCTCTCTGTACTTGAACTCCTCCTTTAAGATGGTTGAAAGAAGAGCCTTTTTATCAAAGCCTTCTGCAACGATCTTTTTAACGGTCTCGGTAATTGTATCAACAAATTCTTTCTCTTTTGAAGCCTCCGTTCCCTTGGCTACGATACCAAAGAAAGGCTGTTTGATTCCCATTTCGAGAATGCTGTATACATCATCTCCGATTCCCTTTTCGATAAGAGCCTGCTTAAGAGGAGCTCCGGGATTTGAGATAAGAACAGACTCAAGGAGCTGCATAGCCATATAGTATTCACGGTCTACTGAATGACCATATGAGAAGTTGAGTGTAAGGAAAGTATTGTCATGTGCGCTCTCGCCTTCGGCAAGTGAACACTTGCATCTCTCAACTCTTCTCTCTGTAATAGGCTTTGCATCATCAATCTCTGAGTCAACTTTTCTGTAATCAAACTTCGAAAGATACTCTCTGTCGATATAATCAAGTTTCTCGGCCATATCCATGTCACCATAGAGATAGATATAGCTGTTTGAAGGATGATAATAAGCCCTGTGGAAATCAAGGAACTGCTCATATGTAAGGTCGGGAATGAAATCAGGGTCTCCGCCTGACTCTACACCATAAACAGAATCGGGATAGAGTGATTTCTGAACCTGTCTGTAAAGAACGTCATCAGGTGATGAGTATGCTCCCTTCATCTCGTTATAAACTACACCATTGATGAAGAGCTTACCTTCCTCATCAAACTCGTAGTGCCAACCTTCCTGACGGAAAATAGCCTCGTTTAAATATGTATTGGGGTAAAATACCGCATCAAGATAAACGTGCATAAGATTCTGAAAATCAGCATCGTTGTAACTTGCTACAGGATAAACGGTCTTATCCGAATATGTCATTGCGTTAAGGAAAGTATTGAGTGAACCCTTTGCCAGTTCGATAAAGGGATCCTTTACAGGGAACTCTTTTGATCCGCAAAGTACGCAGTGCTCGGTAATGTGAGCTACACCTGTCGAATCCTTGGGGGGAGTTCTGAATCCGATACAGAATACTTTGTTATTGTCATCATTCGAAAGGATAGCAACCTTAGCGCCGGTCTTTTTGTGTCTAAGTCTTACAGCACGACTGGCGATATCATCAATCTGCTCATCCTCAAGTATTTCATAAGCTTTTAAATCTTCAAGTTTCATTTATGATCTCCGTTCTATAATTAATTACTTTTTATATTATACAGTAAGCAGAGCAAGTTTATTTACCCTGATTTCCTGGATCACAAGTCCAAGTCCCTCCTTTTCCTCTTTAGAAAGGGAAGTAAGCTCAGGTATACTCATCATTTCCGTAACATACTCTTTTTTTCTCTTACCGAAAAGTCTCTTTTTCTCGCGAATGACGTTAACCTTAACCTTAGAACGCATTTGCTTTAAAACCTGAACCCTAAAGTCTCTGGGCTCAAGATAGTAAAGAATAGTCTCTAAAGTATCCTCTCCGTCTCCGTCGCCCTTTAAACTTTCAACGCATACTTTCCTAAATTTGAAAAGTATCTCATCATTTTCGGCGATTTCATTGATCGTGTACTTTGAACCTACATATAAACAGCTTGTATCCTGCATGCTGTATTTGTAATCTTCGTAAATCGATTTTTTCATGCTACTCAATACCCTTTAATTCATCAGGGGTCTCAATTGAATCAATGGCAAATCCGCTGATCCTTATGGCATCAATGACCGCTTTCCTTGATAAATGCTCTTCTTCACAAAGTTCTTCAACAGTGACTTTACGAGCATACTCCTTTGAAAGCTTATCAGCCTTTTCAAATATATTATTAACTCTTGCAAGAGCCTTGTCACTGACTTCAGAAGAATCGTTATTCTCCTTGATGAGTTCCTCCATGGCATCCATAACATACTTAACGATCATGCCTTCGCAATCCTCGGGCTTTTCCTGAGAATCAAGCATGGTAACTGCAGCTGCAAGAGCCACATTTCCTTCGCCTATAAGATCTTCGATAAGTACGCCCTGTCCGTTGTAGATCTTTGCGATCTGAACTACATCCTTTAAATAAACTTCCGTAAGCTTGCTCCGGGCATCTTTCTCACCGGCCATAGCCTGAATTGTATAGGCTCTCTTTTCACCGTCGCTATACTCGGGAAGCATCTCAAGTTCATCAAGATACATC